>JBJDYS010000021.1:0-19487 GCA_051867595.1 Oscillospiraceae bacterium
TGGTGGAGCTGAGGGGAATCGAACCCCTGTCCGAAAGCATTTCAGCGGAACTTTCTCCGGGCGCAGACGGTTATTTTGCGCTTACGCGCGTTTCCCTTTCCCGGAGCAAGCCGTCACGCCGGCCGGGTCAGGTAGCTTCATGATGCATGGTGCGTTCAAAGCTTTACGCACGCACGGACGCTGCTAATCGACGCCCAGGCCCCGGGCCGCAGCGCTCCCGGGCTGGACGGGCCTGCCTTAAGCGGCGGCCAGAGTGAGATTATCGTTCTCAGTTAATTTTAAAGGTTCCCGATTTTATGGATGGTCGGGTCATCCGCCCGCTTATCCCGCCCCCACACCCCCGTCGAAACCATTGCAGCCCCATGGGTAAAGTGAGAGCGATATTTCCCCCGGCCCGGTACGAGCCGGGGGATATTTCATAAAATGGTGTACGGCTTACGACTTCTTCGGCGCGGGATAGGTCTCGCCCTTGGTGTCGACCGTGACCTTCTGCATGATCTGCGGGGACAGGGGCTTATCACCCCAGCCGGTCTTGGTCGCGGCGATCCTGTCAACCACGTCCATGCCCTCCAGCACCTGGCCGAACGCGGCATACTGCCCGTCCAGATGGGGCGCGTCCTCATGCATGATGAAGAACTGGCTGCCGGCAGAGTCGGGGTGCATGGCGCGGGCCATGGACAGCACGCCGCGGGTATGCTTGAGGTCGTTGGCAAAGCCGTTCGCGGCAAATTCGCCGGGGATCTCATAGCCCGGGCCGCCGGTGCCGGTGCCCTTGGGGCAGCCGCCCTGGATCATGAATCCGGGGATGACGCGATGGAAGATCAGGCCGTTATAAAAGCCCTTCTCCACCAGAGAAACAAAGTTATTGACCGTGTTCGGCGCGATCTCGGGGTACAGCTCCGCCTTGATGACGCCGCCGTCGAACATTTTGATGGTAACAACAGGATTGCTCATGAATTTGCCTCCTTCATTTTGCGGTCTATTTCGCGCCGCGCACTCTTTTCCGCCGCATCGTTCCGCTTGTCATACAGCTTTTTGCCTTTGCACAGACCGAGCTCGACCTTGACATAGCCGTCGCGGAAATACAGGCTCAGCGGCACCAGTGCCAATCCCTCCAGCTGCACACGGGAACCCAGACGGACGATCTCCCGCTTATGCATGAGAAGCCGCCGGTCACGGTCGGGGTCGACGTTAAAGTAGCTGCCCTGCTTATACGGGCTTATGTGCATACCGTGAACCCACAGCTCGCCGTTTTTCACGCGGGCATAGCAGTCCTTCAGGTTCAGCGTGCCGGCGCGGATGGACTTTACCTCCGTTCCGGTCAGCTCGATGCCGGCCTCAAAGCGATCCAGAACAAAATAGTCATGAAGCGCCTTGCGATTGGCGGCAATCTGCTTTGTTCCCGCCCCTTTGACAGCCATGCATCTCACCTCGGTTCTGCGAAATAGCCGGGAAATTTTCCCTCTGATGCATATTATACTACATCTCCGTCAATTTAGCAAACATCAGAATAATATAATAGCATATATGTCAAGTCATAAGCTGTCGGCGCAGATAAGCCGCGGCATCCCGCTCCGCCAGACAAAGGCCCTGTTCCCGGGCGTGTTCCTCCCAGCCGCCCGACAGGCACACCGCCTCCCCGAATTCATACAGCCCGGGTCGGCAGGTTTCCGCCTCCAGCGTCAGCAGAAAGCCGTCCCGCACTCGATACAGCGCGGTCTCCCCCGACTGAATATACGGCTCCGCCGCGCAGAGCTCCTCCGTGCCCGGAAAGAAAAAGGCGCGCCTCACCGCTCCCGGCCGGACGATCACGAGCACATCCCCCTCCGCCTCGAAGCACTCCGCCTCCATACCCGGCCACGGCTCGCAGCCGTTCTCCGCCAGTACACGGCGCACCAGCTTCCGAAGACTGCTCCCCGTGGGCGCTTCCTCCCCCGAGCATCGGATGGTCACCGCCTTTTCCGTCACCTGTACCGTTTTCATGCCGAACCTCCTGTTTTTTCAAAATGCAATCAAATTATAGAACATTTCTTCCGAAGCTGTATAGGATAAAAATGTGGTAATTTCTTTGCGGGCGTGGTATACTGAAAAGCACAAAAGATTTACATAACAACATGAGAGGCCGGCTATGGACTATACAGAAAAAACGCTCCGCCGCGTGAACACCCTCAAGGGCATCATCGTGGACGTGGAAGAAGATATGATCGAGCTGCCGAACGGCAGCATCACCATGCGGGAGGTCGTGCGGCATCCCGGCGGCGTATGCGTCGCCGCGGTGGCAGAGGACGGCACGATCACCCTGGTTCGTCAGTACCGCTATCCGTTCCGGGCGCATCTGTGGGAGCTGCCCGCCGGGAAGCTTGAGCCCGGCGAGGAACCGCTTCCGGCGGCCAAACGGGAGCTGAGCGAGGAGACCGGGCTGGAGGCCGACAACTGGCGCGACCTCGGAGTGCTTTACGCCACCCCCGGCTATTGCACGGAGACGCTGTATCTGTACCTCGCCACCGGGCTGCATCAGGGCAAGGCGCATCCCGATCCCAACGAGTTTCTCGACGTGGCCCGCGTTCCTCTCGACGAGCTCATCCGCCGGATCGAAACAGGCGAGATCCGCGACGCCAAAACCGTTGTCGGCGCACTCCGCGCCGAGCGTATTCTGCGCGGGATTTGATTTTCCGGCAACGACATGGTATAATATCATTTACTCTGGGCGCAATATCTGATTTCAAGCCTTCTTTCGGGCTTTCAAAAATGCTTATGCGCTGAGCGCATGGAGAATTTTTATGGAAAAGTATATTATAAACGGTGGGAATCCGCTTCACGGCACGGTGGAGATCTCCGGCGCCAAAAACGCCGCCGTCGCCATCATCCCCGCCGCACTTATGGTCAAGGGCGTTTGCCGCCTTGAGAATCTGCCGCAGATCAGTGACACCGATACACTTCTCCGCATTCTGAACCTGATGGGCGCGGAGGTACGCACGATCACCCCGTCCATCGTGGAGATCGACTGCACGAATGTCCGCATCGACAAGCTCTCCGACGAGATCTGGTCGATGACGCGGCGCATCCGCGCAAGCTATTATCTGATCGGCGCGATGCTCGGCCGCTTCGGCGCGGCGTGCAGCACCATGCCCGGCGGATGCAATTTCGGCGTCCGTCCCATCGATCAGCATCTGAAGGGCCTGACCGCCCTCGGCGCGGAGATCCGCGTGGACAGCGGCTTCATTCAGGCCCGTGCCCGCGGAGGCCGTCTCAAAGGCTGCCGCATCTACCTTGACAAGGTCTCCGTCGGCGCGACCATCAACATCATGATCGCGGCCGCCACGGCCGAAGGCCAGACCGTCATCGAAAACGTGGCCCGCGAGCCGCATATCGTGGACGTGGCGAACTTCCTCAACTCCATGGGCGCCGATGTGCGCGGAGCCGGTACGGACGTCATCAAGGTGCGCGGCGCACGGCAGCTCCACGGCGGCACCTACGCGCTGATCCCCGACCAGATCGAGGCCGGCACCTACATGGCCGCAGTCGCAGCCACCGGAGGCTCCGTCCGCATCGCCAACGTCATTCCAAAGCATCTCGACTGCATATCCTCCAAGCTGCGGGAGATGAATGTCGAGATCGAAGAGGGCGACGATTACGTTCTCGTCCGCCGCGAGGGCAAGCTGCGCCCCGCGAACATCAAGACGATGCCTTACCCCGGCTTCCCCACGGATATGCAGCCTCAGATCGGCGCCGTGCTCTGCTGCGCGGCCGGCCTGAGCATCATCACCGAGGGCGTCTGGGATAACCGCTACAAATACATCGAGGAGCTCCGCAAGATGGGCGCTCAGGTTCAGGTGGACGGCCGTTCGGCCTTCATCCAGGGCGTTGAGCAGCTCACCGGCGCGACCGTCCGGGCCTGCGACCTGCGCGGCGGCGCCGCTGTGATCGTCGCCGGCCTCGCGGCCCGCGGCACCACACGCGTGGAGGACATCCATTTCGTGGAGCGCGGCTACCAGGATATTGTCGGCAAGCTCCGCGCCCTCGGCGCGGACATCGTCTGCGCGGATGAGCCGGACGAACCGATCTCCATCCCCCCCTCCTGGATCGCGGGCTGATTGTGAAGCTCACGGTCTTTGCCAGCAGCTCCTCCGGCAACTGCTGCCTCATTCAGGGCGGCGGCGAGAGTATTCTCGTCGATGCGGGAATCTCCGCCAAGCGCATCCGCGAAGCGCTTTCCCGTGCCGCTCTTTCCTCTTCGGAGCTTTCCGGAATCTTTATCACGCACGAACACGCAGACCATATCAAGGGGCTTTCCATTCTTCTGAAAAACACTCCTGTGCCGGTCTATGCCCCTGGAACGGTCGCGGCTGCGCTTTGCCGTCTTGTTTCGGGGGTTTCCCCTTATCTTCACCCTTTTACCCCGGAAGAGCCTCTCGTCCTCGGCAGCCTGACCGCACTTGCCTTTCCCACGTCGCATGACACGATGCAGAGCGTGGGCTACCGCTTCACGGCGGACGGCGGCAGCGTCGCGATCGCCACGGACACCGGCTGCGTCACGGACGCCATGCTCCGTTATCTGCCCGGCGCGGACATTGCCCTGATCGAGGCAAATCACGACGAGCAGATGCTGCGATACGGCCCATATCCCGCCGCGCTCAAGCGACGTATCCTGTCGGATGAGGGACACCTTTCCAACGCGGAATGCACCTGGCTTGCTTCGGTTCTCGCACACAGCGGCACGAAGCAGATCATCCTCGGCCACCTCTCCGCCCACAACAACACCCCCGCCCTCGCGCTGCGAACCGTGCGCCGCGGCCTTGACGGCTCCGGCACATCCATCGCCGTCGCGCCCGAGCTGGGATTTCTGGAGGTGGAAACCGCTCCATGCTGCGTATAACCGTCCTCTGCCGCGGCAGACTGAAAGAGAAGTACTATATTGACGCCTGCAGCGAATACATAAAGCGTCTCGCGGCCTATTGCCAGCCGGAGGTCATCGAGCTGCCCGAAAACGGCGACCTGACCGCCCGCGTGCCGAAAGGCTCTTATGTCATCGCCCTGTGCATCGAGGGACAGAAAACCGACAGTCCCGGCCTGGCCAAACGCCTTGCCGCCTGCGCCATGGACGGGCAGAGCCGGATATGCTTCCTCATCGGCGGCTCGGAAGGGCTTTCCGAGGCCGAGAAAAATACCGCCGACTGGCGTCTTTCCATGTCGGACATGACCTTCCCCCATCATCTGGCGCGGGTCATGCTGCTCGAACAGCTCTACCGTGCGTTCACCATCAACGCCGGCGCAAAATATCACAAATAGGAAATGAGGTATCATTCATGGAATCCTGGGGTCGCCGCGAATACGGCAAAACCTATGACGCCTGGCCCCGCACCGAGGCCGGAGAGACCGTTGAGGTGGCGTTTCTGACCCATTGCGGGCCGCTCGATCTGGAAGCGGAGATGATTCAATCCATGCTGGAATCCTTCGGCATTCCCAGCATCCGCCGCGCACCCGGCGACGGCGCCTTCGGCGAGCTCATCCTCGGCATGAGCGGAAACGGCATTGACATCTTTGTTCCCCGCACCCGATTGGACGAGGCACGGGAACTTTTGGAAGGAGAACCGGACGATGGATTACAGGAAGGAATTTGACCGCTGGCTCGACAGCCCCGCCCTATCCGAGGCGGAATGGCAGGAGCTCAACGCCATTCGCGAAGACGAAACCGAGATCAAAAGCCGCTTCCGCGGCCCGCTGGAATTCGGCACCGCCGGTCTGCGCGGACGCATGGGTGTCGGCCTGAACCGCATGAACATCCATGTCATCCGCTGGGTCACGCAGGCTTTTGCCTCTCTGATCGTCGAGGAAGGAAATGAGGCCCGCCGCAAAGGTGTGGTCATCTGCTACGACTGCCGCAACAACAGCGCCGAGTTTGCCCGCGAAGCCGCCTGTGTCTGCGCGGCCAACGGCATCCATGTGCGCCTGTTCGACGCGCTGCGCCCCACGCCGGAGCTCAGCTTCGCCGTCATTCATTACGGCGCCACCGCCGGCATCAACATCACCGCGAGCCACAACCCCAAGGAATACAACGGCTATAAGGTCTACTGGTCCGACGGCGCACAGCTTCCGCCCCGGCACGCCGAAGCCGTTGCCCAGCACATGAGCGAGATCGACATTTTCTCCGACCCCTTTGTCATGCCGCTTCAGGAGGCGCTCGATAAGGGCCTTATCGAATACCTCGGCGAGGAGACCGACGAGCTCTTCCTCGAAAACGTCATGGCGCAGGCCATTGACCCCGCTCCCGTAAAGGCCGTCGCGGACAAATTCCAGGTCGTCTACACGCCGTTCCACGGCGCGGGCTACAAGCTGGTTCCCGAGGCGCTGCGCCGTCTGGGGCTCAAGGCGATCCACCCCGTGCCCGAACAGATGGTGCTCGACGGAAACTTCCCCACGGTGGAAAGCCCGAACCCCGAGAATCCCGAGGGCTTCTATCTCGCGGTTGACCTGGCCAAGAAGGTTCACAGCGAGCTCATCATCGGCACCGACCCCGACTCCGACCGTGTGGGCGTTATGGCCCTCGGCCGCGACGGGGAGTATCACACGATCACCGGCAACCAGATGGGCGCGCTGCTCGCCGACTATATCATCACTGCCCGCCGAGCCGTCGGCACACTGCCCGAAAAGGCCGCCGTGCTCTCCACCATCGTGTCCACCGGCATGACCCGCGCCATCTGCGAACAGAACGACGTTCACTTCGAGGAGACCTTCACCGGCTTCAAGTTCATGGCCGAAAAGCTCGCCCAGTACGCCGAGGCGGACAGTTACCGCTATGTCCTCGCCTTTGAGGAGAGCTACGGCTACATGATGGGCGACTATGTCCGCGATAAGGACGCCGTCACGGCGAGCATGATGATCGCCGAGATGGCCGCCCACTACTACCAGAAGGGCATGACGCTGCTCGACGCCGTCGACGCGATTTACCAGAAATACGGTTATTTCTCCGAGCGTACGCTGAATATCTTTATGGAGGGCGTGGACGGCCCGGAGCGCATGGCGGCGCTGATGACCCGTCTCCGCACGGCGCCTCCGTCGGAGCTGGCCGGCCAGCCGGTCATCCGTATGCGCGACTATCGCGACGGCACGATTTCCGTGCCCGGTCTCGGCGTTGTGGAAACCATGTCCCTCTCCGGCTCCAACGTCCTCTACTTTGAGCTGGAAAACGATGTGAACATCGTCATCCGACCCTCCGGCACCGAGCCGAAAATCAAAATCTACGTCCTGGCCCGCGGCAAAGACGCCGAAACCAGCCGTCAGCGCGCCGAAGCCGCCGCCGAGGCCGCCGCGGAGCTCGGAAAGGAGTAATCCCCTCTCTGGAAAGGAGAAACCAATGAAAAAAATCATAAGCATCCTTCTTCTGCTTTGCCTGACGCTGGCCCTGTGCGTCCCGGCTCTCGCCGTGAACGAGGGCGAGGAGCGCGTCGTCATCGGCGCCGACCTCGGCGAGAACGATATTCTGACTGTCTATGGCCAGTTCGGCCTCATGCGGGGTTCTGTCACCGAGCTGAAGGTCACGAACGCCGAGGAGCGCAATTACCTCGAGGGCATCGTCTCCGAGAGCGTGATCGGCACGCGCAGCATCTCCTGCATCTATATCAAGACCCTTTCGGAGGGCGCAGGCCTCACGGTCAGCACCAACAACATCAGCTGGTGCACCCAGGATATGTATAAATCCGCGCTCATGACCGCCGGCATTTTTGACGCCGAGGTCAAGGTCGGCGCGCCCTTCTCCGTCTCCGGCACCGCCGCCCTCACCGGTATTTACAAGGCCTATGAGGACATCACCGGCGAGCAGCTGGACGAAGAGGCCAAGGCCGCTGCCGCCGATGAGCTTGTCATCACGGCGGAGCTGGCCGACGCGATTGCGGAGGCCGGCGTGGATATGAGCGGCATCGACACCAGCAATGTCGATGTTGACCAGGTCGCCGAGGAGATCTCCAACGCCGACGCCGTCTCCATCGTGAACGAGCTCAAGCTCATCCTCGACGAGACAAAGAACATGAGCGACGGGGAGCTGCGCGAGCAGATCATCCTCATCGCCGACAGCTACGGCTATACGCTGGACGAGGACCTCATCAACCGCCTCATCGAGCTCTGCCGCAGCATGGAGGGACTGTCCATTGCCGATCTGACCGACAAGGTCGAGCAGTTCAAAAACGGCGTGGCCACCGTGCAGCAGTACGCCGCCACCGTACAGGAATACGCCGAGAAGGCAACCTCCTTCGGCCAGAAGGTCTCGAACTTCTTCCGCTCCATCGCGGACTTCTTTAGCGGCCTGTTCGGGAAATAAGAATGGCACACAACAAAAAATCGACATCCCAAAGGATGTCGATTTTTTTATTGACAGTCAAGCACGATCTTGAACACACCGGGCGGGTTGTCCATCGCGAGGCGATAGGCCTTTTTATAGTCCTCCAGCGGAAAGTGGTGCGTCACGAATCCATCCACGGAGTATTTCCCGTCGCGAATCCACTCCTGCACGAGATCGAAGGTATAGAGCCTGCGGCCTTCCCACTCCTCCATGCCGTGCGCGTCGATGCCGATCATGGTGATCTCCTGCCACCAGACCGGGGTCTCGTCGTACTTCACAGCGTTCATGTGATGGCCGACCTTCACGAAGGTGCCGCGTCCTGCCAGCAGGCGCACGCCGAGCGTGTTGGCCCAGTTGCCGCCGATGCAGTCATAGGCCCGGTCGAAGCCGCCGAAGAAATAGCGGTTTTTGCGACTCATGCCCTGATATACCTCGCTGCCTCCGGTCGCTTTGGACGCCGCCTCCATGGCGTCGCCCGCAAGCACATGATCCGCGCCGAGGCGCAGCGCAAAGTCGAGCTTGTCCTTTGTGCGGCTCATGACCCAGATCTCGCAGTCCGGCTGAATGAGCCTGAGCGCCTGCACAATGCCGAGACCGATCACGCCGCAGCCCATGACGAGAACCTTTTCCCCGGCTTTCGGCGGCGCCATCAGCACGCTGTGCACCGCGACGCAGCTCGGCTCGATCATGACCGCCTGTTCATCCGTCAGCTCGTCAAAGATCTTATATAGCTGCTGCTGCGGCGCGATGAAGCTGTCGCCCCAGCCCGCGCCCGTCCACGGAAGCTCAAAGCGCGGCTTCGCGCCGTAGTTCAAACAGAGGTTGTAGTTTCCCTCGGCACAGCGCGGACAGCGGGGCAGATCCTTCGTATCGCAGCCCGCCATATAGGCACGGATGCCCACCCGGTCGCCGATCTTGAAGTCCGTGACGGCGGGGCCGACCTCCACCACGCGGCCGACATTTTCATGGCCGAGATAGGTTTTTTTGCTCGCAGGGATCGGCTCCAGCGCGGAGTTTGTGCCGGTCGTCGCCTTGAAGAAGCTTACATCCGTGCCGCAGACGCCGCAGGCGATATTCTGCACGCGCACCCAGTTATCCGCCGGGAGAGGCGGGTCGGGAATGTCCTTTTTGAATTTCACGGCGTTGAGTCCCGTGAACAGCAGTCCCTGCGTCGCCTTGAACCGCGCCGCGGCCTTTGTCGCAACCACGCGGGGAATGTCCTTGTCAAAATAGATCGTTTTCATGCGTTTCCCTCCCAATGCACGAGCGTGTGAGGCGGCTCCACGGCAGGCCAGAGCCATATCCGCCGGCCCGCTCAGCCGATGTATGTCTTTTTCAGCGTGACCCGGTCGATCTTATCGTTGATTGTCATCGGCAGGCGGTCAAGCGGCACATAGCGGTTCGGCATCATATACGCCGGGAGCTTTTCCGCAAGCTGCTTTGCCAGCGCGCCGGGCTCCTCGCCGCCGATATAGACGCAGACGATCTCATCCTTCTCCGCGTCGAAGAGGCAGCAGCCGTTCGACACCGACGGGACGGCGAGCAGCGCCGTCTCAATCTCGCCGAGCTCGATGCGGTAGCAGCCCTGATGCTTGATCTGGAAATCCTTGCGGCCGAGGAACATGATCTCCCCCCGCTCGTTCCAGCGGGCGAGGTCGCCCGTGCGGTACATCCGCTCGGTAAACGCCGTGTTCAGCGGGTTCTGGACGAACGCCTTCTCCGTCTGCGCGGGATTATTATAGTAGCCGTGGGACAGGCAGGTTCCGAGAACGCAGAGCTCTCCGGTCTCGTCCGGGCCCACGGGCCGGTTGTCATCGTTCAGAATCAGTATCCGCGTGTTCGCACAGGGGAAGCCGATCGGCAGCGGCTCATCGTCGTTAAATTCGCGATCGACGAGGTAATACGCGCACACGTCCGTGATCTCGGTCGGGCCGTACATATTGCAGAATGTGGCCTCCGGCAGGGCGCGCCGCCACATATTGAGCTGGCGGTTCGGCATGACCTCGCCGCAGAAATACACGCGCTTCAGGCTCGTCGGCCGCACCGTCTCCAGAATGCCGGAGTTTGCCAGCGCGATAAGCGCCGAGGGGACAAAGAAAATGGTGTTGATCTCATGCTCCGCGAGGAAACGCATCATCGTCTTGGGGAACGAGAAGCATTTTTTCGGGATGATCCAGGTCGTCGCGCCGTTTTTCAGCGTGCTGTAAATGTCGAGCGTGGAGTTGTCGAACACGAACGGCGCCTGATTGCCCAGTACGGCGTTTTCGTCGATGTCCAGCGTGTCATGCAGCCAGTCCGCCCAGTCGATGATGCTCCGATGGCTGATCGTGACGCCCTTGGGCACGCCGGTCGAGCCGCTGGTGAACAGCACATACAGCAGGTCGGTATCGACGTGTCCGCGCCGGATCGCTGTGAGCACCGCCTCATCGACCTCCGCCGACGCGGCCTCGGAAAACAGCGCGGTCTGCGCCTGTCCCGCCACGGCCCGGGCGGCCTCGGCATTTTTCTCATCGTAAAACACAAACGCGGGGTGCAGCGTGTCGAAGATGAGCTTCACGCGCTCGGCGGGCATTTTCGTGTCGAGCGGCACATAGAAGCAGCCGGCACGCACCGCCGAGAAAAACGCAGCAAGACACTCCGGCGTTTTTTCCATAAACACCGCCACGGGCTGATTTGCGGCGATGCGGGACGCCAGAAAGCTTCCCGCGCGCATGGTCAGCTCCCGCAGCGCGGCAAAGGTCAGCGTGGTCTTTTCGTCCCCGAAGGCGATCTTATTCGGAAAGCGGGACGCGGAGGCGTCCAGATACTCAAGGATATTGGTCTGCATTTTGTTTTCCCCGTTTTCTGTGTAAATCAGCACATAATATTATATACTTTTCCCGTTTGCCCGTCAATCACCACGCCGCAGCCGATCCGGTTCTTGAAAAAGCGTCCGTTTCGTTGTAAACTGGGCCCATAAATAAACGAGGTGTATCATGAAAAAATACAGTCATCTTCTCTCCCCCATAAAGCTCGGAAACAAAGTGCTCAAAAACCGCTTTGTCTCCAGCAACGCCCTGCCGCATTTTCTGCAGGGCCCGGAATCCTTCCCGTCCGAACAGGTCATCACCCATGTCGCCAACTGTGCCCGCAACGGCGCGGCCATCGTGACCTTCGCCGACTGGTCCAATCCGAAGCAGCGCACCTCCTTCAACGAGGACGGCAAGCGCTTCCCGATGTACGACCTGACCGACCCCAGCGTGGAGAACTATCTCTGCCAGCTCGCCGATCAGGTGCATTACTACGGCTCGTTCATCTCCCTCGCGCTGATGCCCTTCGCCGCACCCGACCCGATGTACGACGTCTACGCCGTGCCGGCGGTGGACATGACCGTTGACCCGACGAATTTCCGCGACGGGCAGGTCGATTACGACATCGGCATCATGACCCGCGGCGGGAAGGCCGCAAAGGAAATGCCCCGCGAGATGATCCGCGAGGTCATCGAGACGCAGGCGCAGAAAGCGAAACGCTACCAGGCCTTCGGCTTTGACATGGTCACGCTGCATTTTGCCTATCGCGCCACGCTGTTCTCCCGCTTTCTCTCCCCGCTCACGAACAAGCGCACCGACGAGTACGGCGGCCCGCTCGAAAACCGCGCCCGCTTCCTGCTCGAGCTCTGCGCCCGGATCAAGGAGCTCTGCGGCCGGGACTTCCCCATCGAGGTGCAGATCACGCCGGAGGAACCCGGCGGCACGACCATCGAGGATACGATCGCGCTCGCCCATCTGGCCGAGGGCTATGCGGATATCTTCCAGTTCCGCGCCTCGAACGCGAACCTCAACCATCCCACGGGCTATAACTCCGCCCTCCACAAATACGCCACGCTCGACGCCTGCGCCGCGGTCAAGGCCTCCGGAACAAGCATCCTCTGCGAGCCGATCGGCGGCTTTCAGGACCCGGATGACGCGGAAGAGGCCATCGCCTCCGGCAAGGCCGACCTCATCGGCGCGGCGCGGGCCTTCTTCGTCGATCCCGCCTACTACGAAAAGATTCACGAGGGCCGCGGCGAGGATGTGCTTCCCTGCGTGCGCTGCAATAAGTGCCATGTCTCCAGCCTGACGGGGCATTGGAACAGCTTCTGCACCGTGAATCCGGAGCTCGGCATCGCCCACAAGCTCGACAAGCTCACCCGTCCCGCCGGTGCGCCGAAGCGCGTCGCCGTCGTGGGCGGCGGCCCGGCCGGTATGCGCGCCGCGCTCTATGCCGCGGAGCGCGGACACACCGTCACGCTTTTCGAGGCGTCCGATGCGCTCGGCGGTCAGCTCAAGCTCATGGATGCGCCGACCTTCAAATGGCCGCTCGTGAATTACCGCGAGTACCTCATCCGCCAGATCCGGAAAAGCCCGGTCGAAGTCCGCCTCGGCACAAAGGCGGACGCGGAAAGCCTGCATGGCTATGACGTCGTCATCGCCGCCCTCGGCGCAACGCCGAAAAAGCCGCCCATCCCCGGCGCGGAAAAGGCGCGCACCGTCTTTGAGGCATTCGGTCACGAGGCCGAGCTCGGTCACCGCTGCGTCGTGATCGGCGGTTCGGAATCCGGCACGGAGGTGGCGATGTACCTCGCCGAAAACGGACACGACACCGTCGTCCTCACGCGGCAGGACGGTCTCGCGCTCGACGCCACGCCGATCCACTACCGCGAAATCATGCAGGAGTTCTACGCGAAGCTCGACCATTTTGATTATATCCCCGGCGCATCCGCCACCGCCATCGGCGACGGCTATGTCGAGTACACCGACAAAAACGGCGACACCCGCCGCATCGAATGCGACAGCGTCGTCGCCCTTGGCGGCATGGCCCCGAAGCAGGACGAAGCGCTCTCCCTTTACGACGGCTCCGCCGACTTCTATCTGATCGGCGACTGCCGCCAGGTCGGAAACCTGCACACCGGCAGCCGCGATGCCTATGCCGTCACCCATCAGTTCTGATATCCTGTATAAAATTATAGTTAAATCTATTCCATAATGTGCTTTTCGTGTTATAATCATATCAATCTGTTTATAAAAGGAGCAGCACTATGAAAAAACGCACCGTCATTTTGTCCCTGATCCTCTGTCTGGCGCTCTGCCTGAGCACCGGCGCCTTTGCCTCCGGCGAGGCCTATGTCGCCTCCAACGAGGCCGGTGGAAGCGCGATCCTCTACGGCTTTGCTGGCAGCGCCTCCGACCTCACCGCCTCCGGCGCCGTCAACCTGCCCGACGGTGACGCCGTCATCGAAAACCAGATCATCACCGCCGTGAACGGCTCCGCCATTCAGAACTCCGGCACATCCGATCTGACCGTGCGTGACTCCGTTGTTGTCGCCATCGACCCCGCGACGACCGTCCCGCTGGCCGGTAATCCCGGCAACCTCCTCGTCGCCGGCAATGTCCGCACCACCCTCGCCCTGAGCCAGGGTCATTCATATTATGTAAACTCCTCTGTTGTCGGCACCAACTGGGCTGCCCTGTCCACGGACGGAGCCGTCCCCGCCCTCGAGGAGGGTCAGGACGAGCTGAGCCTCTACACCTACGGCTCCTTTGCCCGCACCTATGACGGCGGCTACGGCGCCTACTCCGACCTGTTCTGCAACTTCTACTCCTACGGCTCCGATATCGAGGCCGGTGAGATCGGCATCATCTCCGGCACCTACGGCAAGGTCGTCGTCGGAACCATCGCCGACGGCGAGGCCGACGCCGCCATGGCCGCGCACCTGACCGACGCGGACAAAGAGCTGCGCGCCGACAAGGAGCAGGGCAGCGTCATCGCCGGCGGCCGCAACGCCATCATGATCCACAGCGTGAACCTGCCCCCTTATTGGGAATATGAAGGCTACTCCCAGGAGGAGCTGCCTCTCTACTCCACGCCCGTCATCGTGAACGGCAGCACCCTCAAGACCGACATGGGTCTTGACAAGGGCATCGTTTACGACGACCAGAAGCAGGCCTATATCGACCACACCGCGGGCAGCGTCATCCTCATCAAGAGCACCAACACCGATATCGCCCTGACCGCCTCCGAGATCCTCCCCGATCCGAACGGCACCGGCGCGATCATCCACTCCGTCTACAACAACGACACCATGTTCATGAACGCCGTCCCCGACGGTGAGCAGTATCCCGGCATCCACGTCACCATGACCGACATGACCGTCGCCGGTGACATCGTCCACGAGGACTATCAGCGCGACATGAACATCACCCTCTCCGCCACGGCGCTCGAAGGCGCGGTGAACGGCTATGACTGCGACCACTGGAACGAGGCCGCTGCTGCCGAGGGCTTCACCGACTATGCCCTCGACGCCAGCTATGCCACCGCGCACGGCGTATACATGACCCTTGCCGACGGCGCCTCCTGGATCGTCACCGGCGAGAGCACGCTGAGCGGCCTCACGATCGGCGAGGGCTGCACCGTCACCGGCACCATGACCGTCGATGGCGCGGCAACGCCCCTCGTTCCCGGCACCTACACCGGCGTGATCGTTATCACACCCTGACAAAAACTCTGCCCGCGCAGGACAGCTCTGTCCTGCGCGGGAGCATTTTTAACCAACAGAAGGGAATCCCATGGAAGAATACAAACAGCGGGATCATCTCGAGTACCCGCCTCTGACCATGTTTCAGATGGTGGAGCGCATCGCCGCGCAGTACCCGAATGAGCCTGCTTATGAATTTTACGGACGCAAAACCAGCTACAGCGCCTTCATCCGCCGCATCGAGCGCGCAGCGCGGGCCTTTGTGTCCGCGGGCATCGGCCGCGGCGACGCCGTGACGATCTGTATGCCGAACACACCGCAGGCGCTCGATTGCTTCTACGCCCTGAACCGCATCGGCGCCGTCGCCAACATGATACATCCGCTTTCCGCGCAGTCCGAGATAACATATTATGTCAACCTATCGCAGAGCAGAATGCTTCTGACCGTTGATCTTTTCTACGAAAAGGCCAAAGCCGCACTGGCGGAGGCCGATCACCCGGTCACGATCCTGACTGCCCGGATGCAGGACGAGCTTCCGCCCCATCTCGCGGCGGTATACACGCTGAAGAAGGGGCGCGAATACCGTCGTTTTCCCGATCGTAACGGCGATATGCTCTGGACGCATTTCCAAAAGCGCGGCGAGGACAGCATCCCGCTGCCGGATCCGGTTTTTGACCCCGCGCACACCGCCGTCATCCTCTACAGCGGCGGCACGAGCGGACAGCCCAAGGGCATCTGCCTGTCCGACCTCAACTTCAACGCCTGCGCGATGCAGGCGCGGGAAGCCATCGGAGAGGAGTTCCGCACGGGCCTCAAAATGCTGAGCTGTATGCCGCTCTTCCACGGCTTCGGCCTCGGCATCAACCTGCACACCGTGCTGATCCACGGCGCGTGCTGCATTCTCATGCCGACCTTCACGAGCAAGTCCTACGCCAATATGCTCCGGCGGAAAAAGCCGAACTTTATCGCGGGCGTACCCACCATTTTCGAGGCACTTCTGCATATGCCGCAGCTGAAAAACACGGACATGAGCTATCTCATGGGGATGTTCTGCGGCGGCGACTCGCTCTCGGTCGAGCTCAAAAAGAAGATCGACGCCTTCCTGGCCGGGCACAACGCCTCCATTCAGGTGCGCGAGGGCTACGGCCTCACCGAATGTGTCACCGCCAGCTGCCTGACGCCGAAGCACGTCAGCCGCGAGGGAAGCATCGGTATTCCCTTCCCCGACACGGAATACCGCATTGTCCGCCCCGGGACGACAGAGCTCCTGCCCGCCGGTGAGGAGGGTGAGATCATCCTGCGCGGGCCGACGGTCATGCTGGGCTATCTGAACGCCCCGGAGGAAACCGCGCAGACGCTGCGTCCCCTCCCGGACGGCAACACCTGGCTCTTCACCGGCGATCTCGGCTGCATCGACGAGGACGGATACGTCTACTTCCGCCAGCGCCTGAAGCGCATGATTATCACGAACGGCTACAATGTCTATCCCTCCCAGCTCGAAAACGCCATCGACCGATGCCCCGAGGTCGCGTACAGCTGCGTCATCGGCGTCCCGGACGAGCGGCGCGGTGAACGGGTCAAGGCCTTCATCGTCCCGAACGAGGGTGTTGCGCCGGATGACGCGCTCCGGGAGCACATCATGGAGGAGCTTCGCCTCCATATCGCAGGCTACGCGCTGCCGCGTGAGATCGAGTTCCGCGAGGAGCTTCCCAAAACGCTGGTTGGAAAGGTCGCCTATCACACGCTGGAGCAGGAGGCAGTTTCCGTATGCGTCTGACCTGGATGGGCACGGCGGGGCTTCTCTTCTCCGACGGCCATACCACGATCGCGTTCGATCCGTTCCCGGGCATTCCATATGTTCCCTACTCCGAGCGCCCGCGCACGCTCCCGGATGTGGACATCTATCACCGGGCATCCGATGTGTTCGTCACGCACGGACATTTCGATCACATTCTGTTCCTGCCGGAGCTGTACCGGGACACCGACACGGTCATTCACGCCACCGCAACGCCCTGCCGGACACTGGCACGGCACGGCCTGCCGGACGCACAGCTTCACTGCATCGAGCCGGGCTGGTCGGGCTGCGTCGGGCCGTTTCAGCTCCGCGCATGGCACAGCCGCCACTGCCGGTTTGACGCGCCGCTGATGCGTAAAACTGTCCTGCAGAAGAATTTCCGGGCGCACGCCATGCACCTTATGGCGATGAATCTGGAGTACCGGGAGCATCACGAGATCCTGTTTTACGAGCTGACCGACGGCGTGACCCGCGTGCAGGTTATGGGCAGCATGAATCTCGACGAGGAAACCGACTATCCGACCGGCGCGGACTGGCTGATTCTTCCCTTTCAGGGCAAAAGCAAGCCGGAGCCATACGCCCTCTCGCTCACCGAACGTCTGCAGCCGAAGCAGGTTCTTCTCGACCACTACGACGATAGCTTTCCGCCGATCACCTCGCTCATCCCCACCGATGGGATCGTCGAGCAGCTCGCGCAGCGCGGCATTCCTTGCCAGCCGCTGCATAAATATGATACAATCACCCTATAAACACAGAAAGGCAGCAGCCGATATGAGCAAAAAACAAACGCCTTCCAAGCCCAAACGCCGCTGGTGCGACCGCCGTGACGGCCGCTATGTCAAAGCCCCCGGCCTGCAGACTGTGATGGGCTATCTTCTGCCGAAGCGCACCGAATGTGAGGTTTATCTGAACGACAGCATCGACGCCACCGAGCTTCTCGCCTACATCGAGAAGAAAAACGCCGAGCATCCGGACTACAAGACCACGCTCTTCCACTGCGCCATCACAGGCATGGCCCGCATGGTGCGCGAGCGTCCGCTCATGAACCGCTTCATCCAGGGCTACCGTATGTATGAGCGCGACGAGATCAGCCTCAGCTTCGTCGTGAAGCGCCGCTTTGCCGACGGTGCGGAGGAATCCCTCATGGTTCTCGTGCCGCAGGACAGCGACACGCTCGACGACATCAGCAAAAAGATCGTGGGCGATGTCAAGGAGACGCGCAAGAGCGAACATTCCACCGGCGGCATTGACGAGCTTCTCGATAAGTTTGCCAGTCTGCCCCGCATCGTCCTGATGATCGCCATTCGCATCATCCGCTGGCTGGATTTCTGGGGCATCAACCCCAAGGCGCTCACTGAGGGTGATCCGAACTACACCACCATCCTCTGCTCGAATCTCGGCAGCATCAAGTGTCCCTCGGTGTATCACCACCTGAACAACTACGGCACCAACAGCGTCATGGTCACGATCGGCGCTCTGCACAAGGAAGAGGTCATCCTGCCGGACGGCACCAAGGCCATCCGCGATATCGTGGACATCGGCGCCACGCTGGACGAGCGCATCGCCGACGGCTTCTACTTCGCCCGGAGCCTCAAGCTCATTAAGCACATTTTCGCCCACCCCGAGCTGCTCGATCGGCCGCTCAGTGAACCGAGCGGATTCATTTACGAATAAGCCAACAAAAAACGGGAGCCGAAGCTCCCGTTTTTTTATTGTTCCGGCTCGTACGTCCGCTCGCTGATGATATAGCGCGGCCGGGCCTTGGTTTCCATGTAGATTTTGCCGATATACTCGCCCAGCACGCCGAGGCTGATGAGCTGTATGCCCGAGACAAAGCAGATGATACAGGTCATACTCGTCCAACCGGCGACGGTTTTCCCCATCGCCGAGGATACGATGGCCCATACAACGCCGACAAAGCTCAAAAACGCCACAAGACACCCAAAGCTCGTGATGATGCGGATCGGGCGGATGCTGAGGCTGGTAATGCCGTCAAAGGCCAGCGCAAGCATTTTCCCCAGGGGATATTTGCTCTTGCCGGCCACGCGCTCATGCCGCTCATAGCAGACGCTCGTACTCTTAAATCCCACGAGCGGAAACATACCCCGCAGGAAGAGATTGACCTCCTTGAAGTTTTGAAACTCGCGCAGCACCCGTGCGGACACCAGGCGGTAATCCGCGTGGTTATACACGACCTCCGCGCCCATCCAGCCGAGGAGCTTATAGAAGCTCTCCGCCGTAAAGCGCTTGAAGGCGGTGTCCGACTCGCGCTTCGACCGCACACCGTAGACGATCTCGCAGCCGTTATGGTACTCGTCGATCATGTTTTCCATGACCGTGACGTCGTCCTGCCCGTCGCAGTCGATGGAGATCGTCACATCCGCATACTTGACCGCCTCCATGAGCCCGGCCAGCACGGCGTTCTGATGTCCGCGATTGCGGCTCTGTGCGATGCCAATGAAATGCTCGTCCTCCGCCGCCAGGGAACGGATGATCTCCCATGTGCCGTCCCGGCTGCCGTCGTTCACAAACAGGATCCGGCTTTGCCCGGATATTTTCCCCTTGCCGATCAGGTCGCGCAGCTCCGCCAGAAACTGCGGCGCGGTAAGCGGCAGCACCGCTTCCTCGTTGTAGCAAGGGATCACGATCCATAACACAGTGTCCATGCCGATATCCTTTCTGCATAATTTTTATCATTATAACATTATTGACAGCTTTTCTCAATATGCGCCGTCCGCGTTTTCATATCGGCCACGCCGACTTCGGTGCCACAGACAAAGCCCAGTCCATTCCGTTGGTAAGGCGGTGTCTCCGCCGTTTGCCGCTTTCGCGGTGGAGCCGCAAGCGGGAATCGAACCCGCGTC
>JBJDYS010000022.1:0-4186 GCA_051867595.1 Oscillospiraceae bacterium
GATTCGTAGATCGCCTCATAGTTCGTTCTCATGGAAACCATCTCCTCAAAAGCGATAACAATAATGTATAATATCAATAATAATTCTTAATTATAATAAATTATCCCGCTAATTGCAAGGGAACGGCGCCCTGTTTTTCAGGCAGCACATCAAACTGCCTGAAAAACAGAGCGCCGCTCAGCGTTCAGAAGCAATTTCTGAAATTTCGGTGGCCGTTTGTTTGGGGTTCCCTTTTGACATAACTGAGCACCCCACTTGCCAGACAGTATATCATACTGCCTAACAAATGGGGTGCCGTTCACACTGGGGGGTGCTTTAAACGATTAATAGTATTCAGAGTCCGAATAGATAGTTACCTGCTCCACATATGCTCCGGAGGAGGAGTATACCGTCGCAACACCTTTTACCCGGTAATAATAGCCATGGGTAATATAGTAGGATTTGTCCAAGCTGACGCTTCCCGTGCCCGAGGTGGACCAGGAGGTGACGTATGTCCAGGAGCCGCCGGTATAGCGCTGGAGTGTCATCGCCAGGGAGACCGAGTTTGTGGTCGGGTTGACTTTTGCGTAGCTGTTGCACGCGGCCTTTCCGGCGTCGGATATGGAGATAGATGCCATAATAGTTGTTAAACTATTATAATACGGGGATATACCGGAGTCGGTGGGTTCGCCGGCCGCTGCCGCCGGAATGGCCAGAAAGGAAGCCATGAGCAGAAGCATGGCAATGACGGATATGGCTTTGCGCTTCATTTTTTTCTCCTTTTCTTTTTCTTGGATAAGCTATCAAAAGAAACGCATAAACCCGATAATCGAAACACCCTCAGTCAAAAACCAGATCGTTCGCCAGCGCTTTCAGCTCCTCCGCGCTCAAATCCGTAGCATCCATATAGATAAACAGTCCCAGCTCCTCTTCTGCCCAAGCAATTCTCACAAGGCCCTGCTTGTCCACCACGATGGCGGTGTACCCATGGATCGTGGTCTCTTCATAATAGTCCGGATTTTCAATGTCAAGACTAAATCCTAAATTTTCTACGCTGGAGCTGGTCAGCACGATTTCCTCCCCAGCCTGGTTGGAATAGGTTATGGTTTCTCGGAAGCGCTCTATTTCAACATCGGATACTTCGTAGCCCTCCGGCAGCCGTCGGAGTTTGGCCGATATCGCTATGTCGTCATCTGTGTTAAGCAGGCGGCCGCCCAAGGAAGAAGACTGCCAGGTGGCCGCCTTCTCGCTGAAGGTCAGAAGCATATTCAGCGTTCCGGTGCGGAAGGCAGGAGAGGCGGCAAAGGCGGCTGTGAACAGGGCCACCACCAGCACCGCAGCGACCGCGAACCGCCGGAGCGCACGGCCCGCGCGCCGGGCAGATATCCCATGCCTGCGGCGGAACAGCTCCCGGCGGATGGTCTGAAGGCAGTGCCGGGTGACTGCCTCCGGCACCGCGGCGGCGGGGTCCTTTTTCAGCGCTTCATTTTCCTGCAGGAGGCGTTCGCCCTCTTGCCGGGCAAAATCATCCATCAGCAGGGCGAACAGCGAGTCCTCATAGTTTTCCTGTAAATTTTCCCGATTCGTCATAACAGTCACCGTTTTTCAGCATTTTGTTCCGCGCGTGTTTTTGGATAACGTGCAGGTGCTTCCGATAATGGACGGCAGCGTTCCTGGTAAGTATAACAACAAAGGTGGCCAGAATGCAACATTCCCAAAGGAAGCATGGCCGTTTTCCCCGTGAGCCGAAAAGCTTATTTTTACAATAAACCCGGAAACGAAAAAAGCGAAACACCGCGAAGCCTGTCAAAATCTGGGACAATTTCATTACTAAAATTAATTTTACTAAAACTAAAATTTTTGTCAATAATTCGCCGTTAAATATGGGAAAACTGGTTATATGACGCCACGAAATATCAAATATACTATATTAATGTGTATTATAACATATTTATACGCGGGTGGTTTTATGGCGAGCTTTGGCGAACTTCTGTCCGAATTGAGAAAAGACCGGCATATGACGCAAAAGGATCTGGCGAAGATTCTTCATGTGTCGGTCAGTACGATTTCCAATTATGAGAAAGATGTTCATCTGCCGGATGTGGACAAGCTGATCGATATTGCGGATTTTTTTGACGTGACGACCGACTACCTCCTGTCACGGACGGATTCCAATATGTCGCCGTCTGTTTTGCAGACCATCGTGCTGGACGGAAGGCCGATTCGGGAGGTGCTGCAAAGGATGCAGGCACTGTCGAGCGAGCAGCAGCACGCGCTTCTTATCGCCCTGGACGATATGTATCTGGCGGCCACCGTGGCCCGAAATTCCCATTATGACGCAAAGGCGAAAGGTATATGATCCCATTTGTAATTCTGGCGATTGAGGATGAGGACGACCGCGCATTTATGACGGCGCTTTTTGTGAATTATGAGCGCCTGCTGTATTCCGAGATAGGGAAGCTGCTCTGTGATCCATGGGCGGTGGAGGATGTTCTTCAGTCCACCCTCGTCAAGCTGATCGACAAGCTCCCTCTGCTCCGGACACTGGAGGAACGCTCCCTGGTGAACTACATCATCACGGCCGCGAAGAATACCGCCAGATCGCTGCTGCGGCGCGCTCCCAGAGAGAAGCTCCCGTCGGTGGACGATGAGCAGTTCGATGACGGAAGGCTGAGCGACGGCGTGTCCGTGGAGGACGCGGTACTTCGGGCGGAAAGTGTAAAGCATCTGGCAGATATATGGCCGCTGCTGGACGAAAGGAGCCAGTATCTTTTAGAGGCGAAGTACATACTTGAGATGGGATCTCAGGAGATTGCCGCCCAGCTCGGCATAAAGCCGGACAGCGTGAGAATGGAACTGTCGCGGGCCAGAAAAAGAGCACAGAAGCTTCTGGCAGAGGATCTCGAGGAGAGTATCTGACCCCCATAAAAAACAGCGCCCATCCCCGGCTCTTCCGTCGGGGATATGCGCTGTTTTTCATGCGCTTGCTGCACGTTCGGAATAGTGTTCGCGCTAAAATATCGAAGACAAGTGATATAATGAACCGGAAAAGGAGCGGGGCAAACGCCCCGCTCCTGGGTTTTATCATAGAGATCCTTGCGCCCGGCGATCCCGTCCGCGCCGGTGAGCGTGACGCAATGCACGAGCGGATTTTCAAAGTCGTCGCGACAGAAGCTGAAAAGCACTTGACTTTCCCCTTGGGGCAGGGACTATCATACCATCAGAATCGATTCTTGCAGAACGGAGGCAGCCATGTATCAAATCGGTGAGTTCTCAAAAATATGTCAGGTGAGTGTAAAAACGCTTCGCCACTATGACCGCATTGGGCTTATGAAGCCCGCGGAGGTGGATCGTTTTACGGGTTATCGGTATTATGACCGCTCACAGCTGGAGAAAATGCTCCTGATCCAAAAGCTGAAACGATATGGATTTTCTCTGGAGGAGATACAATCGCTCATGCTCTGCGATGACGGCGCTGTCTTTATAAAAAAGCTGATGCGGCAAAAAGAAGTTCTGGAATGGAAGCAAATGGAGACCGGAATGGTTATCCAGGAGCTGACGCTGCATCTGGAAAATCTGAAAAGGACGGGTAATTTTATGGAAATGCAAAATGAACGCACAATCAAGGTAGTGAAAACAGAGAGAATGGCGGTGCTGGCGTGCCGTCATCGGATGGCTGTGGACGATTTCGGCCGGTACTATGGCACGCTGTATGAGCGGATCGCAAAGGAGAGCATTGCGCCCAGCGGGATATTCGGCGCTATGTACCACGATGAGGAGTTTAATCGGGACGCCTCCGATATAGAGCTTTTCATCGGGGTGCGAGAGGAGGCTCATGCAGATAAGATACTGGATCAGCAGGACTGTGCGATGACCGTACACAAGGGCACATATTCCACGCTGTCGGAGACCTATGCTTCACTGGTAGCATGGATTGAGGAGAATGGATACGCCTGGAACGGCGCACCCTACGAAATTTATACGAAGACGGCCCAAAATGGGCTGAAGCCGCAGGATTGGGAGACGGAGGTATATTTCCCTGTAAAGAAAGCGTGATGGGATTCGCCGTGAAATTCATGGCATGAAGGGTTGAAACATCGTGTATAAGGCGAGCGGCTTGTTTCATTGAAACAAGCCGCTCTGTCATGCCCATTTTTGGTGGAGATAAGCGGGATCGAACCGCTGACCTCTTGAATGCCATTCAAGC
>JBJDYS010000023.1:0-4132 GCA_051867595.1 Oscillospiraceae bacterium
TCAGGCAAGCTCGTCGTCGTCAAAGACGAATTTGCAGGCGCACACATAGCAGATGGAGCGGTTGGACTTCTGAAGCGTGCCGCAGATGGGGCAGACGACCTCGAAGGGAGGACGGATCGGGAAATGCGCGACCCGGTTGTCCTCATCGACGATCTTGGCAACGCCGGGCAGGGGCTTGCCGTCGGGGAACTCGCGGGGCATATTCTGCACCGTGGGCGCGTCCAGCTCGCTCTCGAGCGCGGCGCGGACGGCCGCGAGCTTTTCCTTCTTGGCGAGGATACCGGCGTAGTAGTCCTCATGCACCTTGCCGGAGGGATAGAAGGTGATGAGCCAGTCGTAAAAGACGGTGAGGTTCGTGATGTTGTGCAGGCGGCGATCCTTCAGATCCTCGCGGCCCTCGAGCAGACGGTCAAGGTACTCGCTGTTCATGATGATCGCGGCGAGATAATTGATGAGAGGGATGTAGATGTCGTCCAGCGTGAAGCCGTTGGGACGGGTGATGGACGAGGTATAGAAGAACAGCGGCGAGGGAGCCTTCTGGTTCTCCTTGCGGACGATGCTGTTGTAGATGCGGGTCAGCTCGTTGTATTTGTTGGCGGTGATATTGATGATCTCAAAGGAGACGCGGCGCATGAAGGCCGCTTCGTCGCCGCCGACCTGACGGCAGAGCTTGATGGCCTCGTCGGTGCTGTCGATGAGAGCGGTGGGGTCGCCGTCGAACAGGGTGCTCTGCCAGGTGCGGGCGATGCCGCGGCTGTGCAGGGCCAGATACATATCGGCGTCCGTCTCGAGGAGCAGGCCGTATTCTCTCTCCGCGTCGGCATAGCGGCCGGCCGCCATATCCCGGTCGGCGAGCTTGAGGATATTTTCCAGAGCAGGAGTCATCGTCATTTCCTCCGTTGGTAATTTTTTTAGTATATCTATTTTATCTTTCTTTTCGCCTGAAATCAAGGGCTTTCTGTGGATTTGAGGTCAATTTGCAAAGCGGGCGGGATTGTGGTATGGTAATAGGGCTATGAAAAAACGTATTTTGACTTGTTTCGCGGCGCTTGCGCTGCTTTCGGGCCTTTTGACCGGCTGCGGCCGGGAAGAGGCCGAGCCTTCGCCGGAGATCGAGGTCACGCCCGATCCCCATGCAGGCCAGATCGAGGTGACGGACGGCTCCGGCGGTACGATCTGGGTGGATGCGGCGCAGGAGGCCGTTCCCTTCTCGGCTGACCGCTATTCCTTTTCGGTCAGCGACGGGCGCGTGACCTACCTCAAGGACGGGATAACGCTGATGCACGGCGTCGATGTGTCGGAATACCAGCACGAGATCGACTGGCAGGCCGTGGCGGACGCGGGCATCGAATTTGCCCTGATCCGCGTGGGCTGGCGCGGCTTTTCGGGCGGCTCGATCAATGCCGACGAGATGTACCGGCAGAACATTGAGGGCGCGCAGGCCGCGGGCCTGAAGGTTGGCGCGTATTTCTTCTCGCAGGCGGTGAGTGTGCTGGAGGCGGCCGAGGAGGCGGTGTTCACGGCGAAGCTGCTGGAGGGCTATACGCTCGATCTGCCGGTCTTTTTCGACTGGGAGACCATCGGCACGGAGCCGGCCCGCACGGACGATGTCGATGCGGAGACGGTCACGGCGGCCTGCCTCGAATACTGCGAGCTGCTTGAATCCGCCGGGATTGAGGCCGGCGTATACACCTACATACCGTCGGTCTACTATAAATACGACATGGATGCCATCAAGGATCTCACCATCTGGATGGGCGATCCCGGCTCCTGGCCCGAATACTATTACGAGCATCAGATCTGGCAGTACTCCTTCACCGGCACGGTGCCCGGCATCGAGGGGGATGTCGATCTGAACGTTATCTACCTGGCGGAGCCGGCCGCAGAAACGGAGGCAGCGGAATGATTATTTTGAAGCCGGAGGATCTTCACGACCAGGCAGGCATGGAGCGTGCGTTCCGGGGCTATTTTGTGGATGCGGAACGGGAGTTTGCCGGGCAGTTCAATAATATGCTCGGGACGGAGCTGTGGGACTGCGACTTTGAAAACAGCACGGTGACGCTTGTCATGGAGCCGAAGCCGTGGATGGGAAACCCCATGGGCATCCTGCACGGCGGCATCACGGCCTCCGTCCTTGATATGACGATGGGTCTGCTGTGCCGTTACTGCTCCGGCGGTCTCATGACGCCGACGATCGGCCTGGATGTGCAGTATCTGCGCGCCGGTGCGCTGGACAAGCGGCTGTTCATTCGTGCGGAGCTCACCAAACGCGGCATGAGTGTGTGCTATGCGGTGGGGTCGATCTGGGCCGAGGGCGCGCCGGATCGAAAGATCGCGACCGCCTCCGCCTCGTACTATGTGGCAAAACGAAATTGAAACATGACCGCTGCTCCGGCAGGCTGAGCACACAGTAAGAAAATTATTTTTGTGAGGTGATTTTGTGGCAATCAAGAACCTTTCCATCCGAATTGACGAGAAAATGCTGGATAAGCTGCACGTTGTGGCGGACTATGAGGGACGCTCCGCCAACGGCCAGATTTTGATCCTGATTCGTGATTGTATTGAGAAGTACGAAGAAAAACACGGCGAAATAAAACAGGGATGAAATGACCGCTGCTCCGGCAGCGGTCATTTCTGTCTGTCCTCTTCCGCGAGGCGGAGGAGGGTATTTTTTTCGTTCAGTGCCGGGTCGTCGAGGACACGTTCGAGCAGCGCGTTCAGCTCCGCGCCGAGCGTCGGGCCGGGGGCATAGCCCAGCGCGAGCAGATCGCGTCCGTTCACGGCGAGCCGTCGGGCGTCGGTGCATTCACCGCCGCGTTCGATCTCGTCGGCGAGCGCACGGATATCCGCAAGCTCCCGCAGACGCGGGGCAATAAGCTCCGCCGCCTGCGCCATGTTGTCGGCGCGGTGTACGGCCAGCAGGCGGTCAAATTGTCCGCGGCCGAGCTTGGCCAGGAACCGCCGCACGGCCTTTTTATTTGGCTCGATCACGCCGTCATGCCGCCGGACAAGCTCCGAAACTGCCTCGCGTTCCGCGTTGGAAAAGCGCAGACGCGTCATGATCCCGTCGGCGAGTGCGGCGGAGGCGCGGGCATGGCCGTAAAAATGGCCGACGCCCTGCTCGTCCAGAGAGAAGGTCTGCGGCTTTCCGAGGTCGTGGAACAGCATCGTCCAGCGCAGGATCGGATCGGGCGGCGCGGCGTCCACGGCGCGCCGCGTATGCTCCCAGACGTCGTACCGATGATGCGGGTTTTTCTGGTCAAAGCCGACGCAGGGCAGGATCTCCGGGAGGACGACGCCCAGCACCCCGGGGTAGTCCCGCAGGATATCCCCGGCACCCGGGGCGAGGAGAATGCCCTCCAGCTCGGCCTTCACGCGTTCGGCGGCGATCCGGGAGAGGGTCGGGGCGAGTGCGCGCAGGGCGGCGTCGGTCTCCGGCTCGATGCGGTACCCGAACCGCGCCGCGAAGCGAAGCGCCCGCAGAATACGCAGCGCGTCCTCGGTAAAGCGCCGGCGCGGGTCTCCGACGCAGCGGATAAGGCCGTTTTGCAGGTCGGTCTGCCCGCCGAAGGGATCGACGAGGCCTCTTTTCGGGTGATAGGCCATGGCGTTGACCGTGAAATCGCGCCGGGCCAGATCGAGTGTAATATCGTCGGTGAAGGCCACGCTGTCGGGATGGCGGCTGTCCGAGTACGCGCCGTCCACGCGGAACGTCGTGATCTCAAACGGAGCATGGTTCAGGATGACGGTCACAGTGCCGTGCTGCAGTCCGGTATCGCGGACGGTGTGGCCGGCAAAGACCTCATGCACCTGTTCGGGACGGGCGGAGGTGCAGACGTCGTAATCATGCGGCGTCCGTCCGGCGAGCGCATCGCGCACGCAGCCGCCGACGACATAGGCGGCATAGCCTGCATCGGTGAGACGCGTGAGGATATATTCGATGTCTCCGGGCAGAAGCATACGGCCGCCCTCCTTTTCATGGGCTGGAAAACAGTATACACCGCAGCGGGACGCCGTGCAATAAAAAACTCCTCCGCCGAATGGCGGGTATCCGTAAAGCAGTGAATTGGCGCCGCCCCAAAGCCTCCCTTGTGTAAAGGGAGGTGGCACGGCGTAAGCCGTGACGGAGGGA
>JBJDYS010000024.1:0-18285 GCA_051867595.1 Oscillospiraceae bacterium
GGTTTTCTCTATGGTTGCGGGAGAGGGATTTGAACCCCCGACCTCCGGGTTATGAGCCCGACGAGCTACCGAACTGCTCTATCCCGCGTTATCTGGGACTATCAATATACCACACCTGTACGCCTATGTCAAGAGAAATCTCCTGTCTTATTTTGTCAGGCGCGAAAAGCAGGGGCATACCATCCGGTATACCCCCAAACAGAACCGCTCAGTCCTTCAGGGACTGGATATACTCCCACATTGCCTCGGCGGAGTTGAAGTTTTCCGGCTCGAGATCCGCCATATCCATCTCCACATCGAACACGTCCATGATCTCGTTCACGAGGGACGTGATGTCAAAGGAGCCGAGAATGCCGTCGTCAACCAGTGCGGTTTCCATCTCGAAATCCACATCGGGACGCAGCTCACGCAGAATTTCCATCAAATCATCCATTGCAAAATACCTCCATACAGCTTTTCCGGTCGGCGCGGCCGTTTACCGTCCGCCGGTCATTTTCTTTTCAAATTCCAATAGCCCCTTTTCCCGCTCCTTGATGCGGCGGGCGGGGGAACCGACATAGATGCCCCAGGGCTCCGTGGACTTATTAATCAGCGTCATCGACCCGAACGAGCAGCCCTCGCCGAGCGTCACGCCGGGCATGATGGAGCAGCCGGTGCCGATCAGCACGTGCTTTTCCAGCACGATGGGCAGGTTCTTTTCAAAGCGGTACTCCTTCGGCACGGTCGGATTGTTCAGGCTCGCGCCGGAAAAATCATCGCTCGTCGCATAAAACGAGCAGCGGGACGAGATGCCGCAGAAATCCTCGATCGTGATGCTGGCCTCGCCGGCATACAGCTCGTCGTTCGAGCTGATATGCACATGGTTTCCGATGTTGATCTCGCCGTTCAGGATCGTGAAATCGTCGATCAGGACATGGCTGCCGATCGAGATCAGATCCGGCGTATAGATGCGGCAGGTGCGGCTGATAAGCACGTTCCGGCCCAGCGCCTTGAATCCGAGCGCCTTCAGCTCGCGGTTGGTGTAATACGGATTGAGCTTCACAGAAATGGCCCCCTTTATAAAGCCGCAGCCGCGTATAGAATACACGGCTGCGCTGCGTTTTGCAATAGTTTTTTACTCGATGCCCACGATATTTTTCGCGAGCTCCTTTTTACCGGCCAGATCGCCCTGACGGGAGATCATGATGCGCTGCGCCTGCGGCGAACCGGCGCCGTGGAGCGACTCGGTGCGATAGCCCACCGCGGCGGTGCCGAGGGTGAGGTTCTCGATGAGGCGCATGATCTTGAGACGGTTGACCGTCGGCACGGAGCCGACGCCCTTGAGGTACTTCTCGACATAGGGGCCGAGCTCGGGATCGCGCAGGTCGGTCTCGGACGGGCAGGTGACCATGATGCCGCCGGCGAGATCCTCCGCCAGACGGGCGATCTCATACGGGAAGCGGGTGACGTTCTGCTTGCAGACGTTTGCGAGCAGGGTATCGACCATGTAGTTGCCGGACTCGGTCTTCCAGCCGTTGGCCGAGCAGGCGATGCCGCCGGAATACAGCGTCTCGTTCAGGTGGATCATCTCGATGAGCTTGTCCTTGACATGGGAGGCCTTCGCCGCGCCGTTATAGTCGGCCGCGAGCGCGGATGCGCCGATCAGGACGTCGCCGACGCCGACCTTGCAGCCGCCGTAGCTCTGACGGTGATAGGAGGCGAAGCGCTCCACGAGCATCGTGGCAAACTCGGTCTCGCCGTTGAGGAAGATGCGGTCGTTCGGAACGAACACGTTGTCGAACACGACCAGCGCTTCCATGCCGCCGAAGGTCGGATTGCCGCGGTCAAGGCTGCCGTCCTCGAGCTTGCGGGTGTCGCAGCTCTGGCGGCCGACGATCATGAACACGCCCTCCGCGTCGATGGGAACGGAGAACGCGATCGCGTAATCCTTATCGGCTTCCTTCATGGCCTGGGTGGGCATGACGAGGATCTCATGGGAGTTGGACGCGCCGGTCTGGTGCGCCTTGGCGCCGCGGACGACCACGCCGTCGGGACGGCGCTCCACGACGTGCAGGAACAGATCCTCATCCGCCTGCGCGCTGGGCGCAAGGCCGCGGTCGCCCTTCGGGTCGGTCATGGCGCCGTCCACGACGAGGTCCTCCTCCTGAACATACTCCAGGAATTTTTTGAAGTTTTCAAAATAGTTGGTGCCGTGGACCTTGTCCACCTCATAGGCGGTGGAATACACGGCGTTGAAGGCGTCCATGCCCACGCAGCGCTGGAAGCAGGCCGCGGTCATCTGGCCGCAGAGACGCTGCATCTTCACCTTGAGCATCAGATCCTCGGGGCTCTGGTGGATATGGCAGAAGCGGTTGATCTTCTTGCCGGTCAGGTGGCTCGTGGTGGTCATCAGGCTCTCGTGCTCGGGCATCTGGGCCAGATCATAGGTCATTTTGACGGAGTTCACGCTGGGACGGAGGATGGGATCATCCACCGCGCAGGGAATCTGCTTGCCGAACATATAGATGCGCGGATGCAGCTTACGCAGGCTCTCCAGATACTGTTCGCCGGTCATCAGTGCCATTTTTATAATTCTCCTTTTTCATTGTCCTTCCGCCGCGTCCGAAAACGGGCGGATACATTTTTTTACACATTTCCTGAAATCGTCTGCATTATAACATACTTTTTCACGGTCTACAACCACCGATTTTTGTATGTTTCAGCAGGCGCTTCCTACTCCTCCAGCGAAAGCTCGCGGTAGACCCCGCCCTCCAGCGTTTTCCACCGGAACACATCGTGTTCAAGCGTCATGTAGCTGTGGGGCGAGCCGTTTTTCGGGATGGACACCGAGCCGGGGTTCAGAAACCACACGCCCTCGCTGTTCCGAAAGCTCGCCGGGACATGGGTGTGCCCGGACAGCATCACATCCCCCGCGCCGATGGGCGGGAGCTTTTCGATCGGGTCATACAGGTGTCCGTGGGTGAGGAAGAGTTTCCGCGAACCGTACCCGATGATCTCATAATCCGCCATGAGCGGGAAGTCGAGCACCATCTGATCGACCTCGGCGTCGCAGTTGCCGCGCACGGCGACGATATGCCCGCTGAGGTTATTCAGCATCGCGAGAACGCGCTTCGTATCATAGCGCTCCGGCAGATCATTCCGCGGGCCGTGGTACAGCAGGTCGCCCAGCAGCAGAAGCGCATCCGCCGCCTCCCGCTGCCACGCCTCCATCAGCCGCGAGACATATTCCACCGACCCGTGCAGGTCGGAGGCGATCATATATTTCATACCATTCGTCCTTTACACTTTGTTTTCCTCTATCATACCACACCGCGCAAGCGTTTGACAGAGCGGGGCAGGGGGTGGTACAATTTTTATTTGAAATGCTATACAAATCGGAGTGATCACCTATGAAACAATTTTCGGGAAGCGCGGGGTATGTCGCCTCGCCGGAGCTTCTCTCCAGCGTAAACATCGCGATGGCCCTGCAGAAGCCCCTGCTCGTCAAGGGCGAACCCGGCACCGGCAAGACCATGCTCGCACAGGCCGTGGCGGAGGCGCTGGGCATGGAGCTTCTCATCTGGAGCATCAAATCCACCACCAAGGCCCAGGACGGCCTGTACGTCTACGACACCGTGCAGCGCCTGTATGACAGCCAGTTCGGCGCGGACGTCTCGGACATCGCAAAATACATCAAGCTCGGCAAGCTCGGCGAAGCGTTCAAGCGCGAGAAACAATGCGTTCTCCTCATCGACGAGATCGACAAGGCCGACATCGAATTCCCGAACGACCTGCTCTGGGAGCTTGACCGGATGGAGTTTTACATCCCCGAGACCAAGGAGACCGTCAAGGCGGCCGTCCGCCCGCTCGTCATCATCACCTCGAACGCCGAGAAGGAGCTGCCCGACGCGTTCCTGCGCCGCTGCGTGTTCCACTACATCGACTTCCCCGACGCGGAGATGATGGAGAAGATCATTCATGCCCACTTTGAAAACCTCGAGGAAACCCTGCTCCGGCAGGCACTGGAGAGCTTCTACGCCGTGCGCGCCCTGCGCGGCCTGCAGAAAAAGCCCTCCACCTCGGAGCTGATCGACTGGGTGCAGGCCCTGCAGATTGGCGGCATCGCCCCGGAGCGCATCGAGAAGGAGATGCCCTTTGCCGGCGTCCTGCTCAAAAAGAACGAGGATCTCGACACCCTGACGAAATCGAAGCAAACGCCGCATCGCTCCTGGTAAAATGTTTACGGATTTTTTCTATCTTCTGCGGCTGCGCGGCCTGCACGTTTCCATGCAGGAATGGCAGACGCTGCTGCGCGGCCTGGAGCTCGGCCTGCACCGGTCGTCCCTGACAGGGTTTTACCGGCTGGCCCGCGCCGTGCTTGTGCATACCGAGTCGGATTTTGACAAATTCGATCAGGTTTTTCTCGAATACTTCAAGGACATCCGGCCCTTTGAGGAGCTTCCCAAGGAGCTGGAGGACTGGCTGAGCAAGCCCATCGACCCCGTCCAGTACGACCCCGATATGCTGGCGAATCAGGGTCTCGACATCGAGACCATTCGCCGGATGCTCGAGGAGCGCATGAAGGAACAGACCGAGCGTCACGACGGCGGCACGCACTGGGTCGGCACAGGCGGCGCGTCGCCCTTCGGCAACGCCGGCTATTACCCCGGCGGCATCCGCGTCGGCGGGCAGGGCCGCAGCCGCAGCGCCTTGCAGGTGGCCGGGGAGCGGCATTTCCGCGATTTCCGCGACGACGCCGTGCTGGATGTGCGCCAGTTCCAGATGGCGTTCCGGCGGCTGCGCCAGTTCTCCGCGCAGGAGGACGGCCCGAAGGATGAGCTGCAGCTCGACGACACGATCAAGGAGACCGGCGACAACGCCGGCCGGCTGAAGCTCGTGTTCGGACGGCCCCGGCGCAACACCGTAAAGCTCCTGATGCTCTTCGACTCCGGCGGCTCGATGTGGGAATTCACCCGCCTGTGCGCGAGCCTGTTCCAGGCCGTCAGCCGCGAGTCGAAATTCAAGGATCTCAAAACCTATTACTTCCACAACTGCTTCTACGACGACCTTTACACCGCCCCCGGCTGCCATCACGCCGACAGCGTCAGCACCGAATGGGTGCTCAGCCAGCTCGGGCAGGATTACAAGGTCATCGTCGTCGGCGACGCCTCGATGGCGCCCTATGAGCTGCTGCGTCCCGGCGGATGCAGCGACTATTACAGCTTCAACAAGGAGCCGGGCATCGACTGGATCGAGAAGTTTACCCGCCGCTATGACCGCATGATCTGGCTCAACCCGCTCCCGAAGGAGAACTGGGATTACGGCTACGGCAGCGAGACCATCCGCATCATCAAAGCCAAAGTCCCGATGTACCGCCTGACCCTCGAGGGCCTGCAGGAAGGCCTCAAGGCGCTGATCGCCGCGCGATAAAAACCGCCCCGGAGGAGATTCCTCCGGGGCGATCGTTTTTATGAGAGAAGCATACGGTCGTTGTCGAGCGCCTTGCCGACACCGGCCTTGAATTTCAGAAGCAGGTCGTTGACCGTCAGACCCCTGCGTTCCTCACCGCCGATGTCCAGAATGATGTTTCCGGCATCCATCATCAGCGTGCGGTTGCCGAGGTCGAGCGCGGACTGCATATTGTGCGTAATCATGAGGCAGGTGAGATGACCCTCCTCCACGATGGACTTCGTCAGCTCCAGCACCTTTTCCGCCGTGCCGGGGTCGAGCGCTGCGGTGTGCTCGTCGAGGAGCAGGAGCTTCGGCGGAACCATGGTCGCCATCATCAGCGTCAGCGCCTGCCGCTGACCGCCGGAAAGCAGGCCGACCGGCTGCTTCATCCGATCCTCCAGCCCCATGTTCAGAAGCGACAGCCGCTCCCGGAACGCCTCCTTTTCCGCACGGGTCACATGGCTCAGCCATCCGCCGTGACCGGCGGCGAGGGCGAGGTTCTCCTCGATCGTCATGCCCGGGGCGCTGCCGCGCATCGGATCCTGAAACAGACGTCCAATGCTCTTGGCGCGCTTGTACTCCGGCAGGAAGGTGACATCCTTTCCATCGAGCAGGATGGAGCCGGTATCGGTGAAGAAGCTGCCGCCGATGGCGTTAAAGAGCGTGGATTTTCCCGCGCCGTTCGCGCCGATGATCGTGACGAAATCGCCCTCGTCGAGGTGCAGCGACAGATCGCGGAGCGCCGTTTTTTCGTTGACCGTACCGGGGTTAAAGGTCTTGGAGATGTTCTTCAGCGTCAGCATATTACGACCCCTCCTTATCCGACACGCCATGCGTCAGCCGGCGGCGCAGCATCGGAACCTGCCCCTTCAGATACGGGCCGGAGATCGCGATGATGACGATGACCGAGGACACGAGCTTCAGCATGGACGCCGGCATATCGAACCGGAGCGCGATGGCATACACCAGCCGGAAGATGAACGAACCGAGCACCACGCCGATCGCGCGCTTGGGGATGCTGCCGCGGCCCATGAACGTGCCGCCGATGAGAAGGCTTGCGAGCGCGATCGTCACCATGCCGGTGCCGATGTCGATGTTCACGGACTTCTGCGACTGCGCCAGCAGGCAGCCGGACAGCGCCGTAAAGGCGTTTGCCACGCACAGGCCCACGACGGTCGTGAAGGCCGGGTTGATGGAGGAGGAGCGAACCATGTCGGGGTTATTGCCCGTCGCCCGAATCGCGAGACCCAGCCGCGTCCGCAGAAAGAGCGACAGGAACACGATCACAAGCGCCACCGCGATCAGCGCGATGACGAGCTTATACTGCCCGGAGAGAACGGTTCCGTCCAGCAGCGTCTTCATTTTGGTGAACACGGTCTCGGTCTTGTTCATATTGAGCAGGGAGGAGTTTCCCATGATCGCAATGTTGATCGAGTACAGGCCCGTGTTGACGATGATGCCGGCCAGCAGGCTTTCCACCCCCATACGGGTCTGCAAAATCGCGGTCACAAAGCCGGAGATCACGCCCGCCAGCATGGCCGCCGGAATCGAGAGATACGGATGACCCGCGATGGCAACCACCGCGCCCACACAGGCGCCCAGCGTAAAGCAGCCGTCGGTGGACAGGTCGCAGACATTCAGCATGGAATAGCTCAGAAACAGCGCCAGCACCGTCAGGGCATTGATAAGCCCCAGCTCCAGCGCGGTCTGCCCCAGGCCAAGAACAGCGGACAGAGACATACAGTTCACTCCTTCAAAACAGGCGGACGGGATAGGGGCTTTTCGCCCCTATCCCTGTATTTCTATTTATTCTATATGGGATGACCGGCCCATCAGCCGAGGTCGTCAAAGCTCTCGGCGGTGGTGATGGAGACGACCTGCGTGCAGAGCGGCTCGAACGCCGCGGCAATCGTGTCGTAGTCAAAGCCCAGCGTCTCGGTGGTCTCGGTGTTCACGGTCGCGGTGCCGTTATCGAAGGTCAGCACCGGGGTGGAGGCGGGATCCGCGCCGTCCACGAGGATCTCCGCGATCAGGTTCGCGGTCTCCACGCCGAGGTTTGCATAGTCAACGCCGTAGCCGACGAACGCGCCGTTCAGGGCGAAGGAGTCGGCGCCGGTGTAGTGGGGGATGCCGGCCTCGGCCAGCGTCTCATAGATGGAGAGCTCGGCGGTCATGATGGTGTTGTCGGTCGGGGTGAACACCGCGTCCGCCCCGTCGGCGATCAGCGCGTCAACCGCGAGCATGACCTCATCGACCGTCGTGCCGTTATAGTCCTTGTAGGAAACGCCCAGGTCATCGAGATACGCCTTGGCCTCGGCGATCGGGGTGGCGGAGGAATCCTGACCCATGTCGTACAGCAGGGCGATGTTGTCGGCCTCGGGGTCGGCGGCGAAGATGAGCTTCATGACGGCGGCGGTGTCGAGACCGTCGGACGTGCCGGTGATGTTCGCGCCGGGAGCCTCGAGGGACTCGACGATGCCGGTGGAGATGGGGTCGGAGACGGCGGCAAAGACAACGGGGATGCCGTTATCCTCCGTAGCGGCCTGCATGGTCATGGCCACGGGGGTCGCGACGCCGACCATCAGGTCAACCTCATCGGCGATGAAGTTCGCCACGATCTGCTCGAGGACGTTCGCGTCGGCGTTGCAGTTGTCATAGCTGATCTCAAAGGTGACGCCGGCCTCGGCTTCGATCTCCGCCAGACGGGCCTCGATATTGTCCACGATCTGGTTCAGGGACGCGTCGTCCACATAGTTGCAGATGCCGACCTTGTAGACCGCGCCCTCTTCGGCGGCGGGCTCTTCCGCGGGTTCTTCCGCGGCTTCTTCCGCAGGGGCCGCCTCTTCGACCGCCGCAGGCTCCTCCGCAGCGGGCTCTTCCGTCTTGGCGCCGCAGGCCGCGAGCGCCAGCACCATGGTGAGTGCCAGAATGAGTGCAAGAATCTTCTTCATGATTATTTCTCCTTTTCCGGATGATATTATATGGTTTCTCCCGCCAACAGGTTCGGTTGCCTGCCGGCGCCGCCAACGTATTTGGCTCCGCCGGGAATAAAAAAACTGTCCCGGCAGAAACTCTGCTGGGACAGGAATAAAACATATCCTGCGGTGCCACCCGGCTTGACGCATACGCGCCCGCTTAGTCCGTGCTATCACACGGCGGCTTTGGTAACGGAGTGCCGCTCCGTCGCACATAGGGCAGATGACTCTGCCTTCCGATTGCCCTCCGAAGTCCATTCACACGGTTCTGTCTGTGCCGCGCTCTCAGCCACGCGCCGCTCTCTGTGACAGCTCCTGAACCGGTTACTTACTCTTCATCAACGGTTTGCTTTATGAAATTAATCGCATTGTAACTCTTTACTCCGTCAAAGTCAAGAGGGAATTTGAAAAAATTTTTTCTTACCGCTTTGCCAGCGCCGCCGCCGTCCTTGCCGCGAGCGCGGCGTTATTGAGGACGAGCTTTATATTCGCCTCGAGACTGTCGCCGCCGGTGATGTCCTTGACGCGGGCGAGCAGGAACGGCGTGACCTTCTTGCCGTGGATGCCCTGCGCGACGCTCTCGGCCACCGCCTGATCGATCGCGGCGTTGATGACGTCCGCGGGCATGGAATATTCCGCGGGGATGGGGTTTGTGCAGAGCAGGCCGCCCTTATAGCCGAGGCCGCGCTGCGCGGCAAACACCGCCGCCAGCTCCTCCGGCGTATCGACGCGGAAGTCCACGCCGAAGCCGCTCTCGCGGGTATAGAACGCGGGCAGCTCCTCCGTGCCGAAGCCGCAGACCGGCACGCCCTTGGTTTCGAGATACTCGAGCGTCAGGCCGAGATCCAGAATGGACTTCGCGCCCGCGCAGACGACCAGAACCGGCGTCTGCGCCAGCTCCTCGAGGTCGGCGGAGATGTCCATGGTGGTCTCCGCGCCGCGATGCACGCCGCCGATGCCGCCGGTGGCAAACACCTGAATGCCCGCCATCGCCGCGACGATCATGGTCGAGGCGACCGTCGTCGCGCCGTCCACGCCCCGGGCGCAGAGTACGGGCAGATCGCGGCGGCTGGCCTTGGGGATCTCCTGCCCCTTCCGGCCGAGGTACTCGATCTCCGCCTCCGTGAGACCGGCCTTCAGCTTACCGCCGATGATCGCGATCGTGGCGGGAATGACGCCGAGATCGCGGATGGTCTTTTCCACGAGCAGCGCCGTCTCCACATTCTGCGGGTACGGCATACCGTGGGAAATGATCGTGCTCTCGAGCGCCACGACGGGCTTTCCCGCCGCCAGCGCCTCCGCCACCTCGGGCTTTATATCCAGATATTGATTCATGCTTGACGCACCTCCGATAAGTAGGTAAAATTAGTGGGATACCACATAGAAAAGAAGAAGAAAGAACAGCACCTGCATACCGAGGATCACCGGCACGCCGACGGAAAACCTCGGCTTGCGCGTTTTGTGCCGGAACAGGTACATCCCGCCGAGCGCGCCGATGCTGCCGCCGATCACGGCGATCAGGATCAGCGTTGCCTCCGGGATGCGCCAGCGGCCGCGTTTTGCGCGGTATTTGTCGAGGCCGTACAGGGCAAAGGCCGCCAGATTCACAAGCTCCAGATAGATCAGGATGATGGTAAAACCGCTCATAGCTTCTCCTTTGCTTTTTGGGAAATTATACACTTTATTGCTTTTGAGGTCAACCGATGAACACGATTAAGCTGTTTTATGAAAACGCCTACACAAAAAATTTTGACGCCGTCGTCCTCGCCTGCGAGGAACGAAAAACCGGCTTCGCCGCGGCGCTCGACCGCACCGCCTTCAATCCCGAGGGCGGCGGACAGACCGGCGACACCGGTATGCTCGGCGGCGTCCGGGTCACGGACACACATGAAACCGGCGGCGTTATCTGGCACTACACCGACCGCCCGCTTCCCGTCGGGCAGACCGTCCACGGCGAGATCGACTGGCCCGAGCGCTTCCGCAAAATGCAGAACCACACCGGAGAGCACATCGTCTCCGGCCTCATCCACGCAAAATACGGCTTCAACAACGTCGGCTTCCACCTCGGCGATGACGGCTGCACCATTGATCTCGACGGGGAGCTGACACGCGCGCAGCTCGACGAGCTGGAGGATCTGGCCAACGCCGTCGTTTGGGACAACCGTCCGGTCACCGCACGCTTTCCCGACCCGGACGAGCTGAAAACGCTCCCTTACCGCTCCAAGCTCGACCTGACCGAGAACGTCCGCATCGTCACCGTGGAGGGCGTCGATATCTGCGCCTGCTGCGCGCCCCATGTGGCCCGCACCGGCGAGGTGGGCCTCATCAAGCTCCTCGATTTCATGCGCCACCGCGGCGGCGTCCGCATCTGGCTCAAAGCCGGTTCCGACGCGCTCCGCGATTACCGCGCGCGGTATGAAACCGACGCCGCGATCTCCGGGCTTCTGAGCCTGCCGCAGGCCGACATCGCCGCCGGGACGGAAAAGCTTCTGGCCCAGCGCGATGCGCTGAAAACCGAGCTTACCGGCCTCAAGCGCAGGGCGCTCGAGGACATGGCCGCCTCCCTCGCGCCCACGGACGGAAACCTGCTCCTCTTTGCCGACGGGGATGACGCGGGGATGCGTATTCTCGCAAACGCCGGCATGGAAAAATGCGGCGGCGTCTGCGCCGTGTTCTCCGGCACGGACGGCAGCTATCAGTTCGTCATGGGCAGCCTCCACCGGGATATGCGCGCCTTCGCGAGGGAAATTCGCGAGCCGCTGAACGCCCGCGGCGGCGGGCAGGAGCAGATGATCTCCGGCCGCTGCGCCGCCACAAGAGAGACGCTCGAGGCGTTTTTCGCCTCGCTTTCATAAGAAAACCGGGACGGTGACCCACCGTCCCGGTCGTTTTGTTGTGATCCCGGTCAATCCGTGCCGCTGTCCTCGATCTCGGCCACGTTCTCGCCGCTCGAAGCCAGGCTCAGGATCGTGTCGCGCAGGGCCTGCATCTCATCGCCGTCGCAGACATAGTTGATCCCGACCACCTGCTGGATCGTATCGCCCGTGAAATAGAAGATCGGGCCGCTCAGATCGGACAGCGTGACCGATATGGTAACGCGGTCGCCTTCCGCGCTCTCCACCGTCTCCGAGGAGGCCTCGATCGAGCAGACCAGCGACACGAAGCTGCTCGCCTCCTCGTCCTCGAGGGCAATATACCCGCTCTCCTCGCCGATGGAATACTCCACGAACACGCCGAGAACGGAAAGCTCCTCCTCCGACGTGCCCATGGCCGCCTCGGCGGCGCGCTGAATATCCTCCCGCAGGCCGGAAACCTCGCCGCCCTCGAACTTGCCGTTCGGGTTCTCGGAGGCGATCTCCACATCCCAGAGCGCGTTGATGCCGGAAAGCCAGTAGTACACCGGCCCGACGCTCTGGTTCACCGTCACCGCCAGACAGCGCTCGGCAAAGCGGAAGGTATAGGTCGTGCCGTCCTCCATCGTGAAGATATAATCCCGGAGCTGATTGAGGTCGATGTTCTGGTCCGGGTGGTTCTCCACGACGATCACCGACGCATCCTCCAGCACCCGGAACGCCGCCTCGACCGCCTCGGGATCGGTACTCGTGATCGTCGCGCCGCTGTTCATCCGGTAGCCCACCGACACCGGGCGATTCGCGTAGAAATTGTCCGCGAACGCGCGCATATCCGCATCAAAATACAGGTCGAACACATCGTACGACGTGCTGTACGCCGGAAATTCCGTGCCCCAAATCGCGTCGCCGCCGTCGACCGTGTAATCGCCGGTATAGGTGCTCAGCACACGGGTGCTTCCGTCCGCCAGAAGGCCGAAGGTGAACGAGAGCTCGTCGCCGTCGTTGAAGCTCAGGATATATTCCGCCGTCGATACCGGCTCCTCCGGCGCACGGCCGGTCACGGTCATATCCCGCAGCGCGTCGCACACGGCGATGATCGCCGAACGGTCGAAGGTGTACGCCCGGCATCCGACCGAGCCGTCCTCCGTCGTCGGCTGATAGCTCAGCGCCGCCGGCGTATCTTCATAATAGCTCCCGGCGAAGGTGTCCCGGCTCAGAAACGACAGCAGCGGGCGCGCCTCGAAGCTCTCGCCGAGGGCCACATTGCCGCTGTTTTCCGCGGTCAGCTCCTCCGGGGTCTCCAGCTCCGTTCCGGGCATGATGCTCACGAAGCCGCCGCACGCGGTCAGGCACAGCACCAGCATCAGCGCCAGGACCGACAGGATGATTTTTTTCATATGGATACTCCCTTCCTGGGAAGACTGTTTTAAAGATTATAGCATGAACCGTCGGATTTGTAAAAGCCCACTCAAAGGCTCCGAACCCAGAAGCTTCCATCCCGGCGCGACACACCGCATTCCACCGTCTGTCCGCCGCCGGTGCGCGTAAAGCGCAGCACGCCGTCCGCCGCCTCCAGAAAGCGGATATCGCCCGTCCGCAGGGCGGGGTTTTCATTTTTCTGCCGCGCAAGCTCCCGATAAAGCGCCTGCAGCTCCGCATCCTCCCGGCCCCACGGAAACGGCAGCCGGTTCATCGGGTCACGTCCGCCGTTCAGCCCCGCCTCGTCGCCGTAATAGATCACCGGCGCGCCGGGCAGCGCAAACTGCAGAAACACCGCCGCGCGCCGGGTGTTCCGCTCCGGCAGAAGCGTCCCCACGCGCTCGGTATCGTGGTTTCCCAAAATGGTCATCGTGCAGTCCAGCGCCCCGGCCGGATAGTTCTCCGCCAGCGTCATCACCGTCTCCCGCAGCGCCGCGCCGTCATCCGCGCCGGACGCAAAATCGAGGATCGCCTTCCGGAAGGGGAAGTTGATGACCCCGTCCAGCTCCGCCGCGGTAAAGTATTTCCGGCGCACACCGTAGGCCTCCTTGACGGAGGCGTCCTCCCAGACCTCGCCGATCACGACCGCGTCGGGCTTTTCCATCCGCACACGCTCCCGCAGCTCCGCGATGAACGCATCCGGCAGCTCATCCGCCACATCCAGCCGGTAGCCGTCCGCGCCGAGGCGCAGCCACCTGGCGACCACGCCGTTTTCGCCCAGGATGAACTCCCGGTACGACGGCTCCAGCTCGTTCACGTTCGGGAGGGATTCAACCCCCCACCACGCGTCATATTTATCCGGAAAATACTGGAAATTATACCACTTATAGTATTTAGACCCCGTTCCTTTCGATACCGCTCCCCCACCAAAGCGATGGAGCGCGTCGAAATAAACGCTGTCCTTGCCCGTGTGCGAAAACACGCCGTCCAGCACGACCTTCATGCCCCGCGCATGGGCCGCCTCGCACAGTGCGGCAAAATCCGCCTCCGTGCCGAGCATCGGGTCGATGCGCGTGTAATCCGCCGTGTCATAGCGGTGGTTTGACGCCGCCAGAAAGATCGGGTTCATATACAGCACCCGGACGCCGAGACCGGCAAGGTAGTCGAGCTTTTCCAGAATGCCGCGCAGGTTGCCGCCCGCGAAGTCGGACGCATCCTTCGTCCCCGGCACGAACTCCGCAAACGGCTGCACCGAATACGGCGTCAGCTTTTCGGTCAGGTCGCACTCGCCTGCCTTCGCAAAGCGGTCGGGGAAGATCTGATACCAGACCGCGCCGCGAAACGCCTCCGGAACCGCGTAATCGGCGGGCAGCACGGAGAGCTGCCACGGATCGCCCGCGCCGATATTCGTGCCGCTTCCGGCTTTGAACAGGTCGTAATCGCCGTGTCTGTCCCAGATGTGGAAGCGATAGAAATACAGCCCCGTCACCGAGGGCGCAAGCTCGCCCCGGAACACATCATACGGGCCCTCCGTCTCCGCCTTGCGAAGCTCCACCTCCAGCCCGGCCGCCGTCAGGCACACGCGGTACGCGCCGCACTCCGCAGGCACACGCAGACGGAGATGACAGCGCTCGCCGACCCGCAGCGGGCCAAAGACCGATTTATCCGCGCGATCGCGGCTGTCAAACAGAATGTTCATAGCACACTCCTCGGAACATAGAAAAAGCGTCCGGCCGATGCCGGACGCTTTTGATTTTTACTCAGCCAGGGCGTTGATCTTCTTGGCCATCGCGGATTTCTTGTGCGCCGCGTTATTCTTATGAATAAGACCCTTGGAGACAGCCTTGTCGACGGACTTCACGGCAGCTTTATAGGTTTCAGCAGCCTTCGCGCCGTCGCCGGCCTCAACAGCCGCGTCAAATTTCTTGATCTCAGTCTTGAGAGCGGAACGCGCAGCCTTGTTCTTCGCATTCGCCGCCTTCTGAAGCTGATCTCTCTTAGCCGAGGACTTGATATTCGGCAATTCCTTGCACCTCCCTACAAAAAGCTGAACATGATGTCCGCAGAGTGGCATTATATCAAGTATTTTGGAAAAATGCAAGCTTTTTTTCTATTTTCTTTTCGTTCTGTGCATACTAAGATGTATAACAAACAGGAGTGGATGCAAATGCAGGGTTTTCGGACCGATCTGGCCTCGGAGGAGCTGCCGCAGGGCGGCGGGGAACTTCCCGGCGTGAAAAGCCGGTCATACGACCGGGACGGCTTTCAGATCACCGAGGTGGAAATACTGGACAAGCGCGGAGAGGATGCGTTATGTAAACCAATCGGGCAGTATACGACCATGACGCTCGACTCGTTTTTCCAGCGGCAGGAGGACGCCTTTTCGCGCGCGGTGACGCTTCTGGCGGAATGCCTGCGTCCCCTCTTGCCGCTGAAGGACGGTGACAGCGTTCTCGTCGCCGGACTTGGAAACGCCGCCATTACGCCAGACGCCATCGGCCCGGAGACCACTCTGTCCACACTCGCGACGCGGCATCTGAAGCAGCATTACAGCGAGGAGTTTGCTGCCTTTCGGCCGGTCAGCGTGTTCCAGACCGGCGTGCTCGGCACGACCGGCATGGAAAGCTCCGACCTGATCCGCGCCGTGTGTCAGGCCGTTTCCCCCGCCGCCGTCGTCGTGGTGGATGCGCTGGCGGCGCGTTCCTCGGAAAAGCTCTGCCGCACCGTGCAGCTCACGGACAGCGGCATAATCCCCGGTTCGGGCGTCGGCAACGACCGCGCGGAGCTGTCCCGGCGCGTTCTCGGCGTGCCGGTGACCGCCATCGGCGTACCCACGGTCATGGACGCCGGCGACGGGCTGATCGTCACGCCGCGGGATATTGATAAATACGTCAAGGACGCCGGACGCCTGATCGGATATGCGCTCAACATGGCGCTTCATCCCGGCCTCACCGTCGCCGATGTGGATATGTTTGTCGGATAACGGGGAAATGTTTCACGTGAAACATCCCTGAATTCGTCCGCATAAGCCGTTGAAATCCGGGCGGAATATGCTATAATAAGGCGGTATACGATATTCACACCCGCAGCTTTCAACAGGAGGTGCGTTATGGCGCGTGTGATCTGCTTTGCCAACCAGAAGGGCGGCGTCGGAAAAACCTCGACCTGCGTGAATCTATGCGCCGCTATCCACGAAAAAAACCGCTCGATCCTGCTCATCGACGCCGACCCGCAGGGAAACGCCACCACCGGCATGGGTGTGGACAAGCACCGAAGCCCGACGCTCTATGACGTAATCTCCGGCACCGCTTCGATTGATGACGCGATCGTGTCCACCCCTTACGCCGACGTGCTGCCGACAAACCTGAATCTGTCGGGCGCCTCCGTCGAGCTCGTGGATGCGCCGGACCGCGAACAGGTTCTGAAGCGCACGATTGAGCCGGTTCGTGACCGGTATGAGTACATTTTTATCGACTGTCCGCCCTCCCTCGGCCTGCTCACGCTCAATGCGCTCGTCGCCTCGGACGGCATTATCATTCCCGTTCAGTGCGAGTATTACGCGATGGAAGGCCTTGCCGATCTCGTCACCTCGATGAAGCGGACAAAAAAGCGGTTCAACCCCGATCTGCAGATTGAGGGCATTCTGCTCACCATGTACGACCGGCGGCTGTCCTTCGCCGCACAGGTCGCATCCGAGATCCGCAAATACTTTGGAAAGGCGGTTTACTCAACCGTCGTGCCGCGCAACGTCCGCATCGCGGAGGCGCCGAGCCACGGCAAGCCCGTCGGCGCATACAGCCGCATGAGCCGTGGCTCCACCGCCTATGACTGTCTGGCTATTGAGTTTTTCCGCCACAACCACACCTACGACATATAACGCTCGAACGCGGAGGTACTTATGACAAGAAAAAAAGGACTGGGAACCGGTCTGGACGCCCTTTTCGGCGCGGAGCCGGAGCTTTCCCCGACGGATACGCTGCCCATCAGCCGCGTGGAACCCCGAACCGGTCAGCCGCGAACGGTTTTTGACGAGGCTGCGCTTCAGGATCTGTCCGAATCCATCGCTCTGCACGGCGTCCTGCAGCCGATCACGGTGCGGGAGCTTGATAACGGCTATTACCAGATCATCGCCGGCGAACGTCGCTGGCGCGCCTCACGCATGGCCGGTCTGACTGAGATCCCCGCCCGGATCATCGAGGCCGACGAACGCAAGGTGCAGGAGATCGCCCTCGTTGAAAATCTACAGCGCGAGGATCTCAATCCGCTGGAGGAGGCCCGCGGCTACAAGGCGCTGATGGAGGAATTCGGCCTCACACAGGAAGCCGTGTCCCAGAGCGTCGGCAAGAGCCGTTCGGCCGTGGCAAACGCCCTGCGGCTTTTGAATCTGCAGCCCGATGTCGCACAGATGCTGGAAAACGGCGACTTATCCATGGGGCACGCCCGTGCGCTCCTGCCGCTGGAGGATGCCGAAAAGCAATCCGCCGCTGCCAGGCGAGTTGTGGAAAAGGGACTTTCCGTGCGGCAGACGGAGGCTCTTGTCGCCGCCCTTTTGAAAGCGCCGAAGCAAAAAGAGCCGAAAAAGACCAACGAGGTGGACTATGCCGCCGTCATGAGCGCACAGCTCGGCGAGGCGCTCGGACGCAAGGTCAACATCGTCGACGGACGCAAGCGCGGCCGCATCGAGCTGGAATATTACGGCGCGGATGACCGCGAAGCCCTGCTGCAGGCGCTCATGCAGCTCAGGAAATAACAAAAAACAGGAGATAGAGAAAAATGCTGGATATAAAATTTGTACGGGAAAACCCCGAAGCGGTAAAAGAGAACATCCGCAAAAAGTTTCAGGAGCAGAAGCTGCCCCTCGTGGACGAGGTGCTTGACCTCGACACGCGCCTGCGCGCCGCCAAAACGGAGGCAAACGAGCTGCGCGCCAACCGCAACACCCTCTCCAAGCAGATCGGCGTGCTGATGGGCCAGTCCAAAAAAGACCCCTCCAAGCGGGAGGAGGCCGAAGCCGTCAAGAAGCAGGTCGCCGCGCAGGCCGAGCGTCTGGCGGAGCTGGAAAAGCTGGAGCCGGAGCTTGAAGAGGAGCTCACGAAGCGCATGATGGTCATTCCGAACATCATCGACCCGTCTGTTCCCATCGGCCCGGACGACAGCTGCAATGTCGAGCTGCAGCGCTTCGGCGAGCCGGTCGTTCCAGACTACGAAATACCCTATCACGCGCAGATCATGGAGACCTTCAACGGCCTCGATCTCGACGCCGCCCGCCGTGTCGCCGGCAACGGCTTCTATTACCTGAAGGGCGATATCGCCCGCCTGCACTCCGCCGTTCTCGCCTATGCACGAGACTTCATGATCGACAAGGGCTTTGTGTATCACATCCCGCCCTATATGATCCGCGGAAACGTCGTCTCCGGCGTCATGTCTTTCGCCGAGATGGACGCCATGATGTATAAAATCGAGGGCGAGGATCTCTATCTGATCGGCACCTCCGAGCACTCCATGATCGGTTCCTTCATCGACCAGATCCTGGATGAGAAGGAGCTTCCCATTACCTACACCAGCTATTCCCCCTGCTTCCGCAAGGAAAAGGGCGCGCACGGCATCGA
>JBJDYS010000025.1:0-3967 GCA_051867595.1 Oscillospiraceae bacterium
TTCCGATCCTGTTCATGTCCGCCAAGGACGACCTGCCCTCCAAGCAGAAGGGGTTTCAGCTCGGGATTGACGATTACATGGTCAAGCCCATCGAGCTGGACGAGCTGCTCCTGCGGGTTCGCGCTCTTCTGCGGCGGGCCAATATCGAAATGGATCGAAAGCTGGCCGTGGGCAATCTGCAGATGGACGCCGACGCCATGTCCGCATCGGTCGATGGCGAAGAAATTCCGGTCACGACGAGAGAGTTTAACATACTCTATAAGCTGCTGTCGTATCCCAACAAGACCTTTTCCCGCGCGCAGCTGATGGATGAGTTCTGGGGGATCGACTCGGAAACCAGTCTGCGGGCGGTGGATGTGTATATCACCAAGCTGCGGGACAAATTCTCCGCCTGTGACGGCTTTGAGATCCGAACCGTGCGCGGGCTGGGCTATAAGGCGGTGCTCCAATGAGCGCCAAAGCCGTCCCTTCGATCAACACGATCCGTCAGTCCCGGTTTCCCCTTTCGCTGTTCGCGGTGTTTTGGGGAACCCTGCTTCTGATGTCCGGCGTCCACATGGGACTTCTGATTCTGGCAAACCGGCTTCACTGGAGCGAGCTTGTCCAGACAGTCATCCCCATGGTTTACTGGGCTTTGGTGGCCGCGGATCTGACGCTGTATACCCGCTGGCAGGTGAAGCGGAACTATGAGGAGCCCATGAAGGAGTTTGCAAAGGCGACCTCCAAGGTGGCCCACGGGGATTTCTCTGTCTATGTCGCGCCGCTGCATACCATGGACAAACAGGATTATCTGGATGTGATGATCGTGGACTTCAACAAAATGGTGGAGGAGCTGGGCAGCATTGAAACACTCAAGACCGACTTTTTCTCCAATGTGTCCCATGAGATCAAAACGCCGCTGGCGGTGATTCACAACAATGCCGAGCTTTTGAACCGGGACGGCACAACGGAAGAACGGCGCAAAGAGTGCGCGGAGAATATCCTGTATGCCACCCGGCGGCTCTCGGATCTGATTACCAATATGCTGAAGCTGAATAAGCTGGAAAAGCAGGTCATCCAGCCGGTGCCGCAGCCCTACGATGTGTGCGCGCAGATATGCGAATGTGCGCTGCAATTTGAGGATGTCTGGGAGCGGAAGAATATCGAGTTCGCGGCGGAAATGGAGGATCGGGCCGTCATTCAGGCGGACGCGGGCCTGCTGGATCTGGTCTGGACAAACCTGCTGTCCAATGCCATCAAGTTCACGCCTCCCGGCGGAATCGTCACCATCACACAGACCTCCGACGCCGACTCCGTTACAGTCTGCGTGTCGGATACCGGCTGCGGCATGGAGGAAGCGGTTGTGAACCGCATTTTTGATAAATTCTATCAGGGGGATCCCTCCCACGCCACGGAGGGAAACGGATTGGGTCTGGCTCTGGTCAAGAGGATCCTGGAGCTGTCCGACGGAACTGTTACCGTCCGGAGTGAACCCGGAAAGGGTTCCGCCTTTACCGTTTCGCTGCCGGTATCCCCGCATCAGGAGGAGGAAGCGTAATGAGAGAGGAAACGCCCTTCGTCGGGTATGAATACAAGGAGCTGACCGTTCCCGGTGAACAGGCTTCCATGCACATAGACTGCTATGAATGCTTTGGCTGGGAGCTGGATGAAAATATCGCCGCAGTTCATGGCGGCCACACGACCATCCGCATGAAGCGCAACCGGAAAATTATGAACAAGGCGGAGCTGACCCGTTTGCAGCGGCACTTTGAAGCCTGTGTCTGGGAAATCAACGAGCTGGAGCGGGCTAAGACCTCGGCAGCGACGGTGTGGGCCTTGGTGATCGGTATGATTGGCACCGCGTTCATGGCGGGCTCGGTCTTCGCCGTGACGCACAATCCGCCGTTGATCCTGCTGTGCATTGTTCTGGCGGTTCCGGCTTTCCTCGGCTGGATCGCGCCCTACTTTGTATACCGCCGTGTGGTTGAGCTTCGGACAAAGAAGCTGCAGCCGGTAATCGAAGCGAAACAGGATGAAATCTACGAGATCTGTGAAAAAGGCCACTCCCTGCTGTAATGAAAACGCCGATGCTTTCATAAGCACCGGCGTTTTTTACGAATTAATATAATTCTAACAGAACAGAAGCAATCGGAAAACAAAAGTCCGTTATGATACAGTCACCACAACACAAGGAGGCTTTACCGTGAGTGACCAATATTTCAAAGGCGGAAAACTGGGCGAAAAGATTGTCGGGGCTTATAAGAAAGTCGAGGACAAGTTTGTCGATACGTTTCTGGAAGAAGATGGTTCTCTGAAAACCGGCGGCATGGCCCGGAAGGCCGTTTCCGCGTATCAGAAGATCGAAGATGCGGTTGTTGGAGGATACAAAAAGGTGGAGGATACCTTCGTCGGCGGCTATCAGAAAGTGGAAGACGCTTTTGTTGATGCCTTCCTGAAAAAAGCGGAGGACGGCGACTCAGCATCGCAGGAAGATGCCGCTGCATCGGACGAAGAATAAGGCAAATCCGAAGGCTGGCATGGCTGCGCCAGCCTTTGAATCCATACGATGAACTTTACACCGTCTGCGAAACGGCTCGTTGTCTGCCGGACAGTGTTAGTGATTCCATTTTGAAAGGAGCGCGTGACAGAATGAAAATTGAAAATCCCGCGGTCACGTTGGCCGATGAAGCCAGAAACGGCGTGGAGGAGGAGGTCCGAAGCGGCTTTCTGGACTGGCTGTATGAGTGCAATGTGGAGGGCGACGACGGCGAGCTGTACGCCCTCGGCGGCTCCATTCTCTCCATGAATCTGGAAAAGCTGGATCTGGTCACGATCTGCATGGCAAAGGGAAAAGGCCGTGTCCGCCAGCTTCCGGGCTCTATCTATAAGGTGGCGGAATATCCCGGCGCGGTATGCGACAAGATGATCCGCAGCCCGCAGGGAACCCTGCAGATCAAGAAACGGGAACACAGCGTTCTCGTGTCCTGCGGCCCTGCATACAGCGTCGAATGCTTTGACGACGGCCGGTGGCATATTCAGACGGATTCCATGGACGGCGAATACAGGGCGGATCTCTGGCACCGGGCTCACGGCTATCCCCTCTGGTACGGCCGGGAAAAGCCCTCGTATCTGACCCAGCACTCCGTTACCTACGGCTATAACTGGGCCGGTGACGTGGACGGCGAATTCACCTATCGGGGAAAGACTGTCAAGGTCAGGGGAACCGGCCAGCGGGAACGCTATGTCGCCGTGGATTCCTCCGCCGCAGAGCTGGGCGGCTGGGAGGATTGGGGGTATATCACCTTCCGGGAGATGCACTCCTCCCTGTATGATATGCGCCTCGGCATGAAGGATTTTGCCATCTATGATCTCGAGAACGACCGTTATTATCCCGAGGGCAGGATGACCATTACCCATGAGGATTGGGCCTTCCTGAGGGAACTGGACGGCTTCGTGCCGACCTGGTACAACATCCAAATAGAGGTGGAGGACGGCGTGTACGAGGTGCGCGCCCATGTCGGCAACGCCCGTACCTGGGGCGTTACCTTCCAGGTGCCCGACAACCCGGTCGGAACCCTGATCTTTGACGCCGTCGAGGGCCGGTTCATCTATCATAACGGCACGGTGAGAACGCTGACGGGAGGCCGGGGAACCATGTCCATCCGCCAGTGGCACGCCTATCCCAACCTTCTGCCCCGGGAGCTTTACAGCGACGAAGTGAAAACAGGCGAGAAGTTTGAAACGCTGTAAAACCGCCCTGCTATGCTTTTCTCGTCACAAACACGGTGTGATACCCCAATCAAAGCGAATAAAAGGAGAATATCGAAAGGAGCAAGATGTTAGACAAGGTTCAGGCTGCCGCGCTTGACCTCGCCATGGACTACGCGCTGAAGGATCCTGCCCGCCGCCGACCACCGTCAGCAAATGGCCGCAACGCCCCCGGCACATAGGGGAATCATACCCATAGAAAAAACCACGGAAGCTTTTG
>JBJDYS010000026.1:0-18087 GCA_051867595.1 Oscillospiraceae bacterium
AATGAAACGCCGGACAGTCCCTTTCGGACAAGTCCGGCGTTTTGAATGATTGCAGGGTTACTCCGCCGGGTCAAAATCCGCAAGCGGGTTGGCGGAGGCCGCGTTTTTCAGCTCGGCATTGGCTATATGCGTGTAGATCTGGGTCGTGTTGAGGTTTTCGTGGCCCAGAACCTCCTGCAGGGTGCGAACATCGACGCCGTTTTGCAGCATCAGCGTTGCCGCGGTATGGCGCAACTTATGCGGAGAGTACTGATTCGGGTCGAGACCGGCCTTCAGGAGCGTCTTTTTGACCATGACCTGCACCGCGTCAACGCTCATCCGTTTCCGCCGTGAAGAGAGAAACACGGCGTTTTTGTCGATGGCCGCGATGTCTTTGCGTACCAGAAGCCAGCCGTTCAGCGCTTTGGCAGACGCATCGTTCAGGTAAACCACGCGTTCTTTGCTGCCTTTGCCGTGAATGAGCAGGCTGTCCTGCCGGATGTCGGTCAGATTCAGGCCGACCATCTCCGATATACGCAGGCCGCAGTTGAGAAACAGACAGAGAATGCAGTAGTCGCGTTCTTTATTTTTTCCGTCCACCGCCGTCAGAAGCCGCTGGCTTTCCTCCAGAGTGAGATAGTGGGGGAGGGATTTTTGCAGCTTTGGGGTATCAAGATCCTGAACCGGGTTCACCGTGAGCTGCTTGGTCTTGACGGTGTGATAACGATAGAAGCCCTTGATGCAGACGATCATCCGCGCACGGGAAGCGGCGTTCAATTCGCGGTCGCGGGACAGATACGCGAGGAAATCATAGACCTCGGTCAGCGTCACTTTCCCGTAAAAATCCAGATCGACGCCGCGGATATCAATATCTTCAAGCGCCGTGTCGCGTGGCACCAATCCGCGGGTCAGAATCAGGTACCGAGTAAAGGTTCGCATATCCATAAAGTACGAATCGACCGTGGCCTTGGACTGACCCTTGATCGTATCGTGATACACAAGAAATTCGCGCACCGGCTGCGGCGCATCGGTCTGATAGTTCATGGAAATCGCCTCCAAATCTGATTGTATCATACCAGAGAGGGGGCGATTATGTCTATGGGCAAATACACCAAAAATTCGGCATAATTAATATTATGCCGAATTTAGGGGAGGGTTAAACCGATATTGCGCCGCCAATATCGAAAATCGGCTCGCCGGTCAGGAAAACCGCTTGGATTGCGTGTTTTTGCAGAAACCGTAAGATCTGCTCACCGTTCGGATGGCTTTCGAGCGTCCCTGTGAAGGCCAGCGTATTTTGGTCGAGCCTGCAGACTGCTCCGCCGATGAACCCATAATCAAATCCGTCCAACGCAATATGGCCCGGTTCAATTTGCAGCACATCCAGTCCGGCCAGTTTCGCCTTATCCGCAATGACCCTGTCCGCTGTGATGATGGCTTCGTCGGAAACCGTGCATACGGAGCATTTTGTATAACCCTGCGAAACCTCGATCCGCTTTCCGCCAAGCAGCGGCAAAACGACCGGATCGACTGTTTTCGGATTATAAATCACATATTGCCCGGTTCGGCAGACACACAAACCGGCATCCTGCGGATATTTTTTTCCCTGCCGACTGCTTTTGATGACGGTATATCCCCTTTTAGTCAAAACATTAACAATATAGGGGTGCACCCCTTCGGCTACGGCCAATGTATGCTCGTCCACCTTCAAAACGCTCAGATCGGCGTGTCCGGCCAGCCTCGGATCCATATCCGGGTTATCCGGCAGCCAGAAAACGGACTGCTTGTATGTTTGCAGTCCGTTTTGCAGTTTGTCCCGGTAGCGTTCGCCTACGATCAGCATTACAGCGTCTTCTCGACGGCTTCGCGCAGCGTTTTGACATAGATGAGCTCCAGTCCCTCAGGCGCTTTTAATTCACCGCGGGTGCGGGACGGCACGACGCATTGCAAAAAGCCCAGTCTTGCAATTTCGGCCAGCCGGTGATCGAGCGACTGCACGCTGCGGATCTCGCCTGTGAGGCCCACCTCCCCTACCGCGGCCAGCTTGTCCGGCAGCGGGATGTCCCGGTAGCTGGACGCAATCGCAAGGCAGGCGGCAAGATCGGCCGCCGGCTCGTCCAGCGTCAGGCCGCCGACCACATTCATATAGGCGTCGCAGGTATTTACCCTCATCCCGCCGCGTTTTTCAAGCACAGCCAGCAGAAGATACAGCCGGTTATAGTCAAAGCCGTTCGATGTCCTCCGGGCGGCGGAAAAGCCCGTCGGCGTGACAAGTGCCTGAATCTCCGCCAGAATCGGACGGCTTCCCTCCATGACGCAGGCCACGCAGGTGCCGGGGACGCCTTTCGGACGCCCCGCCAGCATGACCTCCGAGGGGTTCGGAACCTCCCGAAGCCCCTCACGAACCATCTCAAATACGCCGATCTCATTGGTGGAGCCGAAACGGTTTTTTTCCGCTCGCAGGATGCGGTAATGATGGCTGCCGTCCCCTTCAAAATACAGGACGCAGTCCACCATGTGCTCGAGAACCTTTGGGCCTGCGATCGCGCCCTCTTTGTTGACGTGTCCGACCACAAACGCCGTGAAGCCGGTGGATTTAGCAAGCCGCATGATCTCCATGGCGCACTGCTTCACCTGCCCGACGCTGCCCGGCGCGGTGTTCAGAGACGGGTCGTAGACGGTCTGCACGGAGTCGAGGATGACAAGATCGGGCGAAAGCGCATCAATGGCGGCGATCACGTCGTTTAAATCGGTACCCGCCAGAACATAAAGGCTGTCACGGCTGACGCCGAGACGCTCCGCACGCATCCGAAGCTGATGCTCGCTTTCCTCGCCGGTGACATACAGTATCTTTTCCTGCTCGCCGCAGGCGCCGCAAGACTGCAGCAGCAGCGTGGATTTGCCGATGCCCGGCGCGCCGCCGAACAGAACGATCGAGCCGCGCACGGCGCCGCCGCCCAGCACACGATCCAGCTCCGCAATGCCCGTCGAAAAGCGCGTCTCCTCGCTGCTGTCAAGCTCCAGCAGACGTTTGGGCAGGGAACGCGGACGCGCTTTTTCGGAGGCTTTCTGCGCGGCAGGAGCCTCCGTCAGCGTATTCCATGCCCCGCAGCCCGGGCATTGTCCCTGCCAGCGCGGCGTTTCATACCCGCAATCCGAGCAGAAAAAAACTTTTTTCTCTTTCATAGCATAGTTCCTCTTATGTATTGCAGATAGGACGAGAGCATGACCGAAGCAAGCTTCATGCGATACGTTTCGGATTCCAGCTTTTCCAGGTCGGATGGATTGGACAGAAAACCGCACTCTACCAGTGCTGACGTACATTCTGCCCGGCGCATGAGATAAATTCCGTCGTCTATACGCGCTTCGATCCGTCGGTTTTCCGGACAAAGCTCAGCGGTCAGATTGGCCTGCAGGATGGCGGCAAACGTGTCGCTGCCCGGTGCGCCGCCGTAGAACACCTGAATGCCCCACGGCGCCGATGCCGGATAATTGTTCTGGTGAATGCTGAGCAAAATGGCTCCCGACGTGTTGTTGATGAGTGAAACGCGGGCATTTTGATCCGCTTTTTTCTTGGCGGAGAGGGTTTCTGCTTCCGCCGGGTAGTCGATCTCCGACGCCGTTCGCGTCATGACGGTATCGACCCCCCAAAACGCCGCCAGCGCATCCAGCCGAAGTGCAATGTCCAGGTTAATATCGCTCTCCAATGTGCCGTCCGCCGCCACAGCCCCGCCATCCTCGCCGCCGTGTCCGGCATCAATCACGAGAACCGGCGCCTCCTCCGCCGTGGCGGAACGAACGCCCGGGAGCGGTGTAAGCAGCCATACGGCGGCAGCGACGACCGCCGCCAGAAACACGATCCAAAGCTTTTTATAAACCAACTATATCACCGCTCCCGTTGCCGCGCAAGATTTTTACAGAATAATGCAGATAAGACCATAGCCGCCGTCATTTACCAGCCGCTGAACCGTGACGCGCAGACGGTTGCGGATATTGGGCGGAATGCGCGTGAGCTTGGTGGTCAAGCCCTCCTCCGCGATGTCGTAAAGCGATTTGCCGAAGATGTTGGACTCCCAGATGCGGTTTATATCGCCGTCAAAGCCCTGCAGAAGGAAGCTGACGATCTCCTCTGAGGCCTTCTCCCCACCCACTACGGGCGAGACTTCCGTTTCCACCTGCGTCTGGAACAAGTGGATGGCCGGCGCGCTGGCTTTGAGCCGCACGCTGTATCGTCCTGCACGGCTGATGATCTGCGGTTCTTCGAGCACCATTTCGTGCGGTTCGGGCATGATGACGCCATAACCTGTCTCCTTTGCCTGCTGAAGCGCCTGATGTACGTGGTCATATTCTGATTTCACGCTCTTCAGTGAGCGCAGAAGCTCCATGAGATCGCCGTCGTCCCGGATTTCAAACCCGGACTGATCGCTGATCGTGCGGTAATAGAGAGAGTCCTCCAGCTCAATGACCGCGTGCGCGGTGCCGATATCCGCCTGCGCCGCGTCGATGCGTGCAGAGCGGACAATATCGCTCGAAGCGATCGTATCCATCGCCGAATACGCGTCCTTCAGCGTGTTCATCTCCTGTCCGACGGTCAGAAGCAGCGAGCAAAGCGTCTGTTTGAGCTCGCAGTCGCCGGGAAGCGCTTCGGCCCAAGACGGAAGCCATACGGAAATCTCACTCACCGGGAACTGGAACAGCACTTCCCGCATGAGCGCGTTGATCTCATCGCCTGTCAGCGTCTGGCAGTTCAGCGCCATGCACGGGACGCCATACTGCGCCGCAAGCTCTCCGGCCAGTGTCTGCGCCGCCTCACCGGCCGGGTCGGCGGAGTTCAAAACCATCGCAAAGGGTTTTCCGATCTCCTTCAGCTCCTGGATCACACGTTCTTCCGCCGTCAGGAAATTTTCTCTTGAGATGTCCCCAAAGCTTCCGTCGGTCGTGATGACAAGACCGATGGTCGAATGCTCGGCGATGACCTTTTTGGTTCCCTCTTCCGCGGCCTGTGTCATGGGGATCTCGTGGTCATACCAGGGCGTCATGACCATCCGCTCCTCCCCGTCCTCATACAGTCCTTCCGCTCCGGGAACCATATATCCCACGCAGTCAATCAGCCGCAGGGATGCGCTGGTTCCGTTCCCCAGAGAAATATCGACTGCTTCCTCCGGCACGAATTTGGGTTCGGCCGTCATGATCGTCCGCCCTGAGCCGGATTGCGGCAGTTCATCACGGGCGCGCTCCTTGCGGTACATATTATCGATGTTCGGGATCACAAGCGTCTCCATGAAACGCTTTATGAATGTTGATTTTCCTGTCCGCATCGGACCGACGACGCCCAAATATATATCGCCGTTTGTCCTGCGGGCAATATCTTCATAGATGCTGTCCACAAAAAATCCCTCCAAGGCGTGTTTGCTAAAACATACGCCGTGGAGGGCTCGTTTATTACAAAATCATACCAAGTTCCCGTCAGTAGAACTGTGCCGTCTGCCCGTGTATCCGCGAAATCACGACATCAACCTCCGGGAAGGCTTCGCGGAGCCAATCCCGCAGGACGGGAATGACAACATTTTCGGTGCAGAAATGATCCGCGTCGATCAGGTTGATGCCCAGATGCTTCGCTTCGAGGAACGGATCGTACTTGATGTCTGCCGTCACATAGGTGTCGCATCCCGCGGCATACGCCAGCGCGATCTCACCGCCGCCGGAACCGCCGCACACCGCGACGCGGTGTACCGGGCGTCCGGCGTCATGGTAGCGCAGGCCGTTGCCGCCGAGCGCCGTTTTCACCGTAGAAAGGAAATCGGCGAGGGATACCGCCTCCGGCAGCTCGCCGACCCGTCCGATCAGGGATTTCTCGTCCAGCTCGTCGGTGTAATCCGCACCGAGCGCGGCCAGCAGCGCATCGTTCACCCCGCCGCGGGCCGCATCGAGATTCGTGTGCATACAGATGGCGGCGATCCTGTTTTCCGCAAGCGTCAGGGCACGTTCGCCTGTCCAGGTGGCATCGGTGACGGATTTCAGCTCAAAAAACAGCGGGTGATGGCTCACGATCAGCTCGGCCTTTTCGCATACGGCCTCTGTGATCACCTCGTCCGTTATATCGAGCGCGGCGATCACTTTGTTCACGGCGCGGTCGGCCCGTCCAACCAAAAGGCCCACATTATCAAAATCCAGCTTGAGCGCCGGAGGTGCTTTTTCAGCCAGCACGGCATATAGTTCGCCTACTGTCGGCATTTAATCCACCTCTCCTCCAGTGTTTGATATTCGCGAAATAACGCGGCGGCGTTTTCGTCATAGGGCGCGGCATCGGCGGTGCGCTTTTTCAGCGCGGCAAGGTACTCGCCAAACAGCGGCTCGTCCATGATCTGCCCGAACCGTCCCGTATGCAGCTCGGCCGCCGAATATGCGGGTGAAGTTCCGCCGCGCACGGTCAGAATCGGATAGATCCGTCCGGCGTCCTTCACAAGCTGCTCCCGACGGATACAGTATCCGTTTTCGATGAGAAACCGGCGCAGCTCCGCCTGCTTTGACTGCGGTTCCAGGATCAGAAGGGTGTTTTCCCTTGTCCATTCCGCGGCAGACAGGATGGCGGCCATGGTCTCCCCGCCCATTCCGGCGATAATGACGGTGTTTCCGTCGGCTGATGTAAAGCCGCGTAAGCCGTCTGTCAGACGAAGCTCGACCATATCGCCTGTGCCCGTCTCGTCGATCAGCGCCTGTGCGCCGCGGAGCGGGCCTTCCCGCAGGTCAGCCGCCCATATATGGGCGGCGCGTCCGGTCTGCGCCAGCCACACGGGGATCATGGCGTGGTCGGTGCCGACGTCGATCACGTGCGCGCCGGGCGGCACAAGCTCGGCCACGGCCTGCAAACGATGGGATAGATGTATACTCATAAGAATAAAAACGGCGGGAGGAATACTCCCGCCGAAGCATTGCGTTTATCAGGAATTGGCCGCGATGCACGCGTTGACTTCTTCGACGAAGGGATCGACCTCCACGCCATGCGCGGCGCAGGCGGCCTCCACGCTCTCGCCGGTCGCATAGGCGCAGCCGAGGCAATGCATACCGATGCGCTCAAACAGGGGCTGGGTCATGGGAGCGTTCAGCATAATATCGTAAACGATCGTGTCTTTCGTAATCTGGTACATGGAAATATCCTCCGTATTCTATGATTTATCCGTCCTTATTATATCCATACCGTGCACAGAATTCAACAACATTCTGTCCAAAAGGACAAAAAGAAGGGGAAGCAACTTGCCTCCCCTGTCAAACTTGTGTAGTTAATCAGCCTTCGCGCATCTTGGCGAAGCACTCGCTGCAGTACACAGGGCGATCGCTCTTCGGCTCAAAGGGAACGCGAGCCTCGCCGCCGCAGGCAGCGCAGGTTGCGGTGAAGAACTCACGGGGACCGCGAGCGGCGTTCTTGCGGGCGTCACGGCAGGGCTTGCAGCGCTGGGGCTCATTCTGGAAGCCGCGCTCTGCATAAAACTCCTGCTCACCGGCAGTGAACACGAACTCATTGCCGCATTCCTTACACACAAGGGTCTTGTCTTCGAACATTTTGAATCCTCTCTTTTGAAAAATCTCCCGTTTTGGGGGTATATTGCGATCAGCTCACGCTGTTTTCGCCGAAGGGCAGCTTGGCCAGCTTTTTACGAATTCGCTGGATGGCATTATCCACGGACTTGGGATCTTTTCCGACGGCAGCCGCTATCTCGTGGTAGGACAGACCGCTCAGGAAAAGGTGCAGAATTTCGGTTTCAAACTTTGATAAACGCCGTGAATAAGCGGAAATAAACTCTTTTTCGGTCTCTCTGGCAAGCACCTGCTCCTCGGGACTGCGCTGAAAAAACTGGGTACCTAGAGTCTGGGATTCGTCTGAGAGGACATCATCTAGAGGGATGCCATCGTTGAGCGGCGCGTGTTTTTTCCGCGCAGCATTGCGGATGGCGGATTGAATACGATTGTGAATACAGGTCTCTGCGTATGTCTTGAAAGAAGCACCCTTTTCAGGGTCATACTCACGGATGGCAGACAGCAGACCCAGCATTCCTTCCTGAATGAGATCCTCGCTGTCTCCCCCGCTTAAAAAATAGGGACGCGCACAGATACGCACCAAACGGACATATCTCTCCGCAAGCGCCTCTTCGGCGCCGCTGTGACGATCGGCGGCAAGAGCCAGAAGCTGATCGTCGGTCAAAGCTTTTAAAGATTCTTTCATCGTATTAATACGAAATAATTATATAACATTAGGCGTGGAAGTCAAGAAATTTTTGTGAAAAAATGATAAAAACGAAACAAATCGGTTTTATATATCCATTTTTTCCTGTCCCAAAAATTCGATTCCGAGATGTTCATAAGCCTTTCGGGTCACGCACCGGCCGCGCATGGTGCGGGTCAGAAAGCCGTTCTGCAGCAGAAACGGTTCATATACATCCTCCAGCGTAACGGCCTCTTCGTTGATGGTGGCGGCCAGGGCCTCCAGGCCGACCGGCCCGCCGTTATACAGCTCGATGATGCTGCGGAGCATACGCCGGTCAACGCTGTCCAGGCCCGCCTTGTCCACCTCGAGCCGGCCAAGCGCCTCATCGGCGATAGCTTTGGTGATAACGCCGGTTCCGCGCACCTGTGCGAAATCGCGGACGCGGCGAAGCATACGGTTCGCGATACGCGGCGTGCCGCGGCTGCGGGAGGCGATCTCAACGGCTCCCTCCGGCTCGATCTCGACGCCGAGGATTGCCGCGCTGCGTTCGATGATGCGGCGAAGCTCCTCGGTGGAATAGAGCTCCAGGCGAAGGGTCACGCCGAAGCGATCGCGCAGCGGCGCGGAGAGCTGGCCGGAGCGCGTCGTCGCCCCGATCAGGGTAAAATGCGGAAGATCAAGACGGATGGAGTTTGCCGACGGCCCCTTGCCCAGAATAATGTCTACGGCGAAATCCTCCATGGCCGGATATAATATCTCCTCCACGGAACGGTTGATGCGGTGGATCTCGTCGAGGAACAGAATGTCATTTTCCTGCAGGTTTGTCAGAAGCGATACAAGATCACCGGGCTTCTCGATTGCCGGGCCGGAGGTGATCCGCATATTCACGCCCATTTCGTTTGCGATGACCGAAGCAAGCGTCGTCTTGCCGAGCCCCGGAGGGCCGTGCAGCAGAACATGGTCGAGCGGCTCGTCACGCATTTTGGCGGCCTGGATAAAGACCTCGAGGTTTTCTTTGGCCTTCTCCTGACCGGTATACTCCGTAAGCCTCCGGGGACGAAGAGATACCTCCACGCTGTCCTCCGGCAGAACGGCCGGGGTCGTCAGAACCTGCTCCGGCGCGTTGCCGGAAAAACTGATGCTCATAAACTCAGCCTCCTGAACCGAATCACTTCATCATATTACGCAGTCCGGCGCGGATGATCTCCTCCAGCGGAAGGCTCTGATCCACACCCTTGAGCGCCGCGGCGCTCTCAGCGCTCGAATAGCCCAACACCCCGAGCGCTGACGCGGCGTCGGCCATTTTGTTCTGCGCGCTGTCTCCGGCGGGGACGGTGAAACCCGTGTCCGGCAGCGCAAAATCCCCGGCCTGTTTCGAGATTTTGTCCTTAAGCTCCAGAATCACGCGCTGGGCGATTTTCTTTCCGATACCGGCCGCAACGGTCAGCGCTTTTTCATTTCCGGACATGACTGCCATGCACACGCCCTCCGGCGTGTTGGAGGACAAGATCGACACCGCCGCTTTCGGCCCGACGCCGGAAACGGAAGTCAGCATCTCAAAGCAGTGCTTCTCCGCGAGCGTGTAAAAGCCGTAAAGCTCAAAGGCATCCTCCCTAACCTGCTCGCTGATATAGAGCTTTGCCTCCGTGCCGGGCCGGAGCTGGGACAGCGTATTCGCGGAGGTGTTGACGGCAAATCCGACGCCGCCGCATTCGATGACGGCCATGCCGGGCTCCATGTCGGTGATCGTGCCTTTTATATGGTAGAACATTCGTTATCTCCTTTGGCTGCCTGCCCCAAAATACTGGTTCGGCTTCGGGCGTGACAAATTGCAAGAGCCAGCGCGTCCGCTGCGTCATCGGGCCTTGGCGCGGTTTTCATGTTCAGCAGCTTCTGCACCATATAGATGACCTGCGATTTTTTTGCATTGCCGTAGCCGACGACTGCCTGTTTTACCTGCATGGGCGTGTATTCAAAGACCGGAACGCCGCTGCGATAGGCGCTCAGCAGAATCACGCCGCGTCCGTGCGCGACGGAAATGCCCGTGGTGATGTTCTTGGAGAAGAACAGCTCCTCGACCGCAATCGCATCCGGCGCAAACGTCACGATCAGCTCGTTCAGATCGTTGTAGATCATGTCAAGCCGCGGGGACAGTGGGGTGTTGGGCGGCGTCGAGATCACGCCGCAGGCAATATATGTATTTTTTCCTTTTTCCGAGTCCACAACGCCGAAACCGACGGTTCCGATGCCAGGGTCGATCCCTAAAATTCTCATAGCACCAGTATAACACACAAACACCCCGCCGACAATGGGCGGGGTGCAGTTTTAAAGCTCCGTATGCTCCTCAAAATACGCCTTGGACGAGGCGATATCTCGCTGAATCTGCGCTCCCAGCGCCTCCACCGAGGGAAACTGCTTCTCCGGGCGCAGAAAGCTCAGAAATTCCAGACGCACCTGCGAACCGTAGAGATTGCCGTCAAAGTCGAGGATATTGGATTCAACCGTCAGGCGGTCGTCGTTGTCAAAGGTCGGGCGAACGCCGACATTGGTCACCGCCGGCTTCGGACCGGCCGGAAGCCAGACACGCGTCGCATAAACGCCGTGCCGGGGGATGATGACCCCCTCCGGGATGCGGGTATTGATCGTCGGCGCGCCGATGCTGCGTCCGATCTTATAGCCATAGCCCACCGTGTCGGTCAGCGTATGCGGATGGCCGAGGTATTTGGTGGCTTTTTCCATATCGCCGTCCATGACGAGCTGGCGGATATAGGTCGAGCTGACGATCACGCCGTCCACATAGACCTCGTCCACAATGTCGCAGCCGAGACCGTTTTCCTCGCACCAGGCGGCAATACGCGCCGCCGTGCCCTCTCCGCGGTAGCCGCAGCAGAAATCCCGGCCCATCACAAGGTGTATTGCGCCGAGCTCCTCTTTGACCGTCACGAGAAAATCGTCCCATTTCGTCTGCATGAACTTGCGGTCAAAGTGGATCATGATAATGTCGTCGATGCCGCCGATGCGGGAAATGAGGTCCTTGCGGTCGGAAACACTCCCCAGGAGCGGCACATCCACGCCGAGCACAAAGGTGTCCGGATGCGTATCGAAGGATATGACCGACGGACGAACGCCGTAAGCCTTTGCGCGCTCGACGGTTTTTTGCATCAGGGCCTGATGGCCGAGATGAACCCCGTCAAAAAAGCCCAGAGCAATGACTCGCTTTATATTATTCATTGGCAGATACCTTTCCGGTGATGCGCTCGAGAGGCAGAATATACCCTTCCGGATTGGCGCGGATCTCCTCGAGCGTGTGAGCCTCGGCAAGAGTGAAGTCCCCGGCTCTTGTGCGGCGCAGCGCGCTCATACATCCGCCGCAGCCGAGAGCTTCTCCGATGTCCGCGCAGAGCGTGCGGATATATGTGCCCTTGGAGCATTCGATCACGAGACCCCAGTCCCCGTTGTCATCCGGGTCCAAAAGCTCCAGGCGGAAGATCGTGATGGGACGCGGCTCGCGTTCCACATCGCCACCCCGGCGTGCGATCTCATAGAGCTTTTTGCCGCGAATCTTGATGGCGGAATACATAGGCGGAAGCTGCAGGATATCCCCGCGGAACCGGGGCAGAACCGCCTCGATCTCCTCGCGCGTGCGTGTTTCGCCGGTATGCGCGAGAACGGTGCCCCAGATGTCCTGCGTATCCGTGCGCTGCCCGAGGCGAAGCCGGGCGACATATTCCTTCGTATCGTTTTCGGCGTATTTCGCGGCCTTTGTCCCCTTCCCCGTCAGCACAACGAGAAGGCCCGTCGCATTCGGATCCAGGGTGCCGGTATGACCGATATGTTTTTCATGCAGAACACCGCGCAGATGCGCGCATACGTCCATGCTTGTCCATTCGGCGGGCTTATCGACCAGCAGTATTCCGTCCATCACAGCGCCTCCAGAATCTCGCGGACGATGATCTCGCGGGTTGTTTCCGGGTCGGCCGCAATCGAACAGCCGGACGCCATGCGGTGGCCGCCGCCGCCATGCAGCGCGCAAATCGCCGAAACATCGAAGTTCTGTCCGCTGCGAAGGCTGACCTTGCAGTCGTTCGGGCCAAGCTCGCGAATCGTAACGGAGACATAGCCGCCGTCCACGCGTCCAGCCAGAGACGCCAGATCATCGCAGTCGTCCTCCGTTGCGCCGGAGCGCTCCATCATGTCGAGCGTCACCGTTGCGACATTGACACGGCCGTCGGCATAGCTTTTCATGGACGAGTAAATCAGGCCCTCCAGCATCAGGCGGGAGAACGAAAACTGCCGGAACAGCGAAATATTGATCGGGCGGTAATCCGCGCCGGCCTCCATGAGCTCCGCTGCCGCGCGATGCGTTTCCGCCGTCGTATTGGCATACACGAAGCAGCCGCAGTCGGTGGAAATCGCGATGTAGAGAAGATCAGCCACGGTCTTGTCCAGTCCACCGAGCTCTTTGGCGATCAGGAGGATCGCCTCGCCGCAGGAGGCTTTATCCGGCAGGCAGTACAGCTCCTTCGCATAGCCCGTATTGGTGGGATGGTGGTCTATGCACAGGTCAAAAGCCGTGTCCTCGGGAAGTCCCTTCGGGAACAGACGCTCGGAGGCAAGATCGATCCCGACGACACAGGCCGGGACAAAATCCGCGGGCGCGAGGTAAGGCGCTGTCCAGGGCGCATATTTCTTTGTCGTTTCCGGGTTGTCATAGACATAGGCCGTTTTGCCCATCCGGCGGAGAATATGACAAAGAGCGGCGGCACTGCCAAGCGTGTCGCCGTCCGGGCGGATATGCGTTACGAGCAAATATCCGTCGTGCTCTTTGAGATATGAGACGCAATCATTCAGAGTCATCATCGTGCTTGATATCCAGATCGTTAATGAGTTTGTTGATATACGCGCCGTGCGCGATGGAATCGTCCATTTCAAACGTGAGCTCCGGCGTATAACGGAGATCGAGCGAATTTCCAAGCTCGCGGCGCAGCCAGCCGGAAACGGACTTCAGGCCGCGCTTCATTTCCCTCTCGTCGTACGCGCCGAGAACGCTGATATAGACCTTGCAATACCGAAGATCATTCGTCGTGTCGGTGTGCGTCACGGTGACCATGGAGCCCTGCTGAACGCGGGGATCCTTGACTTCGCGAAGCTTTTCCGCCAGAACACGGCGAATGTCGTCGTTGATACGGTCAATATGGTGATTAGCCATTGATCTGCTCCATCACAAAGCACTCGATCACATCGAGCTCCTTGATATCGTTGAATTTTTCCACCTGCATACCGCATTCGTAGCCGGAGGCCACTTCCTTCACGTCGTCCTTGAAACGGCGCAGCGAGGCGAGCTCGCCCTCGAAGATGACGATGTTGTCACGCAGCACGCGGACGGAGCAGCCGCGCTGGATCTTGCCGTCCAGAACATAGCAGCCGCAGACCGTGCCGACCTTGGAGACCTTGTAGGTCTGGCGAACCTCGGCATGGCCGATGATCTTTTCCTCAAATTTCGGAGCCAGCAGCCCCTTCATGGCGGCTTCAATCTCGTTGATGCAGTCGTAGATGACGCGGTACATACGAATTTCGACATCCGAGCGGACGGCGCTGTCACGCGCCGCGTTGTCCGGCCGGACGTTGAAGCCGACGATGATGGCGCCGGAGGTGGAGGCCAGCATGACATCCGACTCGTTGATCGCGCCGACTGCGGAGTGGATGACACGGACGCGAACCTCCTCGTTCGAGAGCTTCTCGAGAGAGGCTTTGACCGCCTCGGCGCTGCCCTTGACATCGGCCTTGACGATGACGTTGAAGTCCTTTACCTCGCCCTGCTGGATGCGGGAGAAGAGATCCTCCAGCGTGACCTTCTTGTTGGCGGAGTTGGCGGCGAGCTTTTCCTTCTCCTTGCGCTCCGCGACAAGCTCACGGGCCATTCGCTCATCCTGCACGGCGTTGAAAATATCGCCGGCATTCGGCACCTCGTTCATGCCAGCAATCTCCACCGGCACAGACGGCCCCGCTTCCTTGACGCGCTGTCCCTTGTCGTTGATCATCGTGCGGACACGGCCGACGGACGTGCCGGCAATGATGATGTCGCCCTGATGCAGCGTGCCGTTCTGCACAAGCACCGTCATGATCGGGCCGCGGCCCTTGTCAAGACGGGCCTCGATGACCGCACCGGAGGCGGCTCGGTTGGGGTTGGCGCGCAGACCGAGCATCTCGGCCTGCAGAACGAGCATCTCGAGAAGCTCATCGACGCCCTCGCCGGTCTTGGCGGAGATGGGAACGACGATGGTCTCACCGCCCCACTCCTCAGGAACGAGCTCATACTCGGTGAGCTGCTGCTTGATGCGGTCGGGATTGGCTCCGGCCATATCCATTTTATTGATGGCGACCACGATGGGGATATTCGCCGCTTTGGCGTGGTTGATGGACTCGACGGTCTGGGGCTTGATGCCCTCGGTGGCCGCGACGACGAGGATCGCCACGTCCGTTACCATCGCGCCGCGGGCGCGCATGGAGGTAAACGCCTCATGGCCCGGGGTGTCGAGGAACGTGATGGGCGAGCCGTTGATATCGACGACGTACGCGCCGATGGCCTGCGTGATGCCGCCGGCCTCCCCGGCAGCGACGTGCTCGTTGCGGATATAGTCAAGCAGCGAGGTCTTGCCGTGGTCGACATGGCCCATGACCACGACGACGGGAGCGCGGGGCTCGAGCTCTTCCTCGGTGTCCACATGGTCGTCGATCAGGCGCTCTTCCACCGTGACGATGACCTCATGCTCGACCTTGCAGTTAAACTCCATGGCGACAAGGGCAGCGGTGTCGAAGTCGATCGTGTCCGAGAGACTGGCCATGACGCCCATCTTCACGAGCTTGCGAACGACCTCCGCGCCGGTTTTCTTCATGCGGACGGCAAGCTCCTGAACGGAGATCTCATCCGGGATCTGAACGCGGGTAGGCGCCTTCTTCGCGATCTCAAACTGGAGACGCTGCATCTTGTCCTTTTCTTCCTGACGGCGCTTCGTGCTGGCGGACATCTGATTCTGGCGCTGCTTGTTTTTGTTGCCGATCTTCTCCTTGCCGCGCTTCATATTGGCGGCCTTCTCCCCGGCCATGCGGTCAAAGCGCTCGTCGTACTTGGAGAGGTTCGTGTTGGCGGAACCACGGGTATCGACGACCTTCTTCTCGGGCGTCATCTTGGGAACATGAGGCTTCTCGGGCTTGGACTTCTTCGGGGTCTCCGCCGCAGGAGCATTCTCCGCAGCGGCGGCGGGAGCAGCCGCCTTGTCCGCGGCGTTGGTCTTTTTCTCGGCGGGGGCTTTCTTGTCCTCCGGCTTTGCCGTATCCGCAAAGACCTCCGCAATCGAACCGATCTGGTTATGCTGCGTCAGGTATTCAAAAATTATACTGAGCTCCTCGTCCTCCAGAACCTGCATATGGTTCTTGGGCGCCGTAGCGTACTCGGTAAGGATTTCCGTGATGACCTTCGAGGAGACGTTGAAATCCTTTGCCACCTCATGCACTCGGTATTTTACCAAACCACTCATATTTGCTCCTCCTGTTCCATTCCATTTGCCGCAGCTTCGGTAAAGGCCGCAGCCAGGCCCTCATCGGTGACAAGGGCAAGTGCAACAGAGCTTCCCCGCCCAACGGCGGAGGCCAGTTCTGATTTTGTGTATACGGTGTTAAAAACGGTCACGCGCGCGGATCCGGCCATGATCTCCGCCCGTCGGACGGCATCTTTTCCGGCGTCGGAGGCCAGAATCAGAAGGCCGCCCTGCCGCTGCTTCCGGATCGCTTTTTCGCAATCATCGCCGCCGGTGATGATCTTTCCGGCTTTCGCGGCCAGCGAGAGATATCGAATCGCTTTCCTCATAGTTCTCCGTTCAGAGCCGCTTCGAGTGAGGCGTACGCCTCCTCAGAAATGGTGATATTGAGAGCGCGTTCCAGCGCACGGCTTTTCTTTGCTTTTTTCAGGCATTCCGCTTTGCGGCAGATATAGGCGCCCCGTCCGGGAGCCTTGTCTCGGGCGTCCAGAAGCAGCTCGCCCTCCGGAGTCCGAACCACACGGATCAGCGTTTTCTTCGGAGCGCGCTCACGGCACCCCGCGCACATACGCAGAGGCTCTGCCATCATCAGCCCTCGTTTTCCGACTTAATATCGATCTTGAAGCCGGTCAGGCGCGCCGCAAGACGGGCGTTCTGGCCCTCCTTGCCGATGGCGAGAGAGAGCTGGTTGTCCGGTACGATCACGCGGCAGGCCTTGCCCTCCTCGTCCATGGTGACGCTGATGACATCCGCAGGAGAAAGCGCCGCGGCGATGTACTCCTCGGGCACCTCGCTGTAACGGACGATATCGATCTTCTCGCCGTTGAGTTCGTCCACGATGCTCGCGACACGTCCGCCGCGGGGGCCAACGCAGGCGCCGATGGGATCGACGTCGGGCACGGTGCTCCAGACTGCCATCTTCGTGCGGGAGCCGGCCTCACGGGCGACGCTCATGATCTCCACAGTGCCGTCGGCGATCTCCGGAACCTCCAGCTCAAAGAGACGCTTGACAAGGCCCGGATGCGTGCGGCTGATAAGAACCTGCGGGCCGCGGGTGGACTTGCGAACCTCGATCACATAGACCTTGATGCGCTTGCCCTCCGTGAGCTCCTCGTCGCGGATCTGCTCATTGAAGGACAGCAGCGCGTCGGTATACTCGGAGTTGGAGCTGATCTTCATGGAGATGTTGCCGGTGCGCGGATCGATGCGGGATACCTCGCCGGTAAGGATCTCGTGCTCACGGGAGGTGAACTCGTCGTAGATGAGACCGCGCTCTGCCTCGCGGATGCCTTGGATGATGACCTGCTTTGCGGACTGCGCCGCGATGCGGCCGAATTCCTTGGTGTCCACGGGCACGCGGATCTGCATACCGGCCTTGGCCTTCTTGGAATACTTTTTTGCCTGGGCCTCGGTCATCTCGATCGCGGGGTTCTCCACGACCTCCACGACGTCGGTAATGACGTACATCGCGATCTTCTTTTTGTCCTCATCGATCTCGACGACCACATTGTCCGCCGCGTCGGGGTTATCCCGGCGGAACGCGGTCAGCATGGCCTGATTGATGCGGTCAAACATATATTCGCGGGGAATGCCCTTCTCCCGTTCAATATCTTCAATGGCGCTGAAAAATTCTTCGTTCATCTCTCTGTCCTCCGCTTAAAATTCAACGTGCAGACGCACACTGGCAATTTGTTTCTGTGCAAAACGATGCTCCCCGCCGGCGTCAATGGTGACATCACCGTCATCGTAGGAGACGAGCGTTCCGATCCACTGCTTTGCGCCATCCGCGGCGCTGTAAAGCTTTACCTCGACGGTTTCTCCATAGAAACGCTCAAAATCCGACGGACGCTTGAGCTGGCGCTCACATCCGGCGGAACCGACTTCAAAAATATAGCTGTCCGGCACCGGATCGGCCTCATCGAGAATGGGATCCATGATGCGCGATATGCGCTCGCAGTCGTCAAGATCGACGCCCTCCGGTCCATCGAGATACAGGCGAAGGTAACGCTGTCCGGCCTCGAGAATGTACTCCACATCCCAGAGCTCCAGCCCGGCCTCTTCCACCACGGGAAGCGCCAAATCATATACGGTTTTTTCGATTTTGTTCATAGAATTACCAATTTCTGACAAATGATTTTACATTAGAAAAAAGAGTGGGACAAGACCCACTCCACGGAAAAGAACTACTGCTTGTTGTCAATATACCATATATCGTACGGTAAATCAAGCTTTTTTTCTTTCCGGCACAATATATTTATACCGATTCTTCCGAAAAGTATGTATTTCGATCTGTCTCGTCCCTTTTCATCCGTTTTCCAGGGCTTTCCGGAGTTTTTCCAGCGCTTTTTTCTCGATCCTCGATACATA
>JBJDYS010000027.1:0-17693 GCA_051867595.1 Oscillospiraceae bacterium
ATTTTCCTACCAGGGGTCTTTTTTGTACTGTCCGCACAATCTGGGGCTGTGCAATACGGTCATGCGGGTTTTCTCCTGCAGGTCAGATGCCGCGCATCATTTGGACTTATCCGTCTTTTTCGCCCGGAAATCCGGCTCCGTCCCCTGGATCAGGCGGGATATGTTCGTCCGATGCCGGAAGATCACAAACGCCGCTCCGAGCGCACAGGCTGCGGTCATCACCGCGCCGCAGCGAAATACCGCCGCCAGAACCGGCAGCGCCGCCGCCGCGCAGATGGAGCCGAGCGACACTTTCCGGCTGGCAAACGCCACCGTCAGAAAGACCGCCGCGAGGCACAGAAATATCCGCCAGTTGATCATCAGCGCGATCCCCGCACCGCAGGAAATGCCCTTTCCACCTTTAAAATCATGGAACGCGGGATAGCAGTGTCCGAGTAGGCTCGAAAAACCGCCGGTGATAATGCCAAGGTCTCCGATCAGCATTTCAGCGATCAGGATGGAAATGATCGTCTTGATGAAATCCCCCGCAAAGGTAGCCAGCCCCATGCCGATGCCGTACAGCCGCGCCACATTGGTCGCGCCGGGATTTCCGCTCCCCTTTTTGCGGATATCGCCGCCCAGCAGCTTGGAAAAGATGATCGAAAAACTCGTCGAACCGAGGAGATAACCGATCACAATGCTCAGCAAAAGCTTCCAAATCAACATAGCCTATACATCCTGTATCCGAAATACCCGACCGTCTGCCAATCGGGCCGTATTTGCTTATAATACCGTAAGCATTTTGCTTTTTCAAGTCCGTCGGACGTCTCAAATGTGAAATAAATGTAAATATCAAAAGAAGTGCATATTTCCGCCCCGATACAGAAGTTGTATCTTGATAACACCCCCTCATTCGTAGTACAATAAAGTCAAAAGTATAGAATTAAGAGGTACCAAATATGCAGCGATATGACGCGCTTCTGAAACCGGTTCGTGTCGGTGATATTCTTCTGAAAAACCGCATGATGTCCTCGGCCTCCACGCCGCATTTCCTCCAGGGCCGCGAGCCCTACCCCACGGAGAAGATCGTGGCGCACTTTGCAAACCGCGCCCGCAGCGGCGCCGCCGCCATCACCATCAACCACCTGCATCAGGATATGATGCAGATGCCCGGCCGCACCATCGACGATCCCCCCGCGCATTTCAATATGTACGAGCTGGACGATGCGAGCTGCCAGAACTATATGTGCCAGCTGATCGACGCGATCCACTGCTACGGCACGAAGGTCACGGGCTATATCATGGGCCCCGTGGACAAAAAGCTCGGCCCGGAGCTTCCGCCCATGCCCATCGGCGGTCAGTTCGCGCCGCCTCCCCCTCCCCCCGATCAGCCCCATAACGCGGAGGATGACGGCCCTCCCGCGGTGGACGTCAACAAGGTTGATCGCGCCTGGATGGACGCTTTCATCGCCGACTATGTTCAGCAGGCCAGGGATCTCAAGGCCCTCGGCTTCGACATCGTGAGCATCTACGCCTGCTACCGCAACCAGCCTATGAGCCGTATGTTCAGCCCGATCACGAACCACCGGGACGACGAATACGGCGGAAGCCTTGAAAACCGTGCCCGCTTCACGATCGAGCTTCTGACCGCACTGCGTCAGGCGCTCGGCCGCGGCTATCCCATCGAGCTTGTCTTCTCGGTCTGCGAGCCGGAGGGCGGCTACACGACCGACGACTGCATCGAATTCGCCAGGCTCTGCGACGGTCTCGTGGATATTCTGCACCTGCGCGGCGGTGAGATGGACCCGCAGCACTGCCTGGGCTTCACCTCCGGCGAGGACAATCCCGAGCCGTACCTTGCGGACATGGCCAAGGTGACGAAGGGCGTCCATGACGCCGGTCTGAAGATGCTCGTGGGCGTCAGCTCCGGTATGTTCGACATCGCCAACGCCGACGACGCCGTCCGCAGCGGAAAGGCCGACCTTGTCTATATGGCCCGAAGCTGGATCTCGAACCCCAACTACGGCGAGCTCGTATACGAGGGCCGCGGCGAGGACATCGTCCCCTGCGTGCGCTGCAACAAGTGCCACGTTGCCTCCGGCCGCGAGATGTTCCGCACCATGTGCACCGTGAACCCCATCCTCGGCATGGAGGATCGGATCGACAAGATGTACCCGAAGACCGTCCCCAGCCGCAAGGTCGCGGTCGTCGGCGGCGGCCCGGCCGGTATGGAGTTTGCGAAAATCGCCTCCGAGCGCGGTCACAAGGTCACAATGTATGAGGCGTCCGGTTCGCTGGGCGGTCTGCTCCGTCACGCGGATTACGCGAGCTTCAAGTGGCCTCTGCGCCGCTTCAAGGACTATCTCGTGGGCCAGATGGACAAGCTCGGCGTGGACGTGCGCCTGAACACACGCGCCACGAAGGAAATGCTCCTGGCCGAGGGCTACGACATGGTGGCCGTCGCAGCCGGTGCCCATCCCATCGCGCCTCCCTTCCCCGGCCGCGATCTGCCCAACGTGTATTACGGCATGGACATCTACGGCCAGCAGGACAAGCTGGGCGACACCGTTGCCATCATCGGCGGCGGCGAGATCGGCGTGGAGACCGCGCTGTGGCTGTGCGAGATCGGCAAGAACTGCGTCGTCATGGAGATGCTCCCGGAGCTCATTCAGGACGCGCCGCACGCGCATTACAAGAACATGGTGCACAACTACTGGCTGCGCGAGCCGCGCTTCTCGAGCCTCACCGGCGTGCGCTGCACCGAGATCCTGCCGGACGGCGTCAAGTACATCGACCGCGACGGCGTCGAGAAGAAGGTCGAGTCCGACAGCGTGCTGCTGTGCGTGGGCGCGGCCAGCAACGCCGACATCGCGGAGGAGCTGATCGGCTCCGCGCCGCAGATGGCCTTCATCGGCGACGTAAACAAGTTCGGCAATGTCCAGAAGGCTGTCCGCGAGGGCTTCGCGGCGGCGATGAACATCCGCTGATCCTTTCTCCAAATAACAAAGTTCCCGGTACACAACCGGGAACTTTGTTAAGACAGACGCAAAAACAGCGGAGGCAAGCGCCTCCGCTGTTTTTTGGTTTGGGGTGATTACTGGATATACAGGTGCGCGAGCAAGGTACGCAGATGCTGCTCGCCGTAAAGCGTCTCGCCGTGGTAGCCGCCGATACGGGAGGAGATCAGCTGGGTCTGGCTGGAGGCGCCGCCGATGGCAACGCACCAGTGACCGGTGGTGAAGATCTCGTCGAGAATCTGCGCCGCGGCCTCCTGCTCGGCGACGGTCTGGGCGTTGTTGTAAGCGTCCATCGCGGCGTCAAACTCCGGGTCATCGTAGAAGTAGCCCGAAGACAGGCCGCCGTTTGCAACCATCATCTTGACGAGCATGAACTCCCCGAAGCCGCCGGCATAGCAGTTGTACTGGCGCGCATCGTCCGGATCGGCCGCGATCATGCCCTGCTCCATAACACCGGCGATGCTGTATGTGACATTGACGCCGATGGCCTTCCAGTAGGACTGCACAAGAACGTACAGATCCTGATCCTGAAGCTCGTCGAGCACGACCTCCATATCAAAGCCGTCAGGATAGCCGGCCTCCGCGAGGAGCTGCTTGGCATACTCCACATCGTAGGTCGTCCAGGCCGCGTTCGTTTCCTCGTCCATATCCCACTGATAGCCGGAGAGGCTGTCGCTCCACAGGCCGGTGAACAGGACGTCGCCCTCGATGCCCAGATAGGCGTTGATGGCGTTGCCGTCGAGCGCGTACTGCAGAGCCAGGCGGACGCGCTGATCAGCCCAGGGCGCATCCTGGCAGAGCTTGAAGCCGATACCGGCGGGGCTGTTGCCGGCATAGACGGTCTCCACATAGGCGTCCTCATCCATGGAGCCCTTGACGAGCTGGAGCTGGGTGCTGTTCAGGACGTTGTTGGACTTGTCGCCGACCCAGTCGATCTTGCCGGCGATGAACTGCGCGGCGATCTGATCGGAGTCGGAGATGTACTGGAGGGTGACCTTGTCGAGGTACGGGAGCTGCTCGCCGTTCTCATCGGTCATGTAGTAGTTGGGGTTGGCCTCAAAGACCATGTAGGAGTCCTTCACATACTCGGTCAGAACCCACGCACCGGTGCCGCAGACATAGTTGACATCCGTCTGCTGCGCCGCGGTCAGCTCATCCCATTCGGGGCCGACGATGTTGATCGGGGTGGTGAGGAACGTGGTCAGCGCGATGTCGTTCCAGTTGCCCTCGGCAAAGTGGAAGGTGACGGTGCGGGCCGCGTCATCCGCCTCGATGACCAAGGCGGACGCTTCCCCGGCCGGCTCGCCGGAGGCTTCCTCCGAAGGCTCGCCGGAGGCGCTCGCGCTCTTGCCGGTCAGGCAGGAGAGCGTGCTGGCCCAGTCGATCTCGCTCTCGGCCTGCGGGACGCCGTCCAGACCGAGCAGACGGTCATAGCTGTACGCCACGTCGGAGGCGAGGAGCTGGCGGCCGGAATAGCCGACCTGCTTGCCTTCCTGGAAGAAGATCCCGTCGCGGATGGTGACGACCAGCGTGCCGGTCTCGGCCTCCCAGTCATAGCTCTCGGCGATCTGACCGGTGACGCTCTCGGCATTGAGGTACATGGAGCGGAAGTCGTTGACCTCGGAGCCGTAATCCAACACGAACAGCGATTCGTACATCATCAGATAGCAGTAATCGCTTGCGTTGGCGGGATCAAAGGTGTTATAAAACATGGGATAGTAGAAAGTGACCTCATTGTCGCCGGCCGCAGGAGCAGCTTCCGGGGCGGCCTCGGCGGCCGGTGCCTCCGCAGCGGGCGCTTCGGCAGGCGCCTCCGCTTCCTTTGCACCGCAGGCGCAGAGGGTGAAGAGCATCGCAAGCGCGCACACAAGGGCCAGAATACGTTTAGTCATGCACAGTTCCTCCTTATTTTCCTTAGGGGTTAAATAAATATCTGACGAACAGATTATACAATATTACACTACCCGGGTCAAGAAAGATGTTACAAAAATATTAAGCGTTTTTCGGGCGCTTTTCACCGGGCAGGCGTTCCGGCACAATACCGGTCAGACGGGCGACCTTTTTCGCGATCTTTTTGGAGTCATAGGAGCCGACGCCGCCCTTCAGCCGCGGATCCAGCAGATCGCGCACGCCGTCGCCGAACATATTCGCGGCAAAGACCGTCAGGGCGATCGCCACGCCGGGCGCAAACGCCAGCCAGGGCGCCACATACATATAGCTCTTGCCCTGATTGGAGATGAGATAGCCCCAGCTCGGCGTACCGATATCGACGCCGTAGCCGAGGAAGCTCAGCGAGGATTCCATCAGGATGACGCCGGCAAGAGAGCCCGCCGCCGTGATGATGATAATGGGCAGGATGTTCGGCACGACGTGCTTGAAGGTCTTCCACATCACGGTGCCGCCCAGCAGGTCGGATTCCTTGTTATAGCCCGCGTCCTTGACGCTCATGGCGGCGGAGCGGATCATACGGCTGCCGCCGATGCCGCTCGGGACGGACAGCGCAAAGATGAGCTGCGGAACACCGTTTCCGAGCATGGACATGATGATGAGCAGGATCAGCATGGACGGGATGCACTGCCAGCCGTCGACAAAGCGCTGGAGGATAAGATCGAACCAGCCGCCGATGACCGCGGAGAGCGTGCCGATGACGACGGAGATCAGCGTGGACAGAATGCAGCAGCTCACGCACAGGATGATGGACGTCCGCGCTCCGTAGATGAGGTAGCTGAGAACATCACGCCCCAGCGTATCCGTGCCGAGCCAGTGCGGCGTTCCGCCGGAGACGGCCAGAAGCACCTGCGCGCTCTCCCTCTCCGCGCTGTTCATGAACAGATAGGGCTTCTGCATCTTGTTGAACACGTCGAGCTGCATGGCGCCGTCCACCATGGGATACGGCGCGATATAGTCGGCGAAGATCGCAACGACAAACAGCAGGATCAAAAACACAAGGCCCGCTGCCGCCAGCGGCTTTTTGACGCAGAGCTCCTTCAGAAAGGGACGTCTCTTTTGCTTTTTCACGGAAATGCGCCCCCCTTTCAGTCGATCTCGACCCGCGGGTCGAGCCATTTGTAGCAGATGTCCACGATCAGGTTCACCAGCATGACCAGAATCGCCATCACGAGAACGCAGCCCTGGATGACGGTGTAGTCGCGCTGATCGAGCGCGGTGACGAGCTGGTGGCCGATGCCGGGGATGTTGAACAGGTTTTCGAGGATGACGTTGCCGCCGAAGATCGCGGCAACCGAACCGCCGATGACCGTGATGACCGGGATCATGGAGTTTCGGAACACATGGCGGATGAGAACGCGCTTCTCCCCGCAGCCCTTGGCCCAGGCCGTGCGGACATAGTCCGTTCGCATGGTCTCCAGACAGCAGGTACGCACCATGCGAAGCTGCATACCGATCTGCGCGAGCGCGCCGACAAGCGACGGCACGAGGAACATCCGCATATTCGCGCCGAAGTCCTGGAAGATGCTGGTATACTTGATATTTGGCGCATAGCCCCACCACGCGGCCGGATAGACCAGCACGACCGACGCGACGAGGAAGGTCGGCACCGCCATGAAGATGATGGCGAAGATGCGGAAGGAATAGTCGGGGATGCCGTCCTGCCGCGCAGCGCACCACACGCCCAGCGGCACGGAGAACAGGATCGTCCAGAAGAGCTCCATGACGCCGAGCTGGATGGTCACGGGAAGCTGACGGCGGATGATCGCGCCGACGGATTCATACTGGAAGAGGCTCTCGCCCAGATCGCCCCGCAGGACGCCGCCGAACCAGGTGAAGAACTGGGCGATGGCGGGCTGGTCGAGGCCCAGACGGACACGCAGGCTCTCCACGTCCACGATCTGCCCCGCTGCCGTGAGGCGCTTCACCATATAGTCGAGCGCGCTGCCGGGCAGCATACGCATCATGGAGAAGGTCAGGATGCAGACAACGAGAACCGTGGGGATCAGAAGCAGTATGCGTTTGACGATGTACTTACCCAAGCCACTGACCTCCTTTCGCTACGCGGTGGCAGGCCACCCAATGTCCCGGAACGACCTCCTCGAACGCCGGCTCCTGTTCCCGGCACCGGTCATCGGCATAGGGACAGCGGGTACAGAAATTGCAGCCGGCCGGCGGATCGATGGGACTCGGGATCTCGCCCGTCAGAAGGATGCGCTCCCGTGCACGATCCACACGCGGATTCGGGATGGGCGCTGCGGAAATGAGCGCCTTGGTGTAGGGATGCAGGGGATTTTCATAGAGCGTCTCGGATTCGGTCAGCTCCATGAACTTGCCGAGATACATGACGGCTACGTCGTTTGATATGTAGCGCACGACGGACAGGTCATGTCCGATGAAGATATAGGTCAGGCCGAACATCCGCTGCATCTCCATGAGCAGCGTCACGACCTGCGCCTGAATGGACACATCGAGCGCTGAGACGACCTCGTCGCAGACAATGAAGTCCGGCTCCATGGCCAGCGCACGGGCAATGCAGATGCGCTGCCGCTGACCGCCGGAGAATTCATGCGGATACCGGGAGGTGAACTGGCGCTTGATGCCGACGAGCTCCAGAAGCTCCTCGGCCTTCTCATCCGCCTCGGCGCGGCTCATGGACTTGTGGATGCGGATGCCTTCCGACACGCAGTCCCGCACGCACATACGGGGATCGAGGCTCGAATACGGATCCTGCATGATGAGCTGGATGCGCTTGCGAAGGCGGCGCATCTCGTTTTTGCCGATGTCCTTGTAGTTGATGCCGTCGAAGATGATCTCGCCCTCGGCGTAAGGCGTGGCGCGGAGAATACCGTTTCCGATGGTGCTTTTCCCGGAGCCGGATTCGCCGACGATGCCGAGCGTTTCGCCCTGCCGGATGGTGAACGACACGCCGTCCACCGCCTTGACATGGCCGACGGTGCGCTTGAGCAGGCCGCGTGTCACCGGGAAGTGGACGCGCAGATCCTTAACGACCAGAAAATCGTCCTTATGCTGACTTGCTCCGCTCATACATCCGCCCCCTTCCAGCTCTCAGCGGCAAGCTCGCGCCGGAAACAGGCGCAGATATGTCCCTCGGAAACCTCCTCGTCGGGCGGCCGGTGTTCGATGCACTCATCCGCAGCGTAAGGGCAGCGGTAATGGAACGGGCAGCAGTCCGAGGGGGTTTTGGACATATCGGGCGGTTCGCCCTCAATGGTGTAAAGGCCGTGGCTGCGGGGCAGATCGAGCCGGGGTACGGCGCGGATAAGCCCCATTGTGTAGGGGTGCGCCGGGCGGTCGAAGATATCCTCCGCGGAGCCGGACTCCACAATGCGGCCGCCGTACATGATCTTGACGGAATCGGCATAGCGCGCCACCACGCCGAGGTTATGCGTGATGAGAACCAGCGACGTGCCGAAGCGGTCGCGCATGGCGTTCAGCTGCTCCAGAACCTGCGCCTGCACGGTCACGTCGAGCGCCGTCGTGGGTTCGTCGGCAAACAGCAGCTTCGGCTTGCAGCTCATGGCCATGGCGATCATGGCGCGCTGCTTCATACCGCCGGAGAACTGATGCGGGTAGTCCTTCAGACGGGCGCCGGGATTCGGGATATCCACCATCGCCAGAAGCTCCTCGGCCTGCCGGCGGGCCTCCTCCCTGCTCACATCGTTGTGCAGAAGGATGTTTTCTTCGATCTGCGAGCCGATGGTCATGACCGGGTTCAGCGCCGTGCCGGGCTCCTGAAAGATCATGGCGATCTCGCTGCCGCGGATGGACTCCATCTCCCGGTCGCTCACATCCATCAGGTCGCGGCCGTCAAAGATGATCTCGCCGCCCTTGATGAATCCGGGCGGATAGGAAACAAGCCGCATGACGGAGAGCGCACTGACGGATTTGCCGGAGCCGGATTCGCCGATGATGGCGCAGAATTCACCCCGGCGAACGCTGTAGCTCATATCGTCCACGGCCCGCAGCTCGCCGTTCTCCGTAAAAAAGCTCGTTTTCAGATGTCGGATCTCGAGAATGTTTTCACTCAATTTATAATCACCTGCCAATGGAAGAATTATAGTACATTTTGTCCGCCATAGCAATGAAAATGTTTAACAATAAACAAGCCCGTCCCGTCTTTCCTTTCATTTCCCGTCCCCAATAAAAACGCCGTTTTGGCCATGCGGTCAAAAATTTCTGTCGAAATCGGGCCAATTCGGCAGTGGACTTTATGCCCCGCAGCGTTTATAATGGGAAACAAAGACAGGCTGTTTGCGGGAAAATTTACCCCGATGCGGCACGAACATGACAGCATACATAATAGGAGAAGCTATGAAAGGAATCATTTTGGCGGGCGGCGCCGGGACAAGGCTGTACCCCTTGACCATGGTAACATCAAAACAGCTTCTGCCCGTTTATGACAAGCCCATGATCTATTATCCGCTTTCCACGCTGATGCTGGCGGGGATCCGGGATATTCTCATCATCTCCACGCCGGAGGACACGCCCCGGTTCGAGTCCCTCCTGGGCGACGGCAGTCAGTTCGGCCTGCGCCTCTCCTACGCGGTGCAGCCGTCCCCGGACGGACTGGCGCAGGCCTTTATCATCGGCGAGGACTTCATCGGCGGCGAGCCATGCGCCATGATCCTCGGCGACAACATCTTCTACGGAAACGGTCTCGGCCGCAAGCTGCAGAACGCCGCCGCCAAGGCAAAAGCCGGAAAAGCGACCGTTTTCGGCTTCTATGTGGACGACCCGGAGCGCTTCGGCGTCGTGGAATTCGACAACGAGGAGCGCGTCCTGTCCCTCGAGGAAAAGCCCCTCCATCCGAAGAGCAATTACGCCGTGACCGGCCTGTACTTCTATCCGTCCGGCGTCAGCGAGATGGCGAAGGAGGTCAGGCCCTCCGCCCGCGGCGAGCTGGAGATCACGACCCTCAACAATATGTATCTCGAGCAAGGCCGGCTCGACTGCGAGATCCTCGGCCGCGGCTATTCGTGGCTCGATACGGGCACGATGGACAGTCTCATCCAGGCCGGCTCCTTTATCCAGATGATCCAGAATATGCAGGGCATCATCGTGTCGGCTCCGGAGGAGATCGCGTACCGCTACGGCATGATCTCCCGGGAGCAGCTCGTAAAGGCGGCCGCCATCTACGGCAAATCAAATTACGGCAAACATTTAATGGCCGTTGCGGAAGGCAGAATGCGGAAATAAACCGCACGGCAGAGGTGAGAACATGAGAGGAAAACTGATCGTGATCGAGGGGCTGGACGGCAGCGGAAAGGCCACCCAGTCAGCCCTGCTGTATGAGGCCCTGCAAAGCCGGGGAACGCCTATCCGGAAGGTTTCCTTCCCGGATTATCAGTCGGATTCCTCCGCGCTCGTGAAGATGTACCTCGCCGGCGAGTTTGGAAGCAGGCCCGAGGATGTGAACGCCTACGCCGCGTCGGCGTTTTTCGCGGTGGATCGCTACGCCTCCTACAAAAAATACTGGGCCCCGTTTTACGAAAACGGCGGCATCATCGTCGCGGACCGCTATACCACCTCCAACGCCGTCCATCAGTGCAGCAAGCTGCCGGAGGAGCAGTGGGATGCGTTTCTCGACTGGCTCTTCGATTTTGAATACAGGCTGCTCGGCATTCCGGCGCCCGACACTGTCGTGTATCTGAACGTCGAAACGGAAGTCAGCCAAAAGCTCATGACCACCCGCTACGAGGGCGACGAGAGCAAAAAGGACATCCACGAGGGAAACCGCGCCTATCTCGAGCACTCCCGGCGTGCCGCGCAGTATTGCAGCCGCAGGCTGGGCTGGAAGGAAATTCCCTGCTGCGTTGGCGGTCTTATGCGGAGCAAAGAAGAAATCCTGGACGATATTCTCAAACTTTTACCGTAATCAGAGAGGGAGCAATATGACGATCATCGTGACCGGCGGCGCCGGATTTATCGGCTCCAATTTCATATTTTATATGCTGAAGGCGCATCCGGGCTACCGGATCGTCTGCATCGACAAGCTGACCTATGCGGGCAATCTGTCCACGCTCGCGCCGATCATGGATAACCCGAATTTCCGCTTTGTAAAGGCGGATATCTGCGACCGTGCGGCGGTGTATCAGCTCTTCGAGGAGGAGCATCCCGACATCGTCATCAACTTCGCCGCCGAATCCCATGTTGACCGCTCGATCGAAGACCCGACCGTTTTCCTGCAGACGAACATTCTCGGCACGGCCACCATGATGGACGCCTGCCGCGAGTTCGGCGTCACGCGCTTCCATCAGGTCAGCACGGACGAGGTCTACGGCGACCTGCCGCTCGACCGGCCCGACCTGTTCTTCACGGAGGAAACGCCCATCCATACCAGCAGCCCGTATTCCTCCTCCAAGGCCTCGGCCGACCTGCTGACGCTCGCGTATCACCGGACCTACGGTCTGCCGTTACCATCAGCCGCTGCTCCAACAACTACGGCCCGTATCATTTCCCGGAGAAGCTGATCCCGCTCATGATCGCAAACGCGCTGAACGACAAGCCGCTGCCGGTCTACGGCGAGGGCCTCAACGTCCGCGACTGGCTCTATGTCGAGGATCACTGCAAGGCGATCGACCTCATCATCCATGACGGCCGCGTCGGCGAGGTCTATAACATCGGCGGTCACAACGAGATGCGGAACATCGACATCGTCCGGCTCATCTGCCGGGAGCTCGGCAAGCCGGAAAGCCTCATCACCCATGTGACCGACCGCAAGGGACACGATATGCGCTACGCCATCGACCCGACCAAGATTCACCGGGAGCTCGGCTGGCTGCCCGAAACAAAATTTTCCGACGGCATCGTCAAGACGATCCAGTGGTATCTCGACAACCGCGAGTGGTGGGAGACCATCATCAGCGGCGAATACCAGAACTACTACGAGAAGATGTACGGCAGCCGCGGAACACTCTGATACATACCGCCCCCGGGCAGATTGATCTGTCAATTGTCCGCGGGTATCCTTTACTCAAAGAGAGGTGATACCCATGAACATAGGCGACGCTGTCCGGGAGCGGATTCTGGAATTGTGCCGCGAACACAATATTTCCGTTAATAAACTGAGCAGCATAAGCGGTGTCACCCAGTCAACGGTAAACAATATCGTCAGCGGCCGAAACAACAGCGCGACAATCTCCACCATCAAGAAGCTGTGCGATGGACTGGGTATCACGATCGAAGACTTTTTCGATTCCGAGTTATTTCGCGGTCTGGAACAGGAAATCAAATAAAACACGCCGTCATGTCAGGAGGATGCTCCCGCATATCGGCGTGTTTTCATATTGAAGGGGACACAAACCACCATATTCCGAATTGAATACTCTGACACTTGATAAAAAGTAGTAGTTATTCAGAATTGGTTATATTGTAAAAAATTATCTATCCAACTTGTGACCTGAAATTATCCATGCTATAATTGTTTTATCTCCACAAATCAATAACACTTCGCGTGATTTACAGTGATGTTATGAATCATCATTCGTATTGGAGGAAGTACAATGGCAATAAACGATGCATGGAATGCACTGAGCAGGAAAACCAATTCGACCGATATTGCTCCCAAAAGTGAAAACGGAGTTACTGCTATTGCAAGCGATGCATTCCCGGTGGTCAAACTACAAGAAAGCCAATTAGCTGCATATCGGCAGATTCCGCTGACCGGACTCGCCGCTTTGGGCACGGCGTTTGCTCAGCTTCCGGAGAGCGCACGAACCATTGTTGAGAGCAAAACGAAAACAATAGCAACAAATCAGACAGTGTTCGTTGGAATCAACCCTAAAGGTATCTCGGGATTCCTGCGCGAAAATGAATTTGGCACTACTGGAAATATTATGCAGGTTAATCCCCAGGGCAAGCAGGTTATTGCTGGACGGATGCGTTTCAAACCAATTGATGGCCTGCCTGTAAATGAAACTACAACCACCGTTATGCCTGTCGATCCGATGCTTATGGTTGTCGCTGTGGCTCTGATATCCATTGAGAAAAAACTGGAGAGTATTCAGGAAAGCGTAGAAGAAGTTATCCAGTATCTGAAATTGGAGAAACAATCTAGTCAGCGCGGCAATCTGAATATGTTGTCCGAAATCATGGATGACTATAAGCTAAACTGCCAAAATGAGCAGTTCTGTCTATCCCGACTACAAGCGGTTCTTGCAATAAAGAAAGATGCGCATAAAGACATTCTCTTCTACCAAGAACAGATCTCCGCTGAACTACAAAAGCAAAAGGGACTGCACGGAGCAAAATCCACCCAAAATCTAATTGATGCAGTTACCTATCAATTTGCCGAATACCAGTTGGCCTGTCATTTGTACGCTTTCAGTTCGTTCCTCGATATAATGCTCCAAGGCAATTTTGATTCTGCGTCCATAGAAAGTGTCACAGACAAGATGATTGCTATGGCTAAACGATATAAGGCACTGTATGCTGATTGTCATGCCCAAATAGCGAAATACCAACGATCTTCCATCGAAGCGCAGCTTGTTGGTGGAATTGGTGTTGCCGCCAAGGGTCTAGGGAAAGTCATTGCGTCTGTTCCTGTTATCCGAGATGGTCCTGTAGACGAAGCACTAATCAGCGCCGGAAATTCCATTGGGGAATTCAACCGGGATACCGTACAACGAAAATTGCAGGCCTTTGAAATGTTTGAAGACAACAGAATGAATCACTTTATTGAGAATCTGCAGTCCGTAAACTTACTCCATAACACAAAAAATGCGATGATCACAGACGGCATCCATCTCTATTTACTACAGCCGACATAAATTAAAGCACACCCGCCTGTCTAAAAAGACTAGTGGGTGTGCTTTTTGTCCTCATCGGCTGTATAACGAAATGCAACGTTATCGCAGAGAAAACCTCGTAATCACAGCATTTTCTGCGGTAAAACAACGATACCGCTGTCGACACGATTGTATCAACAGCGGTATCTGATTTGGTGGAGCGGGCGTCATCAACGATGAACACCCCTCCATATTGCTATTTTCGCCTTCAAAAGCGGCTTCAATATCGTCAAGCGGGATATTTTCGATGCTCAAAGGCTTCTTGCTTGCATTGATAATCAATGTGAAGTGATCGTCATACAAGTAAATGGAATGAACGAATATATTGATAATCGCTCTGCGCTTGTTAAAGTCATCAAGTGGCATTTCGCACACATAATCAAGAAAGGCTAAAATCTGTGCTTCGGATAGGCAAATTTTCTTGTTGTTCTCGATGGCAAGCTGTGTTTCCAATTCCGCTTTTTCCGCCTGCCGCTGATGCAGTCGCTCAGTCAGCATATCAACCGCTTGTCCTTGCTCAATACCTTTCCAAAGGTTTTCAATGGCAGTATCAACTTCTTTAATGGCTTTCTTAATTTCACGCACCGATATATTATCGGGACTCTTGTTACATTCCTCTGCAACCTTTTTGGCGATATATCGAATTTTCTCGTCGGTCAGCATTTTCAAGCATTCGCTGACAACCCGATCTTCAATATAGTCCTTGTTAATTATCTTCTTATCACATTTCTTTTTGCGGGCTTTCTTGCACATATAATAGTGGTACTGCTTGCCGGACTTTCCCGTGCCGCCGTATCCCACCATCATTTCCTTACAATGACCGCAGAACAGTTTTGTGGTTAAGAGATATTCGTTTTCGCCCCGTGTGCGGGCGGGTGCAAATTTGTTCTTGTTCATAAGTGCTTGTACCCGATAGAATAGGTCGTCATCCAAGATGCGTGGCATTCCGCCGGGTGTTTCAACTCCTTTGTATAAATATATGCCGATATAGCGTTTGTTTTTGAGAAGGCGGCTAAGGCTGTTATATGTGAACTCGTTACCAAGTGAGGTTTTAACCTTTCTTCGCTGTAAATCCTTTACGATTTCCGCTTTGGTTTCGCCACTTGCATAACGCTCATATATTTCACGTACAATAGCCGCTTCTTCCTCATCAACATAAAAAGTACGATCCTTTTTGTTTACCTTAAAGCCAAGTCCGGGGTTACTGCCATTGGACAAGCACTTTTCGGCATTGATAGACATACCTCGATGAATTTTCTGTGCAAGCTCTACGGAATAATATTCCGCCATACTTTCAAGGACACCTTCAATAAGAATGCCCGAAGCATCGTCGGTTATATTCTCTTTTGCAGATAATACTCTGACGCCGTTTTTCTTGAGTTTTGCTTTATAAATGGCGCTATCATATCGGTTGCGTGCGAAGCGGTCAAGCTGATATACAAGTACACCCTCAAAGGTGTGTTTATCGCTGTCTGCAATCATTCTTTGGAAATCAGCACGGTTATCAAACTTACCGCTTTGCGCTCGGTCGATATATTCACCGACTACCGTGTAATTGTGCGACTCGGCATATTCATAACAGACCTTTAACTGTCCCTCAATGGATTGCTCGGTTTGGCTATGGCTGGAGAACCGAGCGTATATTACAACATTCATCTGTGAGCCTCCAATTCTTCTTATACATAATTATAATCCTCCTTCATTTGCTGTCGATTGTGTGAAAATTCAGACACCCGATGCAGTTGCATCGGGTGTCCGTTCATCGTATTCAGGGTGTTTTGATAACCATTTTTCAAAGTAGGCTTTGCCCTCATCACTGTCATAAAATATTCTGATTTCAGGTGCTAAGGCTTTAGCAAAAGAGGTAAGCAGTTCTTCGGGTAACTCTACCTTGGTATAATCAATCCTGGTATATTTCTTCATAGGCTCACCTCATCGTTCTCGGTCACGGTTGCGAAGATACTTACGGTAATGTTCGCAAGCCTTCAAAACAAAATCCTCAGCCTGTTTTGCATTGGCGTTTGGGACGTATTTGCGAATACGCTCCATCGGCACTTTGAACATTTCCCGTTGATTTGCTTTTTCCTCGCTCATAACGGCGGCAATAACTTCGGGTGTCAATCCTTCCTCTTGGCTCATTTTCTTAAAACGGCAAGCCTGAGAAAGTGACGGTGTGCAGTCGTTCAGCTCCATCTGCTCCAACAGGTCATACTGCTCCTGCTCATTAAGATAAGAAAGCTCAACGGCGGGAGTAAAGGCGATGCGCCCGTCATCCACATATTGCAGAATTTCGGGGATAAGGTTGGTAAGACGGATATATCGTTTAATGGTGTCTTTACTTGTGCCTGCATCCTCTGCAATTTGCTCCGTTGCCAACCTCGGTGCAACTTGCACTGAGGTTAAATCTGTGCGATAGCCCTTGTGATCCAATGCTTCTGCTTTCATCTTGTAAGCAAAGGCTTTTTCAGATGGCAGAATGTGTTCTCGGTGTAGGTTGCTGTCCACAAGCACGATTGCCGCCGCATCACGGTCAAGGGAAACAATTAAGGCAGGGACTTGTGTAATCCCTGCCTTTCTGCACGCCATAACCCGTCTGTGACCGGATATGATCTCATATTCATCTGCGGTGTTTTCTTTCGGTCGGACTATAATGGGAGATAACACGCCGTTTTGTTTTATGCTCTCGGCAAGGCGTTCCATTTCCTCATTGTCCTGTACTTTGTAGGGATGGTTTTCAAATGGGTGTAATTTATCAATAGATATATTCTTCTTAGTGTTTTTCATCTTTCATAACCTCGTTCTTTCTTTAATTTCAAATTGTTGTGTTTTATTTCGATATTGCGTTCGGCATCAAGGAGTTCCTTAATTCTCGGAATATGCTCCTCGATGCGCAGGGCGACTTTTTGTTCTTGTCGCAGGGGTGTGATTAGCTTAGTAATCTCTTTGGCTTGTGCCTTCAAAACGGCATCCGCTTCGGGAGTTTTAGCACGGCGGATTTTTAACCGCAGAGCATACCGTTCCTGCTCCAATGTGGTGATTTTTGCAGATAAATCCTCCTGAAATAGCAAGAGCTCCTTTGGCGACTCAATGTGGTTGTCGCAAAGGAGCTTGTATTCCTCGATATATTGATCGAATTTCTGTACCTCTGCCCGCATCATTGGGGACAGAGGGCGGTTGTCTGCCTCCACAATATTACTGCCCGTGCAAAGCTTCAGTATCGCAATAAACAGTTCAAATAATAACTGTACTGTATCTTTCCGCTGTGCCTGTCGCAGTTGATATTCAAATGATAACAACGGTGCTCGCTTCCATTTGGGGGTAACCAAGACATATAGTTCCGGCTTGCGCTGGTTGTCTATAAGTTTTTCTCGCATTGCTTCCCGTGTATATTGCTTGCCAAGGCTGCTGATGCGGACTGTTCTCTGCCATCCGTCTGCAATAACCGAGGGGTGCTCATAACGGAAGTCACGCTCAAATCTGTACCCAAGGCATTTGAGATAATACTCAATTTCCTTGAAGGAGCAACAACGGGAAAGTGCTTCATCAACATCCCGCCGTAGCATATCTCGGTGAGTGAGTTTGCCGGACTTCTGTACCCAATACGCTTTCTTATTGCTGTAAAAATGCGTAAAGGGTATAACGGATTTACCATGTTCCATACATACTTCATCAGAAATCTGCCGTAGCTCCACGTGGTCACGGATGTGGTTTTCAAACTTTCTACCCGTTTTGAAGGATACCGAGTTCACCACAAAATGATTGTGGATATTATCGGTGTTGAGATGTGTGGTGACTACCACTTCGTAATTATCGCCCCACATACGTCTTGCCGTTTCCACACCGATACGGTGCGCTTCTGCGGGAGTGACTTCATCTGCTACAAAGCTCTGATACCCGTGATAGGCTACATTGCCGCCGAGCTTGCCGTACCGCCGCTTAG
>JBJDYS010000028.1:0-17611 GCA_051867595.1 Oscillospiraceae bacterium
TGGCACGCGACCTCGATATCCTGTGCCGCGGCGGTTATCGCGCCGAGGGCGCCTATCCGGTCGATATGTTCCCGCACACAAACCATATCGAGACGGTCGTGGCGCTGTCTCATGTGAATTAGAGCTGAAGAAAGCTTTTTCCTGTCCCGGCAGCGGCAGATAACAACCGAAACAGGTATATCATTAGGAGGTGTATCAATTTTTCATGAAAAAAACATCTGCAAAAGGCAAAATCCTCAGTGAATTATCGACCTTACGCGTAAAGAACTTCCTTTTGCTTGCATTGGCCGGTACAATCAATGCCTTTGGGGTCGTGTTGTTTCTTTTCCCGGTAAAACTGTATGACAGCGGCATATCGGGTTTGTCCATGCTGCTCGATCAGGTGACGCCTCCGAATCTGACGCTGTCATTTTTCCTTGTCGCTATAAACTTTCCGATTTTTTTGTTCGGCTCCAAAAAGCAGGGATTGGCTTTCACGGTTTATTCCGCGTTTGCGGTGGCCGTATATTCCTTTGTTTCCTTTCTCATCATGAACGTACTCCCCATAGATGTTTCCTTTGTGTCTCCCCTGGCCGGTTCTGATTTGCTTTTGTGCGCCATATTTGGCGGCGTGATTTCTGGCATAGGAAGCGGCCTGACGATCCGTTTTGGCGGGGCGATCGACGGGATTGATGTTCTTTCCGTGATTTTTGCAAAGAAAATCGGAATCTCTTTAGGCTCGTTCGTATTGCTGTTCAATACCGTACTGTATATCATTTGCGGCATCGTGATTCAGAGCTGGATTTTGCCGTTGTATTCCATCGTGACTTATTTCGTTGGCTCCAAAACCGTTGATTTTGTTGTGGAAGGAATCAGCCGTTCCAAATGCGCCATGATCGTCACAACAAAGTCCGCGGAAATCTCCGAGGAGCTGGCAAAGACTTTTCAAACCTCCGGAACGATCGTCAACGCCATCGGAGGCTATTCAAAAAACAGGAAGGAAATTATTTTTTTCATTATCAATCACTTCCAAATCAACAAACTCAAGACGATCGTACATTCCATTGATCCCTCCGCTTACATCACCTTGCAGGATGTATCCGATATCATCACAGCCCCTCAGGAAAAATACTGAGACATAAAACCCGGACGACCGGCGGTTCTGCCGCTGATCATCCGGGTTTGTTTTATCTTTTGTTGTTATTATAATACGGCCACGGAAGCAGTTTTTCGAGGCCTAAGGTCTGCACATTGCCGTTCACCGCGTCATCCAGCCACTCGATCGCGCTTTTACCGGCTGTGATCCGCCAATAGGCCGTGGTGGTCTCGAGAATAGTGTGCTGCGTCAGGAGGCTGAACCAAGGCTCCCAGGAATACGGCAGCCGGTCAAACAAAAAGATGCCGATCGTCGGTATTTTTTGCTGAAGCTCCCGAACCATCACCCGCAGATAGGCGGTATACACGCTGATAAACCGATTGCTGGTAGCATAAACGCCGGTATCAAAATAGGTCTGATACTTTGCCAGCGCGCCGTCCCGCACCGAACCGATATAGAGATAGGTCACGCTGTCGCCGTATGTATTATACAAATCCTCCAGAAAATCCACCACGAGGTTCTGTGTTTTGACCTTGGACACGATCTCCTCCGGGGCGTTCCAGACATCCTGCAGAACGCTCGTCCAGTCATTCATAATCAGCAAGGAGCTGTCCACGCATACCGTCACATGACCGGCCTCATCGTAGTAGTTCTCCATCAGATCCCGCGCGAGGATCGCCGCGCCATAGCCACCGGCACTGTAGCCTGTGATGATAAGCTCCTCCGGGGCGCTTCCGGTATACCGAACGGCTTCCTCCATGATGGCCTGATAGTTCGCATAGCCATGGTGGTACAGAATCTTTTCCGTGCCGTCCGTCGCCGTATATTCAAATTCGCTGTCCCCGATGTGGAAGTCTCCCGTAGTATACGGGATCACGATCACCGACCAGTCGCGGAACGGGTTATCCTCCTGTCGGCTGCCGATTCCCAGCTCGCAGTAATCAGGAATCTGCCCCTCTATGCTGTTCGAGTAAAACCCCGGTTCCTGGGCAATATACTCACCGACATACGGCCGGGCCGCCGTGTATTCGTTGATGCTGATGCCGCCGCCGAAAAAAAATACGATGACCTTATTCTCGGTACCGACACGCATACGCGTTGACAGCTGCTCTCCCTCCGCCGTGATCGCGCCCTCCGGCGCCACTTCAAACCAGACATTGGGGTCATATTCTACTTTCGCCGTATGGCGCGTCTCAACAATGTAGAAATTGATGCCCGCCCATACAGCAAAGGCCAGAACCAGAAGGCCCAGGACGATCAGAATCCACTTCCAGGGGAATTTTTTTGTATGCTTCACTGCGGTTAAGCCTTTCACGAGAATTATTAATAAATGTTAATTTATTTATAGCACAAAACCCCGTCTGACGCAAGCGGTTTCCCGTTTTTTATAAATCCGGGAAACCGCCTTGATGATTCGTTATTGCTCCCGATACTTCTGCATCGTGATTTTAAAAAGCTCCTGCGTTGTGGGCGGCGTATAGGTAATGGCATTCGCGCCGGCATCGATCGTTTTGCGGATAGAATCCGGCTGATTTCCTCCGCTGGCAATGATCGGAACATCGGGAAAATCGCCGCGTATCTTTCGCACGATGTCCGGCGTCTGCGCGCCTCCCGCGACATTTAAAATGGACGCCCCGTGCCGCAGACGCTGATAAATATCCGTTTCCATATTGATTACGGTTATGATGACCGGAATATCCACGCTTTTCGCAACGGCATATAAATTGGGGTCTGTGATCGGCGCGTTCAGCACAACGCCCATCGCGCCCTGCGCCTCCACATCCTTAGCGAGCGACACAGTGCGAAGGCCCTTTGTCGTGCCGCCTCCCACGCCGCAAAAAACCGGGATATACGAGGAATGGATGATCGCGCTGCTGATGGCCTGCTGCGGTGTAAACGGATAGACCGCAAACACAGCGTCCGCGTCGCAGTTTCGTATGATGGCAATATCCGTCGTAAAGACAAGGCTTTTGATACGCCGGCCGTTGATGACAATGCCGCTTGCCGCATAGCACTCCTGCGGTATGCGAAGGATATGCCGCAAACTGCTGTTGACCTGCGGTGTCATAAACTTTTCGTCCACAAAAAACCTCCTTGCGTGTTAAAACGAGTATTTATCTTTGAACTCCTGAAAATACTGAATAAACTCCTCGTCCTTCTGGCTCATCAGGCTTTCGATGTAGTTATGCGTATCAAAAGCCTCATGCTCAAGCTCGATGATGGCCACTGCGATATTGCTGCAATGGTCACTGATGCGTTCATAGTTTGTGATAAGGTCGTTGAAAACAAAGCTGTTCTGCAGCGAATAGACCCCTCTCTGGAGGCGGTCGATGTGACGATGCTTCATCTCGTCGCACAGGTTGTCGATGAGCTCTTCCAGCGGCTCCACATGATGGGCCGCGTCCTGATCGGACTTGGTGATCGCCCGGATCGCCGTGTCCAGCACTTCCTGAAGCGCCGCGTGCATAACGTGCATCTCGTGAATGAATTCATCCGGCGGCGTGATGTCCTTTACATGGATCTCCTGTGCGTTCTCCGCGATATTGTTGGCGTGGTCAGAGATGCGCTCCAGGTCCGTGATGGTATGCAGGAACGCATACAGATCCTCGTTCTGCTTTTTCGTCATCTCGGAAACGCTGACCTTGACAAGATAGGTTCCGAGCTTATCCTCATACTGGTCAACAAGCTCTTCCAGCTTCTGCACCTCTTCAAAGCCCGCTTCCGAATAGTTTTCAAGCAACGCAAACGCTTTGAGAACATTTTCGCGCACCTTTTCCGACATGGAGGTGATGACGATGCGGCACTGCTCCAGCGCCAGCGCGGGATGCTGAACGAAGCGTTCCTCGAGCAGGTTCCAGTCCCCAACGGGCTTGTCCTCGTCGCCTTCTTTCAGAAGCAGGCACATAAGCTTTTCCATGAGGCTGATCGTCGGGGCCAGCACGATTGCCGTGACCAGGCGGTAGATCGTGTTGATCGCCGCAAGGCGAACCGGGTTCATGACCATGTCCATGAGCGGCAGAGGCTGGATCGCGTTGATGCCGTAGACAACCACGCCGCAGAACAGCGCACCGAGAATATCCACGACAAGATACACGAGCGCCGTGCGCCGTGCGTTCAGGGACGCTCCCACGGAGCCGATCAGCACCGGCAGCGAACCGCCGACGCCGATGCCAAGCAGAATCGGATACGCCGCCGTAAACGAGATCGCGCCCGTCATGCTGAGGGCCTGCAGAATGCCGACGGCCGCCGATGTGGACTGGATGACCGCGGTGAAAACCATGCCGACCAGGAACCCGATAATCGGGTTGGAGAAGGTCGTGAGAAGGTTAATGAACGCCTGGCTCTCCCGCAGCGGGCTGACCGCCGAGCTCATGATGCTCATGCCGTACATCAGAACCGCGAAGCCCAGCAGGATCATGCCGACCTTGTTGTTGCTGCTCTTTTTGCTGAACTTATACAGGATGATGCCGATGACCGCGACGATCCCGGTGATCGATGCCGCCGAGATAAGCTCCACCCAGCCGCCGCCCTGTCCGAGCGACGAAAGGCTGATGATCCAGCCCGTGATACTGGTGCCTACGATCGAGCCGAGGATGATGCTTGCCGCCTGCGAAAATTCCATGAGCCCGGAGTTTACGAAGCCGACCGCCATGATGCTCGTAGCGGACGAGGACTGGATCAGGGCCGTGACTCCCATGCCCAAAAGGATGCCCTTCAGGGGGTTGCTGGTCAGCTGATACAGCACGACCTGCAGCTTGTTGCCGGCGACCTTGTTGAGGCCGTCGCCCATCAGCGAAATGCCAAACAAAAACAGCGCGATACCGCCCAGCAGAGAAATTATATTCAACGCAGTCATTATGTTTTCTCCATCGCAAATCACACAAATATGCCCGATATTCGGAAATGAGCAGATTTCAAACAAACCTAATCATCCAAATAGTAGTTTATCACAGCGGACATCAAATCGCAAACCATATTGTATACAAAATATACCTCTTCCTGACGTTTTCTTCTTGTCTATAACGGCTTTGAGGAAAAAAATACCCCCGACGCCATCTGACGCCGGAGGTATCGTCGTATTGCTTTACCCGATGACGGTGATCACAACGCCGCCGAAATCATGGACGCCTGCCCCCTCGACCAGCTCACCGTTCACATACAAAATACCGGTGTTGCCGGCTTCCGTACGATCCAGCGTGAAGGAAACGACATTCCCGCTCTGCTCAAAGGCCTCGTCGGTCTCGATGGCGAAGGTATAGCGCGTGCCGATGTAGAGCTTCCCTTCCCCGCCGGTGATCTGACTGTCGCCGTACAGGCGCAGGATGTTAAAGCCGTTTACCTGATCCGCTGCCGCACCGGTGAGGCTCTTCACAACATAGCTCTCGGTCTCCGCACCGGCTTCGATGGCCTCGCCGGTCATGAAGTCATTGCCGCCCTTGGTATAACCGAGCGCGATGACATATTCGCTGTCGTCCGCCACCGTAACGATGGAATCGACCACCGTGGTGATCGACTTGGCGGCCTTGGCATCCCAATAGAAGCTCTCGCCCATATTGAGAACACTGTTCACGGCGTAGAGAGAACCCGTATCCGTCCAATAGCTCGTGTTGTTGTGGAACTCATAATAGGCCCCGAAATCCGCGATGCAGTTTTCGTAGTAAACCGTGCCGCCGCCGTTGATCTCCGAGGTCGAAGAGCCGGTAATATAGGAGTTCTTGTAATAGACCATGCTGGTCTCGTCCAGCACGCTGCCGCCCGTACCGTCCTTTACGCTGGTGCAGGCGTTATAGACGAGATATCCGCCCCAGTAGTCCGTGGAGAAGATACGGCCAGAACCGAGAATCGAGCTGTCGTCATACCACAAAACGCCGTTGTAGGTCAGGTTCGAGGTATGCGTGCCGGGAGAATAAATGTGGATGTTCTTATTGTAGATCGCCGCATCGCACAGCGGCAGGAAACCACCGGCGGAGGAATGCGTTTCCACATCGACGTTCACGCTGCCGTCCGTGCCGATCAGACTGACGACCGTGCCTTTATCACGGGCCAGGAGCACTGCGCCGCCGCCAAAGCCATAGTCACTGTTCGTTGTATTCGTCGTGAGGTACGGATCGATCAGCGTCACCTTCGCGCCGTTCGATACGACAAGGGCATTCTTGTTTCCGTCCACAACAAAGGCCGCGTCCTCGCCGGTCAGCACGCAGTCCTCCGTAATCTGCACATTCACTTCATAGGCCGCCGTTTTGTCGTTGCCGTTCTGGAGGTTTTCCACACCCTCAACGGAGAGGGACGTTTTCCGGGCATATTCGGTGTCAGGATATGTGAGCGATGTGATATAGTTTCTCTGCGCGAGGGCATAGAGCACCTGGATCACGTCCATTTTGGACGGCTGGTCGGCGAGCTTTACGTCCAGACCCATAAGCTCCGCCATCGCCGACGCCTTATATTTCGCCGTACCCGCTTCGGGCAGCTCGGCCGCGGCCTGCTGTCCGGCCTCGGACAGATGCGCGTAGCCGCTTCGCATGGCGTTATACAGCGTCGCCAGCACGTCCTGATACGTCATCGCCGCGTCGCACTGGATGGCAACCTGCGGGTCAACCGCCGAAATGTCGTCGATGATGCCCGTACCGTCCGTGTTCATAATGGACACGAAATACGGCTCGCTGCCGATGGTATACCCGGACATCCAGACGCCGTAGGCATTGTCATACACACCGAAGTAGCGGTAGATAAACAGTGTCAGCTCGAAGGCATAGAAGCTGTCGCGGTCATAACCGAAGACGCCGTAGCTGTCGCCGCCGTTCGTGAACCCGGAGGACAGCCACCAGGCCACAGCGGCTTTTTCCTCCTCCGTCGCAGCCGCCATATCGGCGAAATCATTGACCGAGAACAGGGTGTCGTTGAAGCCGATATACGGACGCACGATGTCAATTCCCGTATACGGGTCGCGGTAAATACCGTCGTCGGAAGCGTCTGCGCCCAGAACCGGGGCGTATTCGCTCAGCGCAAGCTCACCGCTTGCCGCGCCGCCGGAGGCGATCGTCTCATTTTTCAGTATCTGCGTCGTATCCGCGGACGAGACAACGATATAAACCGGCGTCGTCAGGCTTCCATCGAAGGAAGCCCACATCACGGTGTTTTTCTCTGGGAGCCGGATCGAAAAGCTCCAGCCGCCGAGCTGTTCGTCATAAACCGCCTCCGATGTGCCGACCACAGACCCGCCTTCCTGCGCGTCATACAGCGTCACCGAAACGGTGTCGGACGAAAACGGCACCACATCGCCCATCTCGTCAAACGTGCCGTAGCAGAGAAAATCCGCCTCCGCAGAGCGATTTTGCGTCACATAGACACCGCTTTGCAGGCTCGGCCAGGGCTGAATATCCCGTTCCAGCTCGCCGGATGCCTCCGAGGACGCGAACGACCCCACGGAAAGTCCCAGGCAGAGCGCCGCGCAAAGCAGCAGAGTCAGAAATTTCTTCATTCTTCTCTCCTCCTATCAAGCATTCTTTGTTAATCATATCACGGATACATTAAAAATGTGTAAAGACAGCGCCGATTTCTTTGGGCGTGTATTTGTAATTCTTCACGGAACGTGATAAAATTTCGGTATGAACCATTTGAATGATGACATCCGATATATGAAGGGCATCGGCGAAAAACGCGCTAAAGCGCTTGAACGTCTGGGTATACGCACCTATCGCGATATGCTCTCGTACTTTCCCCGGGCCTATGAGGACCGGCGGCAGAGTTATCCCATCGCGGAAGCGCCGCTGGATCAGCCCGTCTGCGTAAAAGCCATGGTGGCTTCTCCGCCCGTGGCTTCGTTCGTTCGCCGCGGCATGGAGCTTCTGAAGCTCCGCGCCGTGGACGAGACCGGCACGCTGGATATTACCTACTTTAATCAGAACTATCTCAAAAGCGCCCTCCATCCCGGCGTCACCTATATTTTTTACGGGCGCGTCAGCGAAGCCGGACGGCGGCGCAGCATGACAAACCCCGTCTTTGAAGCGGAGGACAATCAGGGCATCATAACCGGGCGCATTCTCCCCATCTACCGCCTCACCGCCGGTATTTCGCAAAAGCTGCTTATCGAATCCGTAAAACAGGCGCTGGAGATCTGCGACGGTGCGGTGCCGGACATTCTCCCCGCATCCCTGCGGGAAAAGTACCGGCTTGCCCAGGCGCGGTTTTCGTATGAGAACATCCATTTCCCACGGGATGAGCAGGCCCTTGACCAGGCACGGCAAAGCCTTGCGTTCGAGGAGCTATACGTTCTGGCCGGTGCGCTGGAGCTTTTGCGCGCACGCCGCAAGGAGAGCGCCGGGCTTCCGATGTCCGCGCTGCCCATGGACGAATTCTGGAGCGCCCTTCCCTTCTCGCCAACAGGCGCGCAGCGCCGGGCCGTTGAGGAGGCCGTCACTGATATGGCATCGGGCAAGCCCATGAACCGTCTTCTGCAGGGCGATGTCGGCAGCGGCAAAACGCTGGTGGCCGCCGCGCTGATCTGGCAGGCGGTGCGAAACGGATATCAGGCCGCGTTCATGGCACCTACGGAGATTCTCGCGGATCAGCACTTTCAGAATCTGACGCAGATGCTGGAGCCTTACGGCATCCGCGTTCTGAAGCTTACCGGCTCCATGACCGCGGCGCAGAAACGAAATGCCGCCGGGCTGCTTGCCCTGGGCATGGCCGACGTCGCCGTCGGCACACACGCGCTCATCACCGGGAATGTTTCCTACCAAAACCTCGGCCTTGTTGTCACGGACGAGCAGCACCGCTTCGGTGTGGCACAGCGCAGCGCGCTGGCGGAAAAGGGCGCAAATCCTCATGTTCTCGTCATGTCCGCCACCCCAATCCCGCGTACGCTTGCCCTCATCATCTACGGTGATCTCGATATTTCGATCCTCGACGAGCTTCCGCCCGGACGCACGCCGGTCGAGACCTATGCCGTGGACGAGCGGATGCGTGACCGGATCTGGCGTTTTGTCCGCCGTCTCGTAGGCGAAGGCCGGCAGGTTTTCATTGTCTGTCCCATGGTGGAGGAAAACGAGGAGCTTCCGGAGAACATAAAAAGCGCGCAGGAATACGCCAGGGAGCTGCAAAACGGCGTCTTTTCCGACCTGCGCCTCGCCTGCATCCACGGACGGATGAAAGCCAAAGATAAAGACAGCGTCATGACGGAGTTTGCTGCGGGCGAATACGATATTCTGGTCTCCACGACCGTGATTGAGGTCGGCGTGGACATACCGAACGCCGCGCTCATGATCGTGGAGAACGCTGATCGTTTCGGGTTGAGCCAGCTTCATCAGCTGCGCGGACGTGTCGGACGCGGACAGCACAAGAGCTACTGTGTCCTCTTCTCCGACAGCCGAACCGATACGGCCCGTTCCCGGCTGAAGATCATGACCGAAACAAATGACGGCTTCCTGATCTCACAGGAGGATCTCCGGCTGCGCGGCCCCGGCGATTTCTTCGGCTCCCGTCAGCACGGTCTGCCGGAAATGCATATCGCGGATCTGTCCGCCGATATGCGCGTTTTGAAGCAGGCGCAGGAGGAAGCACAGCAGGTTCTGAAAAATGACCCGACGCTGGAAGCGCCGGAGAACAGGCCGCTGAAAAAGCGCATCGAGGAGCTGTTTGAGCTTCACGCGGACACCTTCAACTAAATAAAAACGACGGAACCGAAGTTCCGTCGTTTTTTAGTTTTGGAAAATTACTCCTCGACGATCTCGTCCTCTTCCGGAGCAAAGCCGGTGGCCTGGCCGTCCGCGGAGATCTCATAGACCAGCGCGTCGCCTTCGGGCTCGGGCTTTCTGCGCTCGGGACGCTCCTCACGCTCACGCTCGGGAGCGGGTGCCGGCTCCAGCAGGGCACGAATGCTCAGGCTGACCTTCTGCTTCTCGTTGTCGATAGCCGTGATCTTCGCATCGACCTGCTGACCGACGGTGAGCTCCTCTTCGGGCTTGCCGATGCGGCGGTTCGCGATCTGAGAGATGTGGATCAGGCCGTCCACCCCGGGAAGGATCTCGGCAAACGCGCCGAAGGTCATGAACTTCACGATCTTGACGTTCGCGACGTCGCCGACCTTGTAGGTTTCCGTGAACTTCGTCCAGGGGTTATCCTCGGCCTTGCGGTAGCCAAGGGAGATTTTCTTTTTCTCGGGATCGAAGTTGATGACATAGACCTCGATCTCGTCGCCGACGGACAGAACGTCGTCCGGCTTGCGGATGCGGTTCCAGCTGATCTCGGAAACGTGCACCATGCCATCCACGCCGCCGATGTCGACAAACGCGCCGTAAGAGGTCATGCTCTTGACAACGCCGTTGTACTTCTTGCCGACTTCGATCTCGGCCCAGATCTTCTCGGCCTTCTCGCGGCGCTCGCGGGAAGCGACCTGCCGGATGGAGCCAACCACACGCTTACGGCCGCGGTTGACCTCGGTGATCTTGAAGCGGACAGTCTGGCCGACCAGCTCGGTCATGGGGACATCGCGGCCAAGGCCGGTCTGGGACGCGGGAATGAACACGCGGATGCCCTTCAGGTTGATGACAACGCCGCCCTTGTTCTCCTCGGAGACCTTGCCCTCCAGGACAGTGCCCTCCTCGGCGGACGCTTCGATGTCTTCCCAGCTCTTCGCCGCGTCAAGACGGCGCTTGGAAAGCTGGACGGTACCCTCAACATCATTCACACGAATCACGGAAGCCTGGATCTCATCGCCAATCTTGACCAGGTCGTTGATGTTAACGCCCGGCTTATCGTCGGTGAACTCAGACACGGATATGTATCCGGAGTGTTTCGTGGGCAGGTCGAGAGTGATCTCGGTGGTACCGATGGCAGCAACAACACCGGTCACGGTGTCACCGTTATAGATCGTTTTGATGGACTCCTCCAGAAGCTCATCAAAGGACATTTCACCCTTCTCAGCAGGAGCTTCCTCCACCACGGCAGCCTCTTCCGCCACGGGGGCTGCTTCTTCGACGATTTCTTCTTTCAGGATCTCAGGCTCGTTCATCTTGTTTACTACCTCCTTAATAATCCACGAGGGTGTCGAGGCGCCGGCCGTTATGCCTACGCGATCCTTACCGGACAACATAGATGGGTCAAGCTCGGCGGCATTCTGCACGAAAAGAACGGTATCACATTCCTCGCGGCAGATTTCCGCCAGATGAATGCTGTTGGCGCTGTGGAGCCCTCCGACAACGACCATCGCATCACAGGACGCAGAAAGCGTACGCGCTTCCGCCTGACGAATACTCGTAGCATCGCATATTGTATCAAAGAACTTTGCTTTTGTATAGACTTTTTTTAAAGAATTAAAAGTTTGTTCACTGGTTTTTTTATTGGAAGTAGTCTGAAAAACCACTGTTAACGGCGCATCGGCAGATAATTTATTTTCTTTTGCCCACTGTTGGAAGGACTCGCAGTCCGGAACCACGACCGGATCATGGCACCAGCCGCATATCCCCTGCACCTCCGGATGTGAGGGCTCGCCGAAAATAACGACCTGCCTTCCCTCTTCATCGGCGCGCTGTACGATCTTGTGGATACGGGAGACCCGCGGACAGGTCGCATCGAGGATCGTGCAGTTTTTCGCGAGAAGCGCGTCGCATTCGGAACGGGGTACGCCATGAGAGCGTATGACCACTCTCGAGGAATCCGGTACCTCCTCCACACATGAGGCGACGGAAAGCCCCCTGCTGTTCAGCCTCTCCACAACGTCCCGGTTGTGGATGAGCTCTCCGAGGCTCCAGCAATCCGGCGATTCCGCCAGCGCCTTCTCTGTTATATCGACGGCGCGGGCAACGCCGACGCAAAAGCCCGCACTCTCTGCCAGTATAACCGTCATGCGATCACTCCAAACCGAAACGCTCCGCGATCAGCCCGCATATTTTTTCGATGCTCTCTTCGAGCGTCAGCGCCGTCGTGTCAACCGGCACGGCGTCCTCCGCCGCCTTGAGCGGTGCGGCGGCCCGGGTCGAATCGTTTTTATCGCGCTCAAGCATATCCGCCAGCACCTCCTCATAGGTGGAGGGATCGCCCTTGGCTGTCAGCTCAGCCAGACGGCGCTCGGCTCTCGCCTGCGCCGATGCGGTCAGGAAAATCTTCAGCCCCGCATTCGGAAGCACGACCGTACCGATGTCGCGGCCGTCCATGACAACGGAATTTGTTTTTGCCATGTCACGCTGCATATCCATCAGAAATGCGCGCACCTCGGGGATGGCCGACACCGCGGACGCATACATCGACATCTCCGGCGTGCGGATAAACGCCGATACGTCCTCACCGTTCAGGAACATATGCTGAACGCCGTCCTCGCCGTAATCAAACCGGATCGAGAGCTTCGGCAGGAGGGCGATCACCGCCGGCGCCTGATGCGGATCGACCGCCGCCTGTTTTGCAGCATAGCCCACCGTTCGATAGATCGCGCCGGTATCCACATAGATGAACCCAAAGCGTTTGGCCGCCGCCTTGGCAATGGTGCTCTTCCCGGCCCCGGCCGGGCCGTCGATGGCAACGGAACAGAGTTTTTCAGTCATGATTCATATCCTTTCCCACGGCCGCACCGGCACAGCGGCCGGTCGCCCATGCGATCTGTAAATTATATCCGCCCGTATAGGCGTCCACATCCAGCACTTCCCCGGCAAAGTACAGACCGGGAACGAGCTTGGATTCCATGGTTCGCGGATTGATTTCCTTCACATCCACGCCTCCGCGGGTCACAATGGCATCCGAAACCGGCCTCGTACCCGTGACGCGAACAGGAAACGCCTTCAGAAGCTTGACCAGGGTCAGGCGCTGCTGTCTTGTCACGGAGTGAACCTTGGTGCTGCCCGGTATGCCCGACAGCGCCACGATGACCGGGATCAGCGACCGCGGCATAAGATCGGTCAGGGCGTTTGAAAAATCGCGGTTTCGGTATTTGTCAAAATCGCGCAGGATGCGCTCATCCAGCGTCTCCTCGTCCAGCGCGGGCTTGAAATCGATCGAGAGCTGATACGCTCTCTCGCCCCAATGCCGGATATGCGCGCTGGCGGACAAAACGAGCGGGCCCGTCACGCCGAAATGGGAAAACAGCATCTCCCCCATTTCCTGAAAGACGGCCTTCCCATCCTCCAGCACGGTCAGCGTCACGTTCCGCGGCGAGAACCCGGCAAGCTCCGCGCAAAAGCTGTCCAGGCTTTCCAGCGGCACGAGACTTGCCTGCGGCGCAAAGACATGATGCCCCGCCGCTTCCGCAAACGCAAACCCGTCGCCGGTGGAGCCGGTCGCGGGATACGACACGCCGCCCGTGCACACGATCACGGCGCGGCACGGTATGCTGCCCCGGTCGGTGCGGACGCCGCAGACGGCGCCGCTTTCATCGGTTTCAATCGCCTCGATGCGGTTGTGCAGCGCACGCACGCCCGTTTGATCGACCCATCGGTCGAGCGCATCCGCCACATCGTTGGCGTTGTCCGAGCACGGAAAGACGCGGTTTCCGCGCTCCGTTTTCAGCGGCACGCCCAGCCCCTCAAAAAAGGCCATGGCGTCCTCGGGCGAAAACGCCGTCAGCGCGCTGTATAAAAACTTCGGATTGCGGGGTACATGATTCATAAACTCCCGCACCGTGCAGTTATTCGTCACATTGCAGCGGCCCTTGCCCGTGATGCGGAGCTTTTTGCCGCGCTTCGGGTTCGGCTCCGCCAGAATCACGTGCAGCCCGGTCTCCGCAGCCGTTCCGGCTGCCATCATGCCGGCCGCACCGCCGCCAATCACGACAACATCAGCTCTTGTCAGTGGTAAACACCTCGTATTCACTCCACAGGCCTTCGAGATAGTTAAAGGTCTGGGCCAGCGTTTCCTGCTTGCGCGCCGCGACCGCGACGATCAGGGCGTTGATAAGGCTCATCGGCGCGATCAGCGAATCGAGAAACGACACCATGTCGCTCTTCGCGTAGAGCCGGATATCCGCCACCGCGGCAAAGGGCGAGTTCGGGTTATCCGTCAGCGCGACAACCGTCGCACCGCGGCTTTTGGCAAACTTCATCGCCTTGAGCGAGCTGGATGAATAGCGCGGATAGCTGATGCCAACATAGACATCGCCGGGCCCGATATGCATGATCTGCTCATAGACCTCATTGGCGGTTGTGTCATGAATGAGGCGTACGTTTTCGTTCAGAAAATTCATATAAAACGCCATAAAGCTCGCCAGCGCCGCCGACGACCTCATGCCGACAATATAAAGATGCTGCGCGTTTTCCATGGCATTCACCGCGTCATCGAAGCTTGCGCGATCGACTTCCTCCATCGTGCGGTGCAGCTTTTCAATGTCGGAGCCCATGACGTATTTGAGGACATTGGAGCCGTCGAGCATATCCTTCGCCACGGCGATCCGCTGAACGCTCGTTAGACGGCCGCGAACCATCTCCTGCATCGCCTTACGCATACCGGGATAGCCGTCATAGCCCAGCTCCGTCGCAAAACGAACCACCGTCGATTCGCTGACGCCGACGGTGTGTCCGAGCTTTCCGGCGGTCATGAACGCGGCCTTATCATAGTTTTCCGTGATATAACGCGCGATCTGCCGCTGGCCCTTGGAGAAACCGCGGCTGTTTTCTTCGAGTTTTTCCAGAATGTCCTTTGCCATATCTCTCACTCCACAAACTCCACAAAAAATTGCAAAAACAATAATACTTGCATTCTTCTGAAAATGCAAGTATTATCGCAATTTTTTATAACTCCTGCAAAAAGACGGGTTTTCAATGCCGTTTTCCGGCAGAACGGACCGTTTCCTGCAAGAACGAAATTTCTTCTTTCGTCATGGGCCGCCATTTTCCCACCGGCAGCTCACCCAGCAGGATGGCGCCTTCCGCCACGCGGATCAGCCGGCGCACGGTCATGCCGCAGGCCTTGCACATCCGCCGCACCTGACGGTTTTTGCCCTCGTGGATTGTTACCTGCAGCTCGGCGCCCTGGCCTTTCAGCTCCACCAGGCTTACCTGCGGAGGCCGAATCGGCTCTCCCTCCAGGTTATCCATTTTCTGCATTTTCCGAACGCCGGACTTGATATCCTCGCCCTGCACAAAGACCGTATACACCTTATCGACCTCATGGCTCGGGTGCATCATGGCATTGGCGGCTTCGCCGTCATTGGTCAGGATAAGAAGTCCCTCGGAATCCATGTCCAGCCGGCCGACGGGATACAGCCGGCCGCCAGCGTCTTTCACCAGCTCCGCGACCGTCGGACGCCCCCGGTCGTCCTTCATCGTGGTCACATAACCGCGTGGTTTATGGAGGATTATGTACCGCCGTTTGGCGGAAATCGAGATGGGTTCCCCGTCAACACAGATTTCATCCCTGTCCGGGTCGGCTGACATCCCCACCTTGGCGACCGACCCGTTCACGGTTACTCTGCCCTCGCCGATCATCGCCTCCGCTGCGCGACGCGAGGCAAGCCCGGCCGCGGAGATCAGTTTTTGAAGTCTCTCTGTCATGATAAGGTGTATATCTTCCTTTCTCCCCGGCCGAATATTTCGGTCAGACGCTGCCAGAATCCCGGTGTTTCCTCCTCTGTCCGGCTCACGTCCGCGTCATAGATCAGGGAAACGCTCCCCACGGGGACGCTGTCGATCATCACGGTCGCCACCCCGGCGCTGTCACCGCTCTCCACCGGCGCATAAATAAATCCCGGCAGCTCCATGGAGAGCGTTACCCGTTCTCCATCGCGGACAAAGATCTCGAGCGGCGCAGACGCGGAGACAGACACGCTGTCCGTATCCCCGCTGATAACCGGAATCTCCCAAAAGGGCGTTTCCGCCGGAACATACGCCGGCTCATATTCCGAATACGCCCACTCGTACAGGTTTGCGTGATCGCGCCAATCGTCCGGGTCGGACAGCGTGACGCAGATCAGTATGCGTCCCTTGCGCTCGCAGCACGTCACAAGCGTCCGGCCCGCCGCCATGGTATAGCCGGTTTTGACGCCGAACACGCCCTCGCATTCGCTTAAAAGTCGGTTATGGTTCGTGTAGGTCAGCTCTCCGATGGTAGCCGTGGTCTGGGACGCAATACGGCAGAATTCCTCGCTTTTCAGCGCTTCCCGCGTGATGATCGCCAGATCGCGCGCGGAGGAATAATGGGATTCGCTGTCCAGGCCGTTGGGATTTTCAAAATGTGTGTTCTTACAGCCGAGCTCCGCCGCTTTTTCATTCATCAGCACCGCGAAATCCTCGACGCTTCCCGCCGTGATGCAGGCCAGCGCCACCGCAGCGTCGTTGCCGGAGGCGAGCATCAGGCCCGTCAGCAGTTCCCGGATCGTGAGCTTCTGTCCCGGTTTCAGGTACATGGAGGAGCCCTCGATCCCCGTCCACGCCGGGTCGATCACAACGGATCGGTCGGGGTCGCAGTGTTCCAGCGCGATCATGGCCGTCATGATTTTGGTCGTGCTGGCAATAAGCCGCGGCTCATCGGCGTTTTTCTCAAAGAGCACACGGCCGGATTCCGCATCCGTTAAAATCGCGCTGGCCGCCGAGACGGACGGCGCCTCCGCCGCCACAGCCGAAATGGACAGACACAGGGCCAACAGAAGCATAACCGCGCATAAACGAGTATATTTCATAAACAGCACCGCCTTTTAAAAATAAAAGCAGTGCTTAGTATGACCAGTTTTGAGAAAAAAAGTCAGCGGATATCAGCCATTCTGTCGTTTGCGGCTGAATTTTTCCGCGTATCCCTCGATGCGGTCAAGTACGTCGGGAACCATGTCAATGACGCGATCGACCGTGGAAAGCGCCGGCATCTGAATCCCGATCATCCGGGCGCTGTCATTTTGTATCTTCAAAAAGCCGATGGGTTCCACCTTGACCCCCGCGCCGCTGCCGGCCCAAACACCGGATTTCTTATTCCCTGCCGTTCCGTCATTTCCGCCCGAGGCGAAACCAAAGGATATGCGCGAAACCGGAATCAGCGTGGCGCCGTCCGGCGTCACGATCGGTTCGCCGACCATCGTATTGGAGTCCACCATGGTATGAATTTTGTCCATGGCCCCGGCCATCATGTCACCGATCGGATGTTCTGGCATTGGATGATGCAGCCTCCTTTTTCATTCGCAGGCAGTCCCACAGAAATCCCCAGGCAAATCGAACGGCCAGGCCCAGCAGGCGGTACAGGCGCCAGAAGATTTTCAGATGCAGATCCATCACCGGTGTCTCGCGGTCAAAATCCGCCATCGCTTTCACATCCATAAGCGGGACGCGGTCTTTGCCGAGCCGGACGAGCGCGTCGAGCGCTGTCCCGGCCGCCGCGTAAACCATGGCCGTCGTGGACGGGTCATAAAAAGCTGCGGTGAAGTGCAGCTTCAAAACCGCCACCCGTCCCCGGGACAACAGCCTGCACAGGATAGGATACCCATTTTTCAGGATACTTTGCAGAATCGGCCAGTCCGGAAGGCGGCTTTTTTTCCCTTTCGACGCCTTCGCTTCTCTTTGGCGGGTCAGGGAAAGCGCGCCGATACGCAGATCGAGCCGGGATCCGGCCTCGTTCCATACCAGCTCCAGAGTG
>JBJDYS010000029.1:0-3789 GCA_051867595.1 Oscillospiraceae bacterium
GGGTGCAAAGCCGAAAGCGTCTGCTTTTTATTCTTTTTCGTTATCCGCCGGGGTCGAATAGTTGGCCGGGGCATGGGACGCGGTCTTTTTCTGCGCTTTCCGCCCGGCACGCGCCTCACGCCTGGCCGCCCGGCGCTTGCGGGTCAGCCAAAGAATGAGCGCCAGAATCCCCGCGATCAGCAAAAGCCACAGCCAGCTGTATGCCAGCGCGATCAGAAGATCGCCCAACCCCTCCACAAAGCCATGCCAGCCGTCGGTGAACGCCGTACCAAGGCGTGTGCCGTAGCTAGGGTCAGGCTCCGGCTCGTAGACCTTCACCTCTTCGAGATAGACCGTCACCGTGGAGTAATCCACCAGCGCATCATAATGCCGGAGCGTGCCGGACAGGGAATCGATCCGCTCCTCCGTCTCGGAGATGGCGCTCTCGAGCAGGATGATGTCCTCCATATTCTCCGCCTCGGCCAGCAGCTCCTGCAGGCGTTCGAGCTTCGTCTGCTGGGTCTTCAGCCGTCCGGCCGTGTCGTAATACGTCTCACTGACATCCTCGGTGTATTCGTTCAGGCTCAGGACATGGCAGGTCTCCCCGGCCCCGTCGAGGAAGGTGCGGTACTGCTCCGCCGGAATGCGGATGGTGTACTCCGCCCAGCGGCAGCTGCCCCGGTCGCTGACCGAGCTGTACTCAAAATAACCGCCGCACGCCGACGTCAGGCTCTTCAGGGTGCTGACCGCGTTTTCAAACTCCAGCGTCTCCATGTCGAGGTCGGCCGTATAAATGAGCTTCGCCGCATTGGGAACGCTGCCGGTCGTTTCGGCGGAAAGCGGCATGGGCACAGGCTCTTCCGCCGGAGACGCCGCCCCGTAGTCATCGGCCCAGTATTCACCTGCCGCCTCTTCGGTCATCGGCGCATAATACATATCCTCCGCCGCCGCATACGACGCATCCGACGAGGACGCACCGCAGCCGCACAGCAGCACCGCCAGCATCACGGCCGCCAGTAAGAGGGCAATCTTTTTCATCCTGTCAACCTCCGTTTTGTTTTCTGTCTGTTTGGACGCAGGCAGACAGAAAAAGTTCCCAAAAAACAGGGGCGGTTTTTGGCCGCCCCTGTGGGAAATGATCGGATTATTCCTCCGCGTCGGTAGCGGAGATCAGGCCGTAGCCCCCGTTTTTGCGCTTATAGACGATGGCAAAGCTACCGTCCTCGGCCTCGTTCCGGAAAGCGAAGAACTCATGTCCCAGCAGATCCATTTGCAGGATCGCCTCCTCCGGCGTCATGGGCTTGATCGAGAAGCGCTTCTCGCGGACGATCTCGAATTCATCCGGCTCCTCATCCTCCACGGGTACGATCTCCGCGGTGCGCTCGAACGCGCCCTCGCGCAGGCGTTTTTCCAGACGGGTCTTGTTCTTGCGAACCTGACGCTCAATCGCGGCGACGGCGGAATCAATGGAGGCAAACATATCGCTCGTGACCTCGCTGACACGGTAGATCATGCCGTTGTTGCGGATCGTGACCTCCGCGGTGTAGCGGCCGCGGGCGGAGCTGAACGTGACGGAGGCATCGCTCTCCGTTCGGAAAAGGCGGTCGATCTTTCCGATCTTCTTCTCCGCGTAGGCACGCAGCTCATCGGTGACGTCAAACCTCTTGCCGGTAAACGTAAAAGTCATAACTATTACCTCCTTTGTCAAAATTGTATCATATTCTCCGTCATCCGACAAGCCCTATTTTGTGAATCCTTTGTGAATATACAATTTCACTCCATAAGCTCGCGCAGGCGTTTCATCGCCCGTCGTTCGAGCCGGGAAATCTGAACCTGGCTGACACCCATCACCCGGCTGGCGCGCACCTGCGTCATGCCGTGATAAAACCGCAGGAAAACCACCTGCCGTTCCTTCTCCGGGAGCTGCTCGATCGCCTGCCGCAGCGCGACATATTCGACGAGCCGATCCTCCTGCGTCCAGTCGCCCAGCATTTGCTCCAGCGAGAAGCCGTCATCGCCGGCCGGCTGCTGCAGCGATTCCGCCGGCAGCGCCGCCGTCTCCGCGACGGCAATATCCTCCGCGGAAAAGCCCGTCCGCTCCGCCAGCTCGCTCACGGTGGGATCCCGCCCCAGCGTCTGCTCCATTTCCTTGCGGACGCTGCGGATCAGCGCCGCCCGCTCCTTGAGTCCGCGTGAGACCTTGACCGTGCCGTCGTCCCGCAGAAACCGTCGGATCTCGCCGGATATTTTGGGGACGGCATAGGTCGAAAACCGCGTGCCGTATGCCTCGTCAAAGCCGTCGATCGCCTTCAGAAAGCCCAGACAGCCGAGCTGATACAGGTCGTCCGGCTCCACACCGCGCCCGAAATACCGCCGCGCAATGCTCCAGATCAGCCCGGCATTTTCCTCGACCATCCGCCCGGCCGCCTCCCGGTCGCCGTTCTGCGCCGCCCGAAGCAGCGTGATCGTTTCGTCCAAATCAGCGCCGCACCTTTACTGAAATTTTTTTCGACATGGTCACCGTCGTGCCTTTGCCGGGCGCGGAACGCACCCGCAGGCCGTCCATAAAGCTGCCCATGATCGTAAAGCCCATGCCGCTGCGCTCCTCGCCGCCTGTGGAGAACATCGGCTCCATCGCCTTTTTCACGTCCGGGATGCCCACGCCGCGATCGCGCACCATGAGCTCCAGCACATTCCCCTCCAGAATACGCAGACGCATCGTCACCGTGCCGATTTCATGCGGATACGCATGGACGATGGCGTTCGTCACCGCCTCCGACACGGCGGTGCGGATATCGCCCAGCTCCTCCATCGTCGGATCCATCTGCGCGGCAAAGGCCGCCGCAGCCGCACGGGCAAAGCCCTCGTTTACGCTGCGGGCGGGAAACTCCAGCTTTATGTAATTGAGTTGTTTCATAATATCCTCCCTCGCCCTCCCGCGCATATCCTGCGGGGAGGGCGCATATCTTTATTCTGCGGGGCTCCCCGCGGCGGCTCCGATCTTGACGAGCCGGTCAATGCCCGAGGCGTCGAGCACCTTGAGCGGCTGCTTTGAGGCGTTCTCCACCCAGGCACGGCCTCCGGTCTCCGCCATCAGTCGGGCGATTTTTAAAATCAGCGCGATGCCGGAGGAGTCCATAAAGCTCAGCCCTCCGAGATCGACTACGCAGTCCCGCGGCAGATAATCGTCCAGCGTGCGCGTGATCCTCCGCAGCGCCGCTGCCGCCTCATGATGGTCAAGCTCGCCCTGAAAAAACAGGGTCAGCCGTCCCTCTTTATAATTTGACAGTACTTTCATTCGGCGTCATATCCTCATAAAAAAATTGCACCGTACCATAACGGTACAGTGCAATTTTACGTTTTTTTGACTGCGAATACGGTCGAATTCTCTTCCCGGCAGTATTTTTCAGAGCACCTGATCGTCGTCCGACGGGACATATTGCATGATCTGTTCCACCGGGCAGTGCAGGATCCGGCACAGGTCGTTGATCGTCGTGGTGTTCACCGGCTTATTTTTCCGCAGCTTGTCTATGGTCGAGCTGGAAATGTGATGGTTTTTGATCAGCGTATAGGTCGATTCCTCCGACCGGCGCAGTGTTTCCCAGAACGCATCGTATACGATCAAAACCCTCACCTCCCGTTTCTGCTTCCTATATTATTTTGCAGTTTCATTCTTGACTATAGTCGCTAAATAGACTACAGCGGTCTCCCGTTTGATGTCCGCCCGTCCCAATCATCCCCTTCCGGCCATATTTTGGGTTGTAATGTGACCCTATATGCCAAACCATACAAAACCCGGGAACAGGAATT
>JBJDYS010000030.1:0-17008 GCA_051867595.1 Oscillospiraceae bacterium
GTCCTTTTCCAACCCCCAGTTGAACTGGGGGTTTTGAGGAGCTAAAGCACCAACAAACCGGCCTGCGGACATTCTCCGCAGGCCGGATTTTATTTATTTCGGTTCGGGGTCATCGGACAGGCCGACCAGATAATCGAGACGGACGCCGTAGTATTGCGCGAGCTTAATCGCCAGTTCCAGCGGAAGCGGCCTCTCGCCGCGCTCGTATTTGGAATAGAGGGGCTGGTCGCACATCAGATGCACCGCCACCGCTGCCTGTGTCAGGTCGTGATCTTCCCGCAGGTCACGAATTCGTAAACGCATAGTCATCACCGCGTTTTGGATGCAGACGGTTACGGGACAAGATCCCGCGTCTCGCAGACAAGCTCGCCGCCGCGTTCATCCACGATGAGGGTGGACCCGGCGGGCAGGTCGCCGGCGAGGATCTTCCGCGCGATCAGCGTTTCCGCTTTCGCCTGCAGGAAGCGCTTGAGCGGCCTTGCGCCGTACACGGGGTCGAAGCCGTGGTCGATGATGTACGTCTTGGCGGCGTCGGTGAATTCGAGGCCGAGCTGCCGGTCGGCCAGACGCTGCCGCAGAGCGGCGGTGAGGATGTCGATGATGTGGGTCAGATTGTCCTTTGTCAGGGGCTTGAAGAACACGGTCTCGTCGAGGCGGTTCAGGAATTCGGGGCGGAACGTGCTGCGAAGCTCGGCCTCCACCGCGTCCTTGGCGGCCTGCGTGATCTCGCCGTTTTCGTCGATGCCGTCGAGCAGATACGGGCTGCCGAGGTTCGAGGTCAGGATGATGATGGTGTTTTTGAAGTCCACCGTCCGGCCCTGCGAGTCGGTGATGCGGCCGTCGTCGAGGATTTGCAGCAGGATGTTGAACACATCCGGGTGCGCCTTTTCGACCTCGTCGAAGAGCACGACGGAATAGGGCTTGCGGCGCACGGCCTCGGTGAGCTGACCGCCCTCGTCATAGCCGACATACCCCGGAGGCGCGCCGATCAGGCGCGAGACGGAGAATTTCTCCATGTACTCGGTCATGTCGATGCGAACCATGTTGTGCTCGTCGTCGAAGAGCGCCTGCGCGAGGCTCTTGGCAAGCTCGGTCTTGCCGACGCCGGTCGGGCCGAGGAACAGGAACGAGCCGATGGGCCGGTTCGGGTCGGCGATGCCGGCGCGGGAGCGGAGGATGGCCTCCGTGACGAGGCGCACGCCCTCGTCCTGCCCGATCACGCGTTCGTGCAGGATGTCCTCGAGATGCAGGAGCTTTTCGCGCTCGCCCTCCATGAGCCGGGAGACGGGGATGCCCGTCCAGCGGGCGACGATGCCTGCAATCTCCTCCTCGGTCACGGTGTCGTGAACGAGGGAATCGGCCTTTTTGCCGGGGGCGTTTTCCGCGTCCTCGAGGCGTTTCTGCAGGGCGGGCAGCGTCTCGTATTTGAGCTTGGCGGCGGTTTCGTATTCGTAATTCTGCTGGGCGCGCTCCATCTCGGCGGTGGCCCTTTCGATATCGGCCTTGATCGTCTTGACCGCGTCCACGTCGGACTTCTCGGCTTCCCAGCGGGCCTTCATGGCGTTGAACTCTTCCTTACTCCCGGCAAGCTCTTCGCGCAGCTTTTCGAGGCGGTCGAGGCTCAGCCGGTCGGTCTCCTTTTTGAGCGCCATCTCCTCGATCTCGAGCTGCATGATGCGGCGGCGGATGTCGTCGAGCTCGGCGGGCATGGAGTCGATCTCGGTGCGGATGAGGGCGCAGGCCTCGTCCACGAGGTCGATGGCCTTGTCGGGCAGGAACCGGTCGGTGATATAGCGATTCGACAGCGTCGCCGCCGCGACCAGCGCAGCGTCGTGGATGCGGACGCCGTGGTAGATCTCATACCGCTCCTTGAGGCCGCGCAGAATGGAAATCGTGTCCTCCACGGTGGGTTCATCGACCTGCACGGGCTGGAAACGGCGCTCCAGTGCGGCGTCCTTTTCGATGTATTTGCGGTATTCATCGAGCGTGGTCGCGCCGATGCAGTGCAGCTCGCCGCGGGCCAGCATGGGCTTGAGCAGGTTGCCCGCGTCCATGGAGCCCTCGGTCTTGCCCGCGCCGACGATGGTGTGCAGCTCGTCGATGAAGAGGATGATCTTCCCCTCGGATTTACGGACGGCTTCGAGCACGGCCTTCAGGCGTTCCTCGAACTCGCCTCGATATTTCGCACCGGCGACCAGCGCGCCCATATCGAGCGAGAAGATGGTCTTGTCCTTGAGGCCCTCCGGCACGTCGCCGCGGACGATGCGCTGGGCAAGGCCCTCCGCGATGGCGGTTTTGCCGACGCCGGGCTCGCCGATGAGGACGGGGTTGTTCTTCGTCTTGCGGGAGAGGATGCGGATGACGTTCCGGATCTCGAGATCGCGGCCGATGACCGGGTCAAGCTCATTCTGCCGCGCCCGGGCGACAAGGTCGGTGCCGAATTTTTCCAGCGCGTCGTAGGTGTCCTCCGGGTTGTCGCTCGTGACATGGCCGGTCTTGACCTTCGCAAGCTCGGCGGTGAAGCCGTCGCGGGTGATGTTCTGCTCGCGGAGGATGGACTTGATGGCGGGCGTTTCGTGCGCGAAGATGCCGAGCATCAGATGCTCGACGGAGACATACTCGTCCTTGAGCTTCTGCGCGATCTTCTCGGCGAAGTCAATCACCTTGCCGAACTCGTTGGAGGGATAGACGCTCTGCGAGCCCTGCACCCTGGGCAGCTTGCCGATGGCGGTGTCGAGCGCGGAGAGCACGGCGTCGCAGTCCGCGCCCATACGGGTGAAGAGCGTCGGGATGAGGCCGCCGTCCGCGTCGAGAAGCGCGTACAGAAGGTGCTCCGGCGTGACATACTGGTTGTCGTTTTCCCGCGCCATGGCGGTCGCGGCGTTGATGGTTTCGATGGTTTTTTGCGTCAGTTTTTCGCTGTTCACAGGATCACTTCCCATTTATTATAAATAAAAATGTTTTCACAGAATGATGTTGCCCGCACGCAGCCACTGAATATACTCGCCGCGCACATCCTCCGCGGATAGGCTCCCGGCGAGATAGCCCTTCATCAGCCGGTCAAACAGGCGCACATAGGCGCTGATGGCCCCGGCGATGTCGTTCGTGGAATAGTCCCTCCCGGCGGAGAGAGAAATCGTGCGCGTGAAGCGGCCGTTGTAAAGGGCGTATTCCGTCGGGCGGGGCAGGTATCCGGCGATGAGCTCATCCTCGACGGCCTTCCACAGGCGGAAAAACGCGTCCATGGCGGCGAGCAGCTCCTCCGACTGCGTGCGGAACACGACGGACAGCTCGCCCAGCGCGCCGGAGTGGTCGCGGTAGAGCTCGACGGAGTATTTGACGGTCGGGCGGTAGCGGTATTGCAGGCTCGACTTCATGCTCATGGTCGAGGCGTTTGGCGCGACAAAGGGGACGAGCTCCCGGTCAGAGCTCAAAAGCTCGCCAATCTGCCGGAAAATATCATGGATGCGGTGCTCCGGCGTGACGAGATCGACATACTCCGCGAGGATCTGGTTGACGAGCGCGGAGCGGTTCGTGCCGCGCCGGTGGGCCAGATTGTCGATCTCCCGCACGACGTCATCCGAGAGCATCAGGCTGTATAGCGTCTTTTTCATGGGTCATTCTCACCTCATGCACAGCATAGCACCGTATATTGAAATTGTCAAGCGGTTTATATAAATAATGAAACAAAAAAGAGGCAGGGAGCTTTCGTCCCCACCTCTTGCCGTGGTTACAGGCGGATGGCGGCCCAGTAGCCCTCGAGCATGGCCTCGCGGGTCTTTTTGGGCTTTACGCCGCGCAGGCAGTCGCCGACGGCGATGACCTGCGGCGCGGAGTAGAACAGGCTCTCGTAGGCGTCCATATTGGAGCGCAGGCCGAGGGCGTAGATGACGGAGTCGGCCTCGATGACGACCTCGCCGCCGGTTTTATCCGCCGTCCGGACGGTTTTGCCGTCCTCGATGGCGGTCACGCGCAGACCGGCGCGGACGTGCAGGCTCGGCGTTTCGGCAAAGGCCTGCATCATGCCCTCCTTGTGCATCCAGTTGGCCTCGGGCGCGATCTCGTCGAGCATCTCGACGATAGTGACCTCATGACCGGCTTTGGCGAGGAAGAGCGCGGTCTCGCAGCCGATCAGGCCGCCGCCGAGCACGGTGACATGATGGCCGAGCTTGTCGAGCTGGGTGTAGGCGACGGTGGCGTGCTGCACGCGGGGGTCGTTAAGGCCCGGGATCGGCGGCTTGGCCGCGAGAGATCCGGCGGCGAGGATGACGGCCTCGAAGCCGTTTTCGGCGACGAATTCCGGGGTGACCTCGGTGTTCAGCCGGATCTTCGCGCCGGAGATCTCCGCCATATGGATGAGGTGCTCCTTGAGGCGGTACAGGTCGATCTTGAGATCGTCGTAATCAGTGAATTTGAGGAAGCCGCCGAGCGCGCCGGACTTCTCGCACAGGGTGACGTCATGCCCGCGCTTGGCCGCGGTTGCCGCGGCCTGCAGACCGGCAGGGCCGCCGCCGACCACGAGAACCTTTTTCGTCTTTTCAACGGGCTGGACAAAGTTGCGGTAGCGCAGCTCACGTCCGGCGGAGGGGTTCACGGAGCACTGGAAATGTTCGCCCGCGTGCATCCCCGTCAGGCAGTCGAGGCAGCGCAGGCAGGGCGTGATCTCCTTGGTTTTGCCGAGCGCGGCCTTTTCGGGGAAGTGCGGGTCGGCGATCAGCGTGCGGGCCATCGCGACGATGTCGGCCTGGCCGGAGGCCAGGATCTCCTCGGCAAGCTCCGGGGTGTTGATGGCGCCGAGCGTGACGACCGGGGTTTTGACGCCGGCGGCCTTCACGGCGGCGGCGTATTTCACGTTCACGCCGTGGGGCAGGAACATCGTCGGATGCGTGCGGACGGCCTGCGCCTCCTCGGGGTCGAGACCGGCGGAGACATGGATGAAATCGACCTTGCCGTCGATCATTTTGGCAAATTCAACGGCCTCCTCGATCTGCAGGCCGCCGTCGATCTCCTCGCAGCCGGACAGACGGTACTCGAGGAGGAACTTGTCGCCGACGCGCTCGCGGATGCGGTCGATGACCATGAGCGGGAATTTGGCGCGGTTTTCGAGCGAGCCGCCGTAGGCGTCGGTGCGCTTGTTGTAATACGGGGAGAGGAACTGGCCGAGCAGCCAGCCGTGACCGCCGTGGATGAGGCACATATCATACCCTGCGCGCTTGAGAAGCTCGGCGCAGCACGCGAAATGCTCCGCGACATCGTCCATGTCCTGCTCGGTCATGGCGCGCACCTGCACACCGTCCCAATCGCGGTAAAAATCGACCGGGCCGATGGGCTCGCCGCCGTTATTGGCGTCGGGGGAGGCATACATACCGGCGTGGTTCAGCTCGTGCGAGGCGATCGCGCCGCCCTCGTGGATGGCCATGGCGATCTCGGAGAGGTAGGGCAGCACGGCGTTGGGCTTCGTGTAGTCAAGGCAGAAGCTGCGGGGATTGGATGCCGCGTGCTCGCGGTCAACGGGGGTATCGCCGAGGGTGACGACGGCGGCGCCGCCGCGGGCTTTCTCGGCGTAGTAGGCGATCATGTCCGGCATGGGATAGCCGTTTTCGTCCATCTGGCAGATCATGTTGGGCGCGGAGAAGATGCGGTTGCGGAACGTAAGGCCTTTTACGGAGAAGGTCTCAAAAAGGTGCGGAAAGTATTTGTTCATGTGGGCATACTCCTGTCATTTATTCTTCTGACCATAGAATACCCCCGACCGGGGCCGGGGGTAAAGACGGATTATTTTGTATCCCCTCCAAAAACGGAGGCGAGATGGGTCATGAGGCGCGCGGCACAGTCCTCACCGGCGTTGGTGCGGCGGCAGGCGGTCAGGCGGCTTTCCGTCCCGAGCGGGATGCGGTTCATGCCGGGAATATCGGCCAATGCGCCGAAGCGCCGGTCGGTGACGGCGGCGTATTGCCCGGAGGCCATCCGCTCCCGAAGCCGGGAGAAGCTCTCCACGAGCGTGATGCCGGAGGGCGTAAAGCCTCCGAAGGAGGTTTCCTGCGTGGTGATTACGCGGTTTTCCAGAAAACTCCGGGGCCAGCCGGGGCAAACGAGCAGCGGGCAGGATATTTTGTCCGCCGGAACCAGAAGGCAAAGCTCCTCCGCGCCGACGGCGCGCAGCTCAAAGCCGCGGTTTACCGGGGCGTGTCCCCCGCTCCACAGCGCCAGATCGACCTCTCCGGCTTCCAACGCCTCCAGAAGCTCGTGGTTGGTCATGACGCGCACATCCGTCTCGCCGTCAAACGCGTCCAGCGCGGCTTTTAAGACGCCGTCCGCGTTCAGCCACTCGGACAGGCCGACGACGGCGGTGTTTTTTCCGGCGTTGTAGCGCTCGCGGGCATAGGCGGTGACGGCCGCAAGGGAGCTTGCGGCGTTTTCAAATAACTGCCAGTAGGCCCAGCCCTTCACGGTCAGCTCCCACCCTCCCGGCTCCCGGCGAAACAGCGTCGTGCCGAGCGCTTTTTCGAGCGCGGTCAGGTGATCGGAGAGCGTCTGCGGCGCGTAAAAGAGCGTTTCGGCCGCACCGGCAACGCTGCCCTCCCGGGCGACGGCGATAAAGCAGCGCACCTGCGTGTCGGTGACGGCGCCTTCCGGCAAGGCGTCCGTCCCCTCGGCGGCCAGCCGTTCCGCGCCGCTGTCCAGAGCGCGGTACCAGGCGAAAAATTCCTCGCCCCCGACGGTCAGCTCCACGCGGCTCGCGCGCCGGACGAAAAGCGGAAAGCCGAGCTCTTCCTCGAGCTTTTTGATGCTGTAGCTGATATTCTGCTGGGTGGTGGAAAGCTCCCACGCGGCGATGGAAAAGCTGCCCGTGCGCTGTGCGGCGGCAAAGGCGGCGAGCATTCGGTCGTTCATATCATACCTCCGAAGAGAATGGTGCGTGATTTTATTATACCATAAACGCGGAAAATGGTATAATGTGTTTACGATGGAATTGGAAAGGAGGACATGGCCCGGCAAATCGCGCCGTTTCAGGCGCCTATACGGCAAGGATAAAAACACAAACGCGCCTCGGCGCAGAGCCGGCTGGTAGTCCGGCCGTACTCGAAAGAGTATAAGTAACCCTCCCTCCTTGGGTCGTCCGTTCCTTGCCTGCCATCATCATCAAGGAGGAACTTGTTGTGGATACAACCATTTGCAGTCTTACGGTGTTTTTCGAGGAGCCGTTTTGGGTGGGCGTGTTTGAGCGCATAGCCGAAAACCGGCTGACGGTATGCAAGGTGACCTTCGGCGCGATGCCGCGGGAGATCGAGGTACTGGAATTCATTCAGAAAAACTACTACAAGCTGCGGTTCAGCCCGGCTGTCGATGTGAAAGTGCGGAACGCGGCGGTGAATCCGAAGCGGGTACAGCGGGAAGCGAAAAAGCGGATGCAGACCCCGGGGATCGGAACAAAATCACAGCAGGCACTTCAGCGGCAGCGGGAGCAGATGAAAACAGAGCGCAAGGCAGTCGGCAAGGCCCGGAGGGAAGCCGAAGAAAAGCGCCTGTATGAACTGAAACAGCAAAAACGAAAAGAAAAACACAGGGGCCGGTAAGGCCCCGGCCTTTCCAAGTCCATACCAAAAAATGCGCCTCTCATCGAGGCGCATTTCGGATCAGATTGCGGACGGCGTATAGTCGCCGGAGAACACTTCGACGGCGGGGCCGGTCATGAAGCAGTGGCGGGTGACGGGGTCGAAGCGGATACGCAGGTCGCCGCCGCGCAGGTGGACGAGAATCGTATCGTCCAGCTTGCCGGAAAGCACACCCGCAAAGACCGACGCCGTCGCGCCCGTGCCGCAGGCCAGCGTCTCGCCGGAGCCGCGCTCCCAGACGCGGAACTCGACCTCGCCGCGGCTGAGGATGCGGATGAACTCGGAGTTGACCCGGTCGGGGAAACGGGGATGCGTCTCAAATGCGCGGCCATAGCGGTCAAAGGCAAGCTCCCCGGTCGTCTCGACGCCGAGGGCGGGGTTGTCCTCGAGGAAGTACACCGCGTGCTTGCTGCCGGTGTCCACGCCGATGAACTTCAAATCCATGCCGGCGACCGTGATGTCCTCCGGCAGCTCGCTTGTCAGCCGGGGTGCGCCCATGTCCACCGTGACGCGGGCAACCCTGCCGTTTTCCACCTCGAGAGAGATGTACTTGATGCCGTCGCGGGTATCGACGGACGCGGTGAGCCGGTTGGCGGGGATGATGCCGTGGTCGTAGATGTATTTCGCGACGCAGCGGATGGCGTTGCCGCACATACCGGCCTCCGAGCCGTCGGCGTTGAACATACGCATACAGGCGTCGGCCTTCTCCGTGGGTTCGATGAGGACAAGGCCGTCGCTGCCGACGCCGAAGTGCCGGTCGGACATCTCACGGGCCAGCGCGTTGGGGTCGGTCACGGTCTCCTCAAAGCAGTTGATGTAAATGTAATCGTTGCCGCAGCCGTGCATTTTGCTAAAGCGCATTACAGCAGATCCTCCATTTTCCGGTAGATGGCGCGGATGGCGGCTTCATAGTCGCGCTCCTCGACGCCGACGATGATATTCATCTCGCTCGAGCCCTGATCGATCATGCGGATGTTGATATCCGCTTCGGCCAGAGCCTGGAAGATGCGCGCCGCGGTGCCTTTGGAGCGAACCATGCCCTCGCCGACGACGGCGATCATGGCAAGGCCGTCCTGAATGGAAAACGCCTCGGGGTCGAGGGACTTCTGGATATCGACCAGGATTTCGTCACGCGCTTTGTTGAACGCGTCGGTGCTGACGATGACGGACATGGTGTCGATGCCGGAGGGGCAGTGCTCAAAGCCCACGCCGTGCCCGGCAAAAATCTGCAGGAGCTTCGCGCCGAAGCCGACCTGCGCGTTCATCATGGACTTCTCCACGACGAGGCAGGTGAAGCCCTTGCGTCCGGCGATGCCGGTGACGACGCGCCGCCGGGCGTTCCCGTCCAGAGCGGAGACGATCATCGTGCCGGGGTCTTCGGGGCGGTTGGTGTTGCGGATGTTGATGGGAATACCGGCCTCGCGCACGGGGAAGATCGCGTCCTCGTGCAGCACGGAGGCGCCCATATAGGACAGCTCGCGCAGCTCGGTGTAGGTGATCCAGTCGATGACTCTCGCTCCCTCCACGATGCGGGGATCGGCCGAGAGCATCCCGGAGACGTCGGTCCAGTTCTCATAGAGCCGGGCGTTCGAGGCGCGGGCCACGATGGAGCCGGTGATGTCGGAGCCGCCGCGGGAAAAGGTGTGCACCGTGCCGTCGGGCAGCGCGCCGTAGAAGCCGGGGATGACGGCGTATTCCGAGCGGTTGAGACGCTCGCCGAGCGTGCGGAAGGTGCGTTCGCCGTCAAACAGACCGGCCTCGGTGAAGAAGATCGACTCGGCGGGTTCGATGAAGTCGTAGCCGAGATAGGCGGCGATGATGCGCCCGTTCAGGTATTCGCCGCGGCTCGCCATATAGTCCGCGTCGGGCGCGGTGAGCAGGTGGCGGCGGAGGATGTCGATCTCGGCGGCCAGATCGAAGGACAGGCCGAGCTCCCGGATGATGTCGGCATAGCGCGCCTCGATCTGTTCCAGGATCCCGGAAAAGTCCGCGCCCTCGGCGGCGAGAGCGCAGCAGCGGTAAAGCATATCCGTGACCTTCGTGTCGCCGTCGGAGCGTTTTCCGGGGGCGGAGACCACGACATAGCGTCGGGCGGGGTCGGCCTGCACAATGGCGGCGGCTTTTTGGATCTGTGCGGCGCTGGCCAGCGAGCTGCCGCCGAATTTTACGGTTATCGTGTCCATGAGTTCTCCCTCTGTGTCAGTGATGGGTGCGAAGATAGGCGTATGCGATCGCCGCATGAGCCGCAGCGGCGGTCACGACGGCGGAGTCGTCCGGCAGGAAGCCGGCGTTATGCAGCGGCAGCGGACAGCCCGCGCCGATATGGTAAAACGAACCGGGGCACTTCCGCAGGAAATACCCGAAGTCCTCGGTGGTCATGGTCGGTTCGGCAATGGTATGTACCCGATCGCCGCCCAAAAGCGCGCGGAGCGTGTTTTCCGCGAGGCGCGTCATGCCGTCGTGGTTTACGACGCCCGGATAGCCCTCGATGAGCTCGATCTCTGCCGATGCGCCGAAGGAGGCAGCCGCGGCGTTGACAGCGTCGCGGAACAGCTCCCGCATTCGGAGGCGGGTGTCCTGTCCCAGTGTCCGCAGGATGCCGGTAAATTCCGCCCGGTCGGGCAGAATGTTGCGGGCGGTGCCGGACTGGAAGGTGCCGACGGTGGCGACGCTCTTTTCCTGCGGGAAGTTTTCCGGCAGCGTCAGGATCGCGGGGACGGCGGCCGCCGCCGCGCCGAGGGCATCGACGCCCTTTTCCCGCTCGGCGCCGTGGGCGCTCCGCCCGTGCATGACGACGCGGAACATATCCGCGGCCGCGTAGAATTTTCCGTACCGCACGGCGGTGTGTCCCGCCGGAAGCTCGGGCGAAACGTGTCCGCCGAAAACCGCGTCCACGCCGTCCAGCGCACCGGCCTCCATCATGCGCTCGGCGCCGCCGCTTCCCTCTTCGTCGGGCTGAAACAGGAATACGACCGCGCCGGGAAGCTCCGCCCGGTGGGCGGCGAGAAGCTTTGCCGCGCCGAGAACCGAGGCGGTGTGTACGTCGTGTCCGCAGGCGTGCATGACGCCGGACACCTCGGAGGCGAACTCCGCGCCGGTGGCCTCGGTGATCGGCAGCGCGTCCATATCCGCCCGCAGCGCGGCGGTCGGGCCGGGAAGCGCGCCCCGGAGACGGCCGACGACGGCGGTCTCCGTCACCCGCTCGGTCTCCACGCCGCAGTCCCGCAGGAACGCCTCGATGCACGCGGCTGTCCGGAACTCATGGTTTCCCAGCTCCGGGAGGCGGTGGAGCGCATGACGCAGGGCGGCAAGCTCTTCCCTCATCGCCTGTGCTTCGTTCAGAAAATCCGGCGTCATCACAGGGTTCGCAGCGCGGCCTCAAGGGCGGTTTTCTGCGTGGTTCCTTCGTCTTTCATCTTGATGACGCGGGCCGGACAACCGGCCACGACGGCGTTTTCCGGGACGTCCTCGATGACCACGGCGCCGGCGGCGACGACTGCGCCTGCGCCGATATGCACGCCCTCGATGACGACGGCGTTTGCGCCGATCAGGACGCCGTCCTCCACGACCACGGGCACGGCGGAGGCAGGCTCGATGACGCCCGCCAGCACGGCGCCCGCGCCGATATGGCAGTTTTTGCCGACGGTGGCGCGCCCGCCGAGGATCGCGCCCATGTCGATCATGGTTCCCTCGCCGACGACCGCGCCGATGTTCAGAACCGCGCCCATCATGATAACCGCGTTCTCGCCGATGGTGACGTGCTCGCGGATGAGCGCGCCCGGCTCGATGCGGGCGGGGATGTTCTTCATGTCGAGCAGCGGCACGGCGCTGTTGCGGCGGTCATTCTCGACGATGACGTTTTCGATGCGGCCGGCGTTCTCCTCCAGAATGGCGGAAAGCTCCCTCCAGTCGCCGAACACGATCTTGTCGCCGGCGCCGAACACGTCGGCGCTGCCGTAGTCGATCGGCTCGCGCTCTTTGATATACAGCTTCACGGGGGTCTTTTTCTCCGCCGTGGCGATGTACTTTATGATCTCCTGTGCGTTCATATATGTCTCCTTATGATACGATGTCGCGCATATCGTACAGGCCGGGCGCTTTCCCGCGCAGGAAATCCGCCGCCGCGATCGCGCCCTCGGCAAAGAGAGCACGGTTTTCCGCCTCATGCTTGAGGGTGATGGTCTCGCTCCCGGTGGAGATAATGATCTCGTGGGTGCCGACCTCGCTGCCGTAGCGCAGGGAGTGGATGCCGATCTCCGAGCCGCGCAGGCCGTCCTCGCGGCGGCCGACGAGAAGCTCCGCGCCGGTGCGAACCTCCTGCAGGCGGCGGGCCAGCAGCAGCGCCGTGCCGCTCGGGACGTCCTTCTTCTGGTTGTGGTGCTTCTCGATGATCTCAATGTCCGCCGTCGGGAAAACCGCCGCAGCCTTTTGCGCCAGTCCCGCGAGCAGCGCCACGCCGATGGACATATTCGCCGAGAGGAACACGGGGATCGTCTCCGCAGCCCGGCGGATGAGCGAAAGCTCCTCCTCGGTCTGTCCGGTGGTCGCGAGAACCAGCGGGAGCTTTCGCTCCATACAGACATCGAGCAGCTCCCTCGTAGCGGCATGGCTCGAAAAGTCGATGACCACGTCCGCCGTCCCGTCAAACTGCCGGAGGGTGGGATAGGTACCGGCCTGGCAGTCGGTGTAATAGCTGGGGCTTATCCGGGCGGCCAGGGTGTGCTCGCCGCTTTGGGTGATGAGATCGGTGAGAATGCGGCCCATGCGGCCGTTCGCTCCGGTCAGGATAATGTTCATGGTATGCTCCTCTCAGTTCAGAAGACCCTGCTGCGCCATCAGCGCGCGGAGCTTCTGCCAGGGCTCCTCCTCCATCGGGGTCAGGGGCAGGCGGAGATAGTTCTCGCACCAGCCCATAGCCGCCATGGCGGCCTTGACGGGGATGGGGTTGACCTGCGAGAACAGGGCGTTGATGAGGGGCAGCAGCTCGCACTGGAGCGCGGCCGCCCCGGCAACATCGCCGGCAAACCAGCGGTCGCACATCTCGACGGTGCGGGCGGGCAGGATGTTCGACAGGACGGAGATCACGCCCATGCCGCCCATGGACAGCAGAGGGATGACCTGATCGTCGTTGCCGGAGTAGATGTCGAGCCTGCCGTTCAGGAGGGCGGCGGTCTCCACGATCTTGGAGATGTTGCCGTTTGCCTCCTTGATGGCGGCGATGTTCGGATGCTCGGCGAGGGCTGCATAGGTCGCCGGCTCGATGCTCACGCCGGTGCGGGACGGGACGTTATAGAGAATGATCGGCTTCGTGGAGGCGTCCGCGATGGCGGTATACATGGTGATAAGGCCCTTCTGCGTGGCCTTGTTGTAGTACGGGGTGACGACGAGCAGCGCATCCGCGCCGACCTCGCAGGCGTAGCGGGACAGCTCGATGGCGTAGGCGGTGTCGTTCGAGCCGGTGCCGGCGATGATGGGCACGCGCCCGGCAGCGCGCTCGACGGAGAAGCGGATGGCCTCCTTATGCTCCTCGTCGGTGAGGGTGGAGCCTTCGCCGGTCGTTCCGGCGATGACAAGGGCGTTGATGCCCTGCTCGATCTGCCAGTCGATCAGACGGCCGAAGGCGTCGTAGTCGATGCCGGTCTCGGTCAGCGGGGTGATGAGGGCGGTTGCAACGCCGCGGAAAATGGGTTCGGTTCTCATGGTGAAAATCTCCTTTGAAAAATAGTTTACCGCGTATTGCAACCGGATAATATGTACGGAATGAAAAAACACAGTCGATGCAATCGCATACGCTGTGTCCTTAATCCTGCACACCGACCCGGCGCAAGCCGGATGGCTGCAATTAATACATAGCGCTCCGCAAATGCGACAGTCAAACGAATGTTATTCGTTTGCCCAGGCGAAATCCGCATTTTCGCCTTCGGCAGCGGCCCCTTTCCGACCGGCAACGGCTTTGCGATGCCTTTCCTCCGATCATACTCTTGACAACTGCGCCTCTATCCTTTAACTGCAATATTTGGTTGTAAACTAATATTAGCAAACATGATGCGTCAAGTCAATCTCTAAATACCACAAGAATTCAGCCGGTTTTCGGCGGGAAATACCGCTTATATTACAAATTATACGCCGGTATGCCGGTCGATCCGGCGCGAAACAGCAAGATGGCGGTTGACCGGAGCATGGAATCAATGGTAAACTGTCAAAAAACCCGACCTGCCCCGGCAGGCTAAAGGAGGAACCATGGCAAACGAAAAGAAACTGCTCACCGTCCTGAACGGCGGTGTGGAAGTCCCCTATGCGGAGGGACAGGCTTACGATGTGCGCGTCGAAACCGAGCCCATCGTCATCGAGCACAGCTGCGAGCTGTCCGAGGAGAAGCCGCTGCCCTTCCGCACGGCGCTGTTCGTCACGAAGGACGGCGTCGCGCAGGACAAGTCCGTGACCGCGGCCGTGCAGGGCGGCTCTTATGACGACACCGGCGCGGACGGCATCGCGATCGAGTCCCGCAGCGACGATTTCAGCGCGGTGATCGTGGACGGCGGAGCGTATACGCTCAAAAACGCGAAGATCTCCATGCCCACGGCGGGCCGCGGCGAGAATGTCTGCGACTTTGCGGGGCTCGGCTCGGTCGTCGCTGCGTTCAACGGCGCGAAGGTCGAGATCGACCACTGCGAGATCGAGACGGAGGGCGTTGCGAAATGCTCGGTCTATGCCGACAACGGCGCGGACGTGCTCATCCGAAATACAAAGCTCTCCGTCATGGGCGGCAGGCTCTATGACGGCTATGTGAACTCCGCAGACTTCAACTTCATGGTTGCCGCGCCCTGGGTGCTCGGCATCATGGGCAACGCCCGCGGCACGAATATCATGGGGAACAAGACCACGATGGCGCTCGTGGATTCCGAGGTGAAGGCCCGGAACTGGGGCGTTCTGTCCACCGATAACGGCGAGGGCAACCTCCTCGCGGTCATCGACTCCACCCTGACCGCCGTCGGCGGGGAGGACGACCGGAAGAACCCGTACCACAAGACCTGGGGCAGCGGCTACGGCACCTATATCCTCGGCGCGGACGAGGATTTCCGCGGCGTCACGATCAATGCCGGAACGTATGTCGGCATCGCCCGTGAGGGCAATGCGGTGTACCGCTCCTCCCGCGGGCCGGTCAAGGTCGTCTCCGCCCGAACCGGCGAGACGGTCTATGAGGGCGAGGGCAAGGGCGAAATTTCCCGCCTGAACTCCGATGCGTTCGGCATCATGGCCCACGACGCGGCGGAGCTGACGCTGACGGACGGCACGGTCATGACGACGGAGAACGCGGCGTTTCTGCTGCGCGCTGGCGGCGTGAAGATCCGCGTCGAGGACGGCGCGGAAGTCCATGTCAAAGACGGCGTGCTCGTGCAGGTCATCGACGATGACGACGCGACGGTCGGCGTCAACTGGCACGGCGAGAAGGAGCTGGAGTTCCATACCGAGTTCCGCGAAAAGGAGGGCTGGCCCAGCGAGAACGGCCAGATCAGCTCCCTTATGCCGCCTCCCGACCCGTCCGATATGCCGCCTCCCCCGCCTCCCGGCGAGGAGATGCCTGCGCCGCAGTTCGACGTGCGCTTTGCCGCTTCGGACGTGACGCTGACGGGCGACCTGTATAACGGCTCCGGCTATTACGGCCAGCCGGCCAAGCAGCTCTATGTCACGCTCGGAAAGGGCGCGGCCCTGACCGGCGCGATCTCCGCCACTGAGACCATCCACGTGGATGAGAACGGCCGCCAGAACACCTTCTTCACGAGCGAGCAGTATTATTACCTCGGCCATGTGGCGAACCGCGTGTTCTTTAACGGCGACAACGCCGTGGAGGTCGTGCTCGAGGCAGGCTCCGTCTGGAACGTGACCGGCGAGGGTCTGCTGACCTCCCTCACCGTGCAGGACGGCGCCGTGCTGAACGGCAGGGTGACCATCGACGGCGCGGAGATCGTCCCCGAGGCCGGAAAGACCTATACCGGCAGCATCCTCGTAAGAGCAAAGTAAAAAGCGTAAAGATACCCGGAACGATCTCCGTTCCGGGTATCTTTGTATGCTTCAGATGTAGAACAGCTTTCTTGCCTCGCGGCGCAGGTCATCGCGGACATCGGGATGGGCGATGCGGATGAGGGCGAGCGTGCGCTCCTTGAGGGACAGGCCGCGCAGATGCGCGACGCCGTATTCCGTGACGATGTAGTCGGCGTAGTTTCGGGGGATCGTGACGCCCGCGCCCTGCGCGAGCATGGGGACGATCTTGGAAACGCCCTTTTTCGTCTTGGACGTGAAGGCCATGATGCTCCGTCCGCCGCGGGCATGGAGCGCGCCGTAGACATAGTCGAACGCGCCGCCGGAGCCGGAGATGATCCGCGGACCGATGCTTTCCGAGCAGATGTTGCCGGTCAGGTCCATCTCGACGCAGGTGTTGATGGAGACCATGTTGTCGTTTTTCATGATAATCATGGGGTCCGCGCCGTAGACCGCCGGGACGATGCGGCAGGCCTCGTTCTCGCCGAGCGTCTTATACAGCGCGGGCGAACCGCCGGCGAAGATGAACAGATGCTGCCCGTGCTTGAAGTTTTTGCGCGCACCGTTGATGACGCCGGCGTCGATGAGCTTGCCGATGGTATTTGTCGCCATCTCGGTGTGCAGGCCGAGATCGTGCAGGTCAAACATTTCGTTTGCGATGGCGTTCGGCAGCGAGCCGATGCCGATCTGGATGCAGTCGCCGTCGCGCATGAGGGAGCGGACGTTTTTGGCGACCTGCACCTCCTCCGGCGTGGGGTCAAGGTCGGGAACTTCCTGAATGGGATAGTCCACCTCGACAAGCCGGGTGACATCGCGGATGTTGATCTCCAGCCCGCCGCGCACACGGGGAAGATTCGGATTGACCTCGAGCACGATCTTGTCCGCGCAGGCATAGGCCGCGTCCTCGAACATCATGGAGAGGCTGACCTGCAGATTGCCGTTTTCATCCATCGGCGTCGCACCGGCGATGAACACGTCGCAGGGGTAATGGCCCTGTGTGAAGGTGGAGTAGTCGCACATATCGGCCGGGATAAAGGTGGCGTTTCCGGCGCGCATACCGTTTGCCAGATCCTTGCCGATGAAGAAGGAGCCCGTGTTTATGTGACCGTCCATGCCGGGCATGGTGACGAAGGGATAGGTGCCTTCATGGCCCTTGATACATTTTACGTCCGTGACCCGGTCGGCAATGGTGTGCATCTGCGACAAAATGGCGTCCGGCGCGTTGCAGGCGGCGGCAAAGGCGACGACGTTTCCGGAGTGGATAACGTCCAGGCAGTCCTGTACGCTGCCCTTCCGCGATTCGTAGATCGCCTCATAGTTCGTTCTCATGGAAACCATCTCCTCAAAAGCGA
>JBJDYS010000031.1:0-3681 GCA_051867595.1 Oscillospiraceae bacterium
TTGGTGCGGGGAATGGGACTTGAACCCACACGCCCTATCGAGCACAGGCACCTCAAGCCTGCCTGTCTGCCTATTCCAGCACCCCCGCACAGGGCCTGATTATTATATCAAATCCACGGGATTTGTCAATACATTTTTTTCGGAATCCTTTCGATCCAGCGAAAAAGCGGTAAATCCGGCGATCAGGATCAGCGCGAGAAGCATGGCAAGGGCTCCCCGGCGCATGGGCATGAGATAGCGCATCCGCAGATAGGCATAATATCCGAGGAAGGAGCCGAAACTGACAAGCAGCGGCGTAAGGCTCATGCGCGGCGCGATCACGGCCAGCGCGAAGGTCAGCACGTCCGCCATGAAAAAGTATCGGTCGTGCATATGCGGCAGGAAAAACGGAACCCCCAGACAGAAGAGAATACATACGCCCAGAAGCGTCCGGTTCGTAATTTCCTTCCGGCGCAGCAGCATCCAGATATAGATCGATGCGCACAGGAAAAACGCGAGGAAAATGCCGAGCTTCGAGGCCGTATCGTTCGGCAGGGAGGAGAAGTCCAGCAGCGCGTACAGGGAGGAAGAATTATAATTGAGTCCGTCGCCGATCGTGCTGGTGTTGTTGTAATAGAGCGTCAGAAGCTCCCAGAAATCCCGGCCGGCCAGCACCGCGGGCAGGATCGTAAGGATATAGACCGCGGGGAACACGAACAGGTGGCGGATCTTAATCTTCCCGGCGAAGAGGAACACAAGGTACGCCGGCAGCAGGAAAATGCCCTGCAGCTTGAAGGAGATGCTGACCGCGATCGCCGCCACACTCCAGCCGGGGCGATCCGACAGCGCGAGGTAAATGGCCAGCACGGCGAAGAACGCGTAGATCACATCGCACTGGCCCCAATAGGCGCCGTTCAGATACACTGTGGGCAGCCAGAGAACGCCGATGAACGCGGTGAGCTTCCGCGCCGGACTGTCCGAAAACAGCCCGACAAGGCGCATGACGACAAACGCCATCAGCACGTCAAAGAAGATGCTGACAAGCTTCACGAGCAGCAGCTCGTAAATATCGCTTTTCGTGATGAGCGCGAGGATATAGAGATACGGCGCGTTATAGTTGCAGCTCCAGATCTCCTGTCCAAGGCCGCGCCATGCGCCCGTGTCCCGCAGCGAGGCCATCCAGACGCGGAGCCAGTCCTGGTAGTCGAGCGTCTCATAGGTAAGGCAGCAGTACCGCAGCACAAAGGCGAGCGACACCATGCCGACGGCGGCGATGCGCTGGGCCTTTGTCCGCAGGAGACCTTCCCGCCACAGGATGGCAAGGGCGAAAAGCAGCTCTAAATATAATAGTATCGTGGCGCGGTAATCCAAGGAAAGCACCCCTAACAAAAAAGCGGCGGTGAAAACCGCCGCGGACAGATTAGATTAATAAAATGGTATTGACAAGCTATTGGAAAAAGTGCTAAAATGATACGCTATGCGATTGAGAATGGGCGGAACATACCATCCCAACTCTGTGGTTATTGTACCAATTCACCACGGAAAAATCAAGACGCAAGCATTGTTTTGTAACAACATACCCCGGCGTATCATCTGCCAAAGGAGTGAATTGATTTCTATGCCGAAGGACGTATACTATGGCAAAACTCTCCGCAAGAGCTTTGCCCGCGTGGAAGAAGTCTGCGATATGCCCAATCTGCTGGAGATCCAGAAAAACTCGTACAAGTGGTTTCTGGAGGAAGGCCTGAAGGACGTATTCCGGGATGTCGCCACGGTCACGGACTATACCGGTAATCTGGAGCTGTCGTTTGTGGACTACTCCATGAACGAGAATCCCAAGTACTCGGTGCAGGAGTGCAAGGCCCGCGATGCCACGTATGCCGCCCCGCTCAAGGTCTCGGTTCGCCTGCGCAACAAGGAGACGGACGAGATCAAGGAGCAGGAGATCTTCATGGGCGATTTCCCCCTGATGACCGACAGCGGCACCTTCATCATCAACGGTGCGGAGCGCGTCATTGTCTCCCAGATCGTTCGTTCGCCCGGCGTGTATTTTGACGAGCACGCGGACAAGACGAATGTCCCGCTGTACGGCGCGACCACCATCCCGTACCACGGCGCCTGGCTCGAGTACGAGACCGATGTGAACGACATCTTCTATGTTCGCATTGATAAGAACCGCAAGCTGCCGGTGACCTGGCTTCTGCGTTCCCTCGGCGCCTATAACCCTGCCAAGCCCTATACCTGGCTGACCTGCGTGGCCGATACCGAGGCCGGCTGCGTCACGGATGAGCAGCTCCTCGAGGTGTTCGGGCAGGATGTACGCATGGTGAGCACGCTCGAGCGCGACACCTGCCATACGCGCGAGGAATCTCTGATCGAGATCTACCGCCGTCTGCGCCCCGGCGATCCTCCCACGGTGGAGACCTCGGAGGCAATGCTCGACGGCCTGTTCTTCGATCGCCGCCGCTATGAGATGTCCAATGTCGGCCGCTATAAGGTCAACAAGAAGCTCGCGGTCTGGAACCGCCTCATCGGCAGAAAGCTGGCGGCGCCCATCGCCGACCTGCAGACCGGCGAGATCGTGGCGGAGGCCGGTGAGGTCATCGACCGCGACCGCGCCGAGGCGCTGGACGCCCGCGGTCTGCTGGAGGCCTATGTACTGGACGAGCATGGCGAGGCCATCCGCGTGTTCGGCAACGGCATGGTGCCCATGAAGGCGTTCGTGTCCTTTGACCCGGCGGAGCTCGGCGTCAAGGAGAATGTCCGCTGGCTCATCCTGCGTCAGCTTCTGGAGCAGTTCGGCGATGACGAGGAGGCCTTCAAGGAGGCGGTCGTCGAGAACATGGACATCCTCATTCCGAAGCACATCATCGTGGACGACATTTTCGCGTCCGTCAACTATATCAACGGCCTGGCCCACGGCATCGGCCATGTCGATGACATCGACCACCTGGGCAACCGCCGTGTCCGCAGCGTGGGCGAGCTGCTGCAGAACCAGTTCCGCATCGGCTTCTCCCGCATGGAGCGCGTCATCCGCGAGCGCATGACCCTGCAGGATCTCGACGTGGTCACGCCGCAGAGCCTCATCAACATCCGGCCCGTATCCGCGGCGATCAAGGAGTTCTTCGGCTCCTCGCCGCTGAGCCAGTTCATGGATCAGACGAACCCCCTCGCGGAGCTCACGCATAAGCGCCGTATGTCGGCCCTTGGCCCGGGCGGTCTGAGCCGCGAGCGCGCAAGCTTCGACGTCCGCGACGTGCACTACAGCCACTATGGCCGTCTGTGCCCGATCGAGACGCCCGAAGGCCCGAACATCGGCCTGATCTCGTATCTGGCCTCGTTTGCCCGCGTGAACGAGTACGGCTTCATGATCGCGCCGTTCCGCAGGGTGGATAAGGAGACCGGCCTTGTCACGATGGACATCGACTACCTCACGGCCGACGTGGAGGATCGCTTCTTCGTGGCGCAGGCCTCCGAGGTCAACGAGGACGGCACCTTCAAAAACGAGCGCGTGACCTGCCGTCACCGCGACGAGATCATCGCCGTGGAGAAGGAGCGCGTCGATTATGTGGACGTCAGCCCGCGCATGATGGTCTCCATCGCGACGGCGATGATCCCGTTCCTTGAAAACGACGACGCGAACCGTGCTCTGATGGGCGCGAATATGCAGCGCCAGGCCGTGCCTCTTCTGACGACCGAGGC
>JBJDYS010000032.1:0-3594 GCA_051867595.1 Oscillospiraceae bacterium
AATTACTTGATGAGCTGCTGAGGTTCGTCGCTGTCCGCGTCCTCCTTGGAGAGCATGACATTCGTCAGGATGCCGAGGATCAGCGCGCAGGCAACGGTGCGGATCTCCACCGCGCCGAAGCTGACAACCATGCCGCCGACGCCAGTGATGAAGATGACGGAGGCGACGAACAGGTTGCGGTTCTTGTTCAGGTCGACGGGCTGGAGCATCTTGAAGCCGCTCGCGGCGATGAAGCCGTACAGGGTGATGCAGACGCCGCCCATGACGCAGCTCGGGATGGTCTCCAGGAAGCAGACCAGCGGGGTAATCAGAGAGAAGATGATGCAGGCCACGGCCGCACCCCAGATGGAGACCGTGGAGGCGTTGCGGGTGATGGCCACGCAGCCGATGGACTCGCCGTAGGTGGTGTTGGGGCAGCCGCCGAACAGCGCGCCGACGAAGGAGCCGATGCCGTCGCCCAGCAGCGTGCGGGTCAGGCCGGGCTCTTCGAGCAGATCGACGCCGATGATGGAGGAGAGGTTCTTGTGGTCAGCCAGATGCTCGGCAAAGACCACGAAGGCCACCGGCGCATAGGCGACGAACAGGGTCAGGAGATAGGAGGCGCTGATGCCGCTCCAGTCGGCCTTGGTGAAGCTGAACGCAGGCAGCGCCACGATGGAATCCATGGAGGTCAGCGCGGAGTAGTCGATGACGGTGAACGCGGGATTGCCGGTGATCGCGCCGATAATCGCGAACAGGGAGGCGCAGAGATAGCCGGCCAGGATGCCGATGATGAACGGAATGAGACGGCCGAGCTTCTTGGCATAGGTGGAGCAGAGCATGACAACCGCCAGCGTGACGAGGCCGCAGATGAGCGCCACATAGACGCTGCCGCCCTCGGTGCTGGAGCGCATGAGATCGCCGACGGCGTTGCCGGCCAGGCTCAGGCCGATGATGGCGACCGTCGGTCCGATGATGACGGGGGGCATCAGCTTGTCGATCCACTTGACGCCGCAGAACTTCACGATGATCGCGATGATGACATACACAAGGCCCGCGATCAGCGCGCCGATGATGAGGCCGGCATAGCCGATCGCCATGGAGGCGGCGCCGGCGAAAGCCGTGCACATTGAGCCGATGAACGCAAAGGAGCTGCCCAGGAACACCGGGCTGCTGCTCTTCGTGAACAGAAGATAAACGACCGTGCCGACGCCCGCGCCGAACAGCGCCGCGGAAGCGGTCATGTCGGTACCCATCGCGCTGTTCACGACGGCCGGGACGGCGATGGTGGCCGCCATGATGGCGAGGAGCTGCTGGATGGCGAACAGAACGATCTGTCCGAACTTGGGCTTGTCCTTGATTCCGTAAATCAGGTTCATGTTTTTCTCTCCTTTTTTATTTCTATTAAATTTTTGACCGTATTCCTGCCCTTCCGGCGAAAAAGTCCGAAAAAAAACCTTGCCGAATCCGGCAAGGAAACAAACACTGTAATGAAAGAATCAGCCGCCTTGCCGACAACGCTGCACCGGGGGTCAGTCATTTTTCTAACCACATATATTACACGCACTGTCCCCCAAAGTCTAATGACATTTAGTTACAAAATTCGGGTTGACCAACGGGCTGCAAAGTGGTTAAATAGAGGCACAATCACCGCAAAAAGGAGGCCGTGCCGTGCTGCCGGACAATCTCGCCGGGGCGCTCCTGCCCTGGTATGACGAAAACGCCCGCGAGCTTCCCTGGCGGCAGAACGTCACCCCCTACCGGGTGTGGGTCTCGGAGATCATGCTCCAGCAGACCCGGATCGAGGCCGCAAAGGGCTATTTTACGCGCTTCATGACCGCCCTGCCGGATATTGCGGCGCTCGCAGCCGCCGACGAGGAGCTCGTCCTCAAGCTCTGGGAGGGCCTCGGCTATTACTCCCGCGCCCGCAATCTCCACCGGGCCGCGCAGCGCGTCATGGCCGAATACGGCGGCGAGCTGCCCGGAGATTACGCCGCCCTGCGCGCCCTTCCCGGCATCGGCGACTATACCGCCGGGGCCATCGCCTCCCTCGCGTTCGGCCTGCCTGAACCCGCCGTGGACGGAAACGTCCTGCGTATCTGCGCCCGTCTGACCCGCTGCGCCGACAGCATCGGCGAGGCGAAGGTCAAGACCCGCTTCCGCGAGGCGCTGCGCGCCCAGTATCCCGAAACGCGCTGCGGCGACTTCACCTCCGCGCTCATGGAGCTCGGCGAGACCGTATGCACCCCCGATTCGCCGGACTGTCCGTCCTGCCCGCTCCGGGAGCTCTGCGCCGCGCAGAAGGCGGGTGATCCCACCGCATACCCCGTCATGCCCGGCAAAAAGCCCCGGCGCATCCAGCCGAAAACCGTGTTCCTGCTGCTTCGCGGCGACAAAGCTGCCCTGTGCAAGCGGCCCGCCAGGGGTCTGCTCGCCGGGATGTGGGAGTTTCCGAACGTCGACGGGACACTGACCGCCGACGAGGCTATGCAGAGAGCCGCCGAATGGGGCTGCGAGCCTCTCCGTGCCTACCCCTGCGGCGACGCGATCCATATTTTTTCCCATATCGAGTGGCACATGACCGGCTACATCATCCCGTGCGGCGCGGAGCCGGAGCGTTTCCAATGGGCCGACGACGCCGCCCGTCAGGAGATCTACGCCGTCCCCGCCGCGTTCCGCCACTATAAAAACCGTCTCTTGGAAAGGAGAACCTTATGAAAAAACGGATGGCCGCTTTCACGCTTGCGCTGTGTCTTTTGACGCTGTCCGCCTGTAAGATGACCGACACACTGGGCGACATCGCCTCCCAGCTCCACGACGCCAACAACCCCGCGCAGGCCGATTCCGCTCCGGTTGCGGACGGCGGCGCCGCCTCCGATTCCGACGCCGAATACGTCCCGGAGCCCGAGGAGGAGGTTCCCGCCTCCGCCACCGACAGCGCCGGGGAGGTCTCCGAGCTCCCCGCCGAGCTTCCCGTCGAAGAGATCCCGGATGTTGACCTGACCGCGCTGACCCTCGAAGAGCTCGTCACCGACGCCGAGGGCACGGAGGGACAGCTTCCCCGCATCACCGCGAACTGCGCCGGCGCCGCCTACATCAACGACGACATCGATGGCTCCTTCCGCCACCTGCTGGATGACGAGTACTGCAGCGTCTATTACGACGCCGCCAAAAACGGCCGCATCCTCTCGATCGTGATCGCCGAAAACTACGACGGGGACTGCTCCTATTACACGCCCTACAACCTCGACCTGACCACCGGCCAGTACCTGACCGGCGCGGAGCTTCTCGCCCTGCTGAACGCGGACGCATCCGTCATCGGCGACACGGAGATCGCCATCATGGCCGAGGAGTTCGAGCATATGTTCGGCACCGAGCCCGGCGAGGACATGGCGGACTTCTATCAGGAGCAGTACGAGCGCACGATCTCGCCCGAAAACGCGGAGCTGGATCGCGTCTGGCTCGGCTACGGCGGCGAGCTGTACTTCGTCGCCACGATCTATTCCCTTGCCGGCGCGGATTTTTACCAGTACCCGATGTCCACGGGACTGTACTTCTGATTCCCGTTCATGACCCCGACACGCCCGCTCTTCGGAGAGGGCGTGTCTTTTTTTG
>JBJDYS010000033.1:0-56356 GCA_051867595.1 Oscillospiraceae bacterium
AAGCCGGGCCCTGGGAATGACGCGGATTTTTACAGGATGCGGACGCGCTTGACCTGCGGCACCGCCGCGATCTTCGCCGCGATCTCCTCGGTAACGGGAACGCTGACGTCGATGATCGTGTAGGCCACGTTGCCGCGGGCCTTGTTGATCATGTGCTCGACGTTGATGTTCTCCGCGCCAATGATGTCGAGGAAGCTGTTGATCATGCGGGGCACGTTCTCATGGATGGCGCAGATGCGGCCCTGACCGGCGCGGTCAAGGGATACGTCGGGCAGGTTCACGGAGTTCTTGGTCGTGCCGTCGAGAATATAATCCGCCAGCTCCTGGGCCGCCATGACCGCACATTTCTCCTCGCTCTCCGGCGTGGAAGCGCCGAGATGCGGGAACGCAACGACGCCCTTCGCGCCGAGGAGCTTGTCGTCGGGGAAGTCGGTGACATAGCGGGCAACCTTGCCGGAATCGAGAGCCGCGAGGATCGCATCCGTATCCACCAGCTCGCCGCGGGCGAGGTTGATGATGCGTACGCCGTTCTTCATCTGACCGAACGCCTCCGCGTTCAGCATATGATGGGTGCTCTCATTGTGATGGAGCTGGATGAGGACGTAATCGGCCTGGCGATACAGGGTAGCGAGGTCTTCGGCGTGGCGAACCTCGCTCGAAATGCGCCAGGCGGACTCGACCGACATATACGGGTCATAGCCGATGACGTTCATGCCGAGCCCGACCGCAGCGTTTGCGATGCGGGAGCCGATGTTGCCAAGACCGATGATTCCGAGCGTCTTGCCCAGGATCTCAGGGCCGACAAAGGCCTTCTTCCCCGCCTCGATCTGCGCGCCGATATTGTCGGTGCCGGCAAGGGACTTTGCCCAGAGCGCGCCGCCCATCAGGTCACGGGAGGCCAGAACCAGCGAGCAGACCGCCATCTCGACCACAGCCTGCGCGTTGGCGCCGGCCGCGTTGAACACGGCGATGCCGGCCTCGGTGCAGCGCGGAATGGGGACGTTATCGACGCCCACGCCGGCGCGGCCGATCGCGACAAGGTTATCGCCGAAGGCCATATCGTGGATCTTCGCAGAGCGGATCAGCAGTCCCGTCGGGTTCTCCGAATCGACATCGACCGTAAGCCCCCGGCTGTTCAGGACGTTCAAACCGGCCTGCGCGATATTGTTCATGGTTTTGATCTCATACATGATGCTTTACCTCAAATTCCTTCATAAATTCCGCCAGCGCTTTGACGCCCTCCATGGGCTGGGCGTTATACAGGCTGGCACGCATACCGCCTACGCTGCGGTGGCCCTTCAGATTCATGAGGCCGCGGGCCTGCGCCTCTTTGGCAAACTCCGCGTCCAGATCGTCGTTTCCGGTGCGGAAGGTGATGTTCATCTCGCTGCGGGAATCCACGCGGGCATGGGGCTTATACAGCCTGCTGTTGTCCAGGATATCGTAGATCATCGCCGCCTTCTCGTGCTTGATGGCCTGCATACCGGTGACGCCGCCCTGCGTCTCGAGCCAGTCGAGCGTGAGGCCGAGCATATAGATGCACCAGCACGGAGGCGTGTTATACATACTGTCCTTCTCGATCATGGTTTTGTAGCTCATCATGAGCGGCGTGATGGGCATCTCACGACCTGCGAGGGACTTGTCGATTATGACGACGGTGACGCCTGCCGGGGCCATATTCTTCTGCGCGCCGGCCATGATGATGCCGTACTTCGACACATCCACCGGGCGGGAAAGAATGTCGGAGCTCATATCGCAGACGAGGGGCGCCTCCGTCTCCGGAACATAGCTCCATTCCGTGCCGTAGATGGTGTTATTCGCGCAGTAGTAAAAATACTTTGCGCCCGGGGTAAGGACAAGCTCGTCCTGCCGGGGAATATAGGTGAAGTTATCCGGCTCAGAGGTTGCGGCGACATGGACATCGCCGTATTTTTTGGCCTCCTTCATCGCGATGCGGGCGAAGTTGCCGGTGACGGCGTAGTCCGCCGTGCCGTCCTCGAGCAGGTTCAGCGGGATCATCGAGAACTGCAGCGACGCGCCGCCCTGCAGGAACAGGATCTCGTGCGTATCGGGGACGTTCAGGGCCTTTTTGAGCTTGGCCTTGGTGCTGTCAAAAATTTCCTGGAAAAACTTGCTGCGGTGGCTCATCTCCATGACGGACATACCGCTGCCGTTGTAGTTGAGGATCTCCGCCGCAGCGCGCTCCAGCGCCACACGGGGCAGTACCGACGGGCCGGCGGAAAAATTAAAGACTTCTTCTCGATTCATATATACAACCTCTCTCGGCATAAAGCATTTTAGCTTATTAAAATATTATAGCACATTGCACAAAGAATGCAAACTCTATTTCCCCAAAAGCACATCATTTTCGACGGCGATTATTTGGATAGTCTGCACAGAGCCCCGGGGATACGCCTGTTCCGTGCGGACAAGACAGTAGTTTTCGCTGTGACCCTCATGCTCGTTCTCGAAGAGGACGGAAAGCTCCCGGCCCACCTGCGCGGCCAGATATTTCCGCTGCAGCGAACGGATGACCTCCCCCGCACGGCGGACGCGCTCCTCCTTCTCCGCCCGGGAGAGCTGATCGGGCATATCCGCCGCCCTCGTGCCGGGCCGCTGCGAATACGGAAACGCATGAACGAAGAGAAAACCGCACTGTTCCAGATAATGTAGCGTCTCCGAAAAATGCTCCTCCGTCTCGCCGGGAAAGCCGCAAATAAGGTCGGCCGTCAGCGCGCAGCCGGGAAAATATCTCTCCAGCATCCGACAAGCCGCGAGAAAATCCGTCGTGTCATACTTGCGGTGCATCCTCGCGAGCATATCGTCGCAGCCGGACTGCAGGGACAGGTGGAAATGCGGGCAGACATTGCCGAGCGCGGACACACGGCGGCAAAAATCCTCCGTGATGACCGTCGGCTCGATCGAGCCGAGGCGAAGCCGGACATCCGGCGCAGCGCGGGAAATCGTCTCGATGGCGTCGGCAAGGCCCGGTTTTCCTTCGAGATCCTTGCCATAGGACGCGATCTCAATGCCGGTGATGACGATCTCACGGTACCCCTCCTCCGCCAGCTCCGCCGCCTGTTCGGCGCAGAGGGCAAGCGGGAGACTGCGTACGCGGCCGCGGGTATACGGGATCACGCAGTAGGTGCAGAAATTGTCGCAGCCGTCCTGAATTTTCATCATCGCACGGGTGCGCCCGGACACCGCGCCGGCCGGCAGCGGTTCAAAATACAGGCGCTTGAACGGGTCATCAATCTCCGTGACGGACACGGCGGCCACGATGGCCTCGACGAGCATCTCCTTCTCCCCGCTTCCGAACACGATGTCCGCGCCGAGTGCGCGCACGGCCTCCGGCTCAAGCTGTGACCAGCAGCCGCAGACCGCCGTCAGCGCGTGAGGATGCCGCTGCCGCAGACGGCGGATGGCCTGCCGCGACTTGCGCCCGCTCTCCGCGGTGACGGCGCAGGTGTTCACGATGAGGACATCGGCATCCTCCTCAGACGGCTCATAGCCCCGCTCCCGCAGCATCGTCTCGATGGCCTGCGTCTCGTATTGGTTTACCTTGCACCCAAGGGTGTATACGGCATATTTCATGACGCTTGTATTTTCTTCCTTCCCGGTTTATACTGGAACCCGTCTGAAAAGCAAAAGAGACAGGTGGTTTTTTCTTATGATATATCTCGATAACGCCGCGACCACAAAGGTATGCCCCGAGGCGGCGGAGGCGGCCCTCCGCATGATGACCGGGGATTTCGGCAACCCCAGCTCCCTCCACGGTCTCGGGCGCACGGCCCGTGCCGCGCTCAAAAGCGCACGGGAAACGGTCGCCGCGTCCATCGGCGCAAAGCCGGAGGAGATCTTCTTCACCGCCGGAGGCACCGAGGGCGACAACTGGGCGCTTCGCTCCGGCGCACAGCTCATGCGGCACAAAGGCCGTCATATCATCAGCTCCACGACGGAGCATGACGCGGTTTTGAAGAGCCTCGACCGGCTCGAAGCCGACGGGTTTGAGGTCACGCGCCTGACCCCCGGCCCGGACGGCGCGATATCGGCCGACGCGGTGGCCGAAGCGCTGCGCGAGGACACGATCCTCGTGAGCCTCATGCTCGTGAACAACGAGACCGGCGCGATCACGGACATCCCGGCGGTCTCCAACGCTCTCAAGGCCGCGAAGTCGAACGCGCTCCTCCATACCGACGCGGTGCAGGGCTTTCTCAAAGTGCCGTTTACAGTGAAGAGCCTCGGCGCCGATATGATTACCCTCTCCGGGCACAAAATCCACGCGCCGAAGGGCGTCGGCGCGCTGTATGTGCGCGCCGGGCTGCGGCTCCCCGCGCTCCTGCTCGGCGGCGGGCAGGAGGACGGCAAGCGCTCCGGCACGGAAAATCTGCCCGGCATCTGCGCCTTCGCCGCCGCGATCGCGGCCGCCCAAAACGACGCAGACAGCCTCCCGCGCATGGCCGCGCTGCGGCAGCGTGTGCTCGACACGTTCGCAGCCTCCGGCGTGGCATACGCCGAAAACAGCGGCGGGGCGCCGCATATTCTGAACCTGTCCCTGCCCGGTTATCGGGCCGAGACGATCCTGAACACCCTGGATCGCGACGGCATCTGCATATCCACAGGCTCCGCCTGCAAACGCGGCAAGCGCAGCCATGTGCTGACCGCGATGGGCCTTCCGCCCCGGGTCATCGACGGTGCGATCCGCGTGTCCCTCTGCCGCTTCACGACGGAGGCAGACATCGACGGCTTCTGCGACGCGCTCATCCGTGCGAGCCAAACGCTCATCAAAACCTCATAAACAAAGGCAGAGCCGCAAATGGCTCTGCCCTTTTGTTTTCATGAACGGATCACGCTATGTACTTGGTGACGCTCTCACCGTAGGCAGCGGGATCGGCGGAAACGGTCACCGTGAAGGTGATGCTGTTCACCTCGCCGAACTTCTCCAGCCAGGTCAGGAAGCCGGCCAGAGTCTCCGCGTCAACCTCGCCGATGATCTTGAAGAGGTTATCCATAAAAACATGGGTGATGTCAAAGTTGCCGGCTGCGAGGCCGCTGATAAAGCCGCGCATGAGATCGAGGGAGTTGATGCCGTACTCCGAGGCGTGCACGAGACGCGCCTGGTAGGGGATGTCGTAGGTAAGGACCTTGTCCTTTTCGATGCAGATCACATCGCCATGCTCTTCCTCCACTGCCTTACGCACCAGATCTACCAGTGTCTTTGTCTTGCCGGTCCCTTTAAGACCCATGATTAATCTAACCAAGTTGGTTCACGCTCCTTACTTATGGTAACATCATGATACCATGAAACGCTTTTTCCTGCAATCAAAATATGCGTTTTTTTCGCAAATATTTTGAGCTCCGCCGGAGAATTCCGGCGAAGCTGATGCTATATTGTCCTCATGTACCGGGTTTTCCGAGCATACGGAACATATTTTTCTTATACGCCTCGACGCCGGGCTGGTCAAACGGGTTCACGCCCAGCATATAGCCGCTGATCGCGCAGGCCATCTCGAAAAAGCAGACAAGGTCGGCAAAGCCCGCCTCATCGCGCCGGGGTACGGACAGGCCGATATTCGGCACTCCGCCCGCGATATGCGCGGCCTTGACCGCCTCCATCGCCACGCGGGAAATATCCGCCATGCTGCGCCCGGCGAGATAGTTCAGTCCGTCCGGGTCGCCCATCGCAAACGGCATCTCAAAGTCCTTCCGGGGCCGGTCGAAGCTCACGACGGTCTCCATCAGCGTGCGCGGACCCTCCTGAATGTACTGGCCCATGGAGTGCAGGTCGGCGTTATACTCCACCGAGGCGGGATAGATGCCGACGCCGTTTTTGCCCTCGCTCTCGCCGAAGAGCTGCTTCCACCACTCCGCCATATAACGGAACGACGGCTCATAGCACGCGAGGATCTCGATGGTCTTGCCCTTGGAATAGAGGGCGTTTCGCATCGCGGCATACTGCCACGCGGGGTTCTCCGGGCTGCGAAGATCAAGCGCGTACATACTCTCCGCCGCCGTGCCGACGAGCGTTCGGACGTCGCATCCGGCTGCCGCGAGCGGCAAAAGTCCCACCGCGGACAGGACGGAATACCGTCCGCCCACATCGTCGGGGACGACGAACGTTTCATACCCCTCCGCATCGGCGATCCCCTTCAGGACGCCCTTCTGCGCGTCGGTAGTGGCGTAGATGCGCTTTTTCGCGCCCGCGCCGTATTTCTTCTCAAGGACGCCGCGCCAGATGCGGAAAGCCGCCGCCGGCTCCAGCGTCGTGCCGGATTTGGACACCACATTGATCGAGAAATCCCGGTCGCCGAGGCGCTCCAGCTTAGCGTTCAGGTCGTCCGGGGAAAGCGTCGTCCCGGCAAAGATGACCTCCGGGCCGTTTTTCGGCTGGATGAGCTCGATGCCCGCCCGTGCGCCGAGGTAGCTTCCGCCGATGCCGACGACCACCAGCACCTCGCTGGTATCCCGGATGCGCTCGGCGGCGGAGAGTATGCGCTTGAGCTCCTCCCCCTGCACGCGGCGGGGCAGCTGACGCCAGCCGGTAAACTCCGCGCCGGCCCAGGTACCCTCCGTCAGCGCGCGGTGCACGACCGCCGCCGCGCCGTAATCCGGGCCTTTTCCCTCGAGAAAGCCGATGGCTCCGGACAGATCCACTTTAACCATGCTTCTTGCCTCATTTCTTTTTTGTTCTCCATATTATAGCCCAACGTCCAAAATTTTGCAAGAACGGTTTTTTGTCAAAGTGGGGCGTTTGCATCGTTTTTTCTCCGTTTTCTTCTTTAAAATGGGGCCTATGTGACAGTTACCGACCGATTATACCCCCCAGTACACGTCCATACACATCCCAGAAGGACAATCGGGCCACAGCCTGCGGCGAGAGGATATCCACGCGGGCCAGCTCGTTCTCCCCGGCACAGACGACCAGCTCTCCGAGCTTCTGCTCCGGTGCGACCGGCGCCTCCACGCTCTCGGCCAGCTCCACCTCATACCGCAGGTCGGACAGCGCGCCTTTCCCGGCGAGGATGTACTCGCTTCCGGCGTATACCGGCTGGATGCTCTCCACCGTGCCGAGCGTCACCGGCACGGGCGGCAGGGCCGTACCCGGACGGAGAGACACCAGCTCATAGTTGGCAAAGCCGTAGCTCAGAAGCGCCTTCGCGCTCTCAAAACGCTCCGCCGAGGTTGCCGCGTGCAGAACGACGGCGATATACTCGACGCCGTCGCGCTCCGCCGACGCAGACAGGCAGTACATGGCCTGCGTGGTGAAGCCGGTTTTGAGCCCGGTCGTACCGTCGAACTGGCGCAGGAGCTTGTTGGTGTTCGACAGGCCGAATTCGCCGCCCCGGATGGTATCCATCCAGATCGTCGTGTACTCCCGGATGCGGTCGTGCCCCAGAAGCTCGCGGGACATGAGTGCGATGTCATACGCCGAGGTATAGTGGTCATCGTCGTCGAAAAGGCCCGTGCAGTTCGTGAAATGCGTATCGGCCATCCCCAGCTCCGAGGCCCGCAGGTTCATTTTGCGAACAAAGGCATCCTCCGTGCCGCAGAGATGCTCCGCCAGCGCGACAGCGCAGTCGTTGGCACTGACGACGGCAACGCATTTGAGCATCTCGCTCACGCTCATGCGCTCCCCCGCCTCCAGCCAGATCTGACTTCCGCCCATGGACGCCGCTGTCTCCGAGGCGCACACCATCTCGTCCGGCGAGATCGTTCCGGCGTCGAGCGCCTCGACGACGAGGAGCATCGTCATGACCTTCGTCACGCTCGCGGGCGAGCTGTGTTCATGCGCGTTTTTTTCATAGATCACCGTGCCGGTCGATCGTTCCATCAGCACCGCCTGCGGCGCGGCGATCGGGATATCGTCATCCGAAAGCGGCGCGTCCGCATACGCGCTTCCGGTCAAAAGCACAGCGGCAAGCAGGGCCGCGAACAGTTTTTTCATAGTAAAACACCCCCATACCCAATGGATATGGGGGGATGTCCCGGTTTATGCCGGGCGCGGTCAGATTTCCCTATACATCGCCGGGGCATCGGCCTTGGTCGCGTTCTCTGACACGGATACGACCTCGACCTTCACCTCGCGCGCACCGAATCGGATCTCGATGACATCGCCGGGCTTCACCTCACGCGACGCCTTGGCGGGCGCACCGTTTACCGTGACGCGGCCTCCGTCGCAGGCTTCGTTCGCCACGGTGCGGCGCTTGATGAGGCGCGAGACCTTCAGGTATTTGTCCAGACGCATAGCTGTCTCCTTCCAAAGAAAGAGGACGCGTTTACAAAACGCGCCCTGTGTTTCTTATAGGCAAAAAATTACTTCGCAACGGCATCCTTCAGAGCCTTGCCGGCTTTGAACTGGGGAACCTTGGATGCGGGGATCTTGATCTCTTCCTTGGTCTGGGGGTTGCGGCCGATGCGCTCGCCGCGCTCCTTGACGTCGAAAGCGCCGAAACCGACAAGCTGAACCTTATCACCGCCGACGAGAGCCTCGGTGATCGCGTCGAGAGCAGCGTTGATCGCCTTCTCCGCGTCCTTCTTGGACAGTCCGGCCTTCTCAGCGGCCACAGAAATGAGTTCTGCCTTATTCATGTTTATTCCTCCTAAGTTTCTTCTAAGCGGTTGTCCGCCCTTTTGTATGAACGATGCCGCGCAGGCGGCCCGCTCGAAACCCGCCGCACGGCAGGTATCCGATAAAATTATTCTCCCTGTGCAAGCTCGCGCTTTGCCTGCTGCCACAGGACTTCTTTCTCGTCGAGGGACAGCTCCGGGAAGGCCCGTCCCTGCACCTTCGCCAGCTCCTCCATGCGTCCATAGCGCGCTATGAACCGGTCAGACGAGCCGCCGAGGGCTTTCTCCGGGTCAACATCCAGAAGGCGCGCCAGGTTTACGATGGCGGCGAGGACGTCGCCCAGCTCCTCCTCGATATGCTCGCCGGAGGCGATCGCCTCATCCAGCTCGGCGAGCTCCTCCGTGATCTTGTCGCGTGCGCCGTGCCAGTCCGGCCAGTCGAAACCGTCCTTACGGGCCTTGGACTGGATCTTCTCTGCGCGCCAAAGCGCCGGAAGTGCATCGGCCACATCGGCCATCGCACGGCCGGTGGATTTCTGCTTCTTCTCCTCGCGCTTCACGGCGTCCCAGGTGGTCAGCACCTGCTCAGGCGTCTCTGCATTTACATCGCCGAAAATGTGCGGGTGGCGGCGGATGAGCTTTTTGCACGCCTCATCGCAGACGTCGTCAAAGTTAAACCCGCCGGTCTCCTCCTCCATGCGGGCATGGAAGAGCACCTGCATCTGGAGGTCGCCCAGCTCCTCGCGGAGGTTATCCATATCGCCGTGGTCGATCGCGGTGACGGCCTCGTAGGCCTCCTCAAGCATATTCCGGCGGATAGACTCATGCGTCTGGACTTTGTCCCAGGGACACCCGTCCGGCGCACGCAGCAGTTCCATAATGCGGCGAAAATCGTTGATATCATACGAATCTTTGTACTGGAAATTTACCATAGTTCTTCTCTCTCTGCAATAGCAAATTTGAAAAAAACGGCTTTTTTCAAGGGTTTTGTGACTTTTGTTACCGAATGTGAAGCAGTTTCGCGATTTTTTCGCCCTTCGGGAAGAGCTTCATATCCTCGAGCGTGATGGCCCGCAGCGCGATGACCATGACGACATAGACGACGACCCCCACACAGACCGCCGCGAAAAACGGCAGCAGCACACTGAGGTCACGGCCCGCCACGATGGTGCCCTCACCCATGAGTCCGTGCAGCAGTCCGTACACCGCCCAGGCGGCGACGCCCATGACCGCGCAGCTGATGCCGCTGCGCCCGAAGATCGTCCACAGGTTCATGGGCCGCGCCATCCTGCGCGCCATGAAGATGAGGTTCACGGTCAGCATGACCACATAGCAGCAGAGCGTGCCGAGGGGCGCGCCGTAAATGTTCAGGCGCGGGATGCCGACGAGGACATAGGTCACGACAATTTTCGCCAAAAAGCCCAGCACGATCGAAATGAGCGGCAGGCGCTCGTTTCCGTTCGCGGGCAGGATGGAGTTTGTCATGAGGCTCATGGTCATGAAGTAGCACACGATGCCGAGCTCCATCAGCAGTACGCCGCCCTGCGCCGCGCTGCCGGGATAGAGAACATCCATGCAGGGTTTGGCCAGAACCGCCATGCCCACCGCCATCGGAAGACACAGCAGCGTGCACATACGCATAGCCTTTTCCGCGAGATCACACGCCTCGAGATTGTTTCCGCGCACCCGTGCCGCCGAGATCGCCGGTACGATGCTCGCCATGAAGGGCACGACAAACGCCGACGGGACATTATAGACCGTCATCGCCTTGCCGTAGGCGCCGTTCATGGCCCGGGCCGCTTCGAGCGTATAGCCCGCGGCGTGCTGGAGCTGGTTGAGCGTGATCTTCGCGTCGGCAAGCTGCACAAGGCTCATGATCGAGGTGGAGATCGTGATGGGAATGCCGATCTTCAAAAGATCCCAGAGGATTTTCTTCCGGCTCTCCGGCACATCGCTCGTCGGCGTGACAGGCGGGTTCACATTGTATTTTCGGTGGATTTTGATCTGCATATACAGCATGGCCGCAAGAGAACTCACGGTTGTGCCCAAAATTGCGCCGGCTGCACAGATTTCGACGCTTTTGCCCATGCGGTGCAGGGCATACGCCGCGATGAGACCCACGGCGACCTTGACGGCGGTCTCAACGATCTGCGAAACCGTCGTGGGGATCATATCGGAATGACCCTGTCCATAACCGCGGTACGCCGCCGCGACACAGACGAGAAGCACCGACGGCGCCATGACGAAGATCGAGCGCATCGCCTTGATGTCGCCGACCCAGTTGGCCAGCTCCGCCGGGAAGATCATCATCGCGAGAGTGCCGAACAGGCCAAGCCCCACAAAGGCGGCGAGACCGACCTTGAACACCCGTTTTGCCTGCTGCTCCCGGCCGAGCGCGTCCGCCTCCGAGATCATGCGGCTGAGCGCCACGGGTACGCCCGCCGTCGCGATCGTCAGAAACACGTTGTAGATCTTATAGGTGACATCAAACAGGCTGAACCCCTCGTCGCCGAGGATGTTGCCCAGAGGGATCTTATAAAACGCGCCGAGAATCTTGATGATAACGATGCCGACGGTATAGATCGCGGCGCCGTGCAGAAAGTTCTGTCCTTTTTTCTCCGACATAAAAGCTCCTTAAACGATGGGGATATATATGCCTATGCGGCAGCTGCCGCGAATACGCCTGATTTTGTTACTATACCCCGTTTTTGCCAAAAAGTAAAGGGGGAACGGCTGAACCGTTCCCCCTGTCGGGTCGTATTCCTCTTATGCCTTGCGGACAGAATCGACGTATTTCGTGAGGTCGAGCATCTTGTTCGAGTAGCCCCACTCGTTGTCGTACCAGGCGACGAGCTTCATGAAGTTGCCGTTGAGCGCGATGCCGGCCTTCGCGTCGAAAACGCAGGTGTGCGGCTCGGTGCGGAAGTCCTGGGAGACGACCTCCTCATCCACATAGAGGATCTGGTCGGCCATGGCGCCGTCGGCAGCGGCCTTGATCGCGGCGCAGACCTCGTCATAGGTAGCGCTCTTCTCGAGGCGGACGGTCAGGTCAACGACGGACACATCGCCGCAGGGAACGCGCATCGCCATGCCGGTCAGCTTACCCTGCAGCTCGGGGATGACCTTGCCGACGGCCTTCGCGGCGCCGGTGCTGGTGGGGATGATGTTGTCGAAGCAGGAACGGGCCAGACGCCAGTTCTTCTTATTGAAGTTATCGACGATGTTCTGGCTCGCGGTGGCGGCATGGATGGTGGTCATCAGGCCCTCCACGATGCCGAAGTTGTCGTTCACGACCTTGGCCAGAGGCGCCAGGCAGTTGGTGGTGCAGGATGCGTTCGAGAGAACCTTGATGTCGGCGGTGTACTTGTCGTTGTTGACGCCCATGACGAACATCGGGGTCGAATCCTTGGACGGGCCAGAGAGGATGACGACCTGCGCGCCGGCGTCGAGATGATCCTGCACGGACTCGGTGGTCAGGAACTTGCCGGTGCACTCGAGGACATACTCGGCCCCCAGCTCTCCCCAGGGAAGCTGCTTCGGATCGCGGGCGTTCAGAAGCGGAACACGCTTGCCGTTCACGATGAGCGCCGGGTTTTCCTCGTCATAACCGACCGTACCCTGAAAGCGGCCGTGCACCGTGTCGTATTTCAGAGAATGGGCCAGCTGGGCGGGCGTCTTGTCGGGCGCGTTGACACCCACGAATTCCACATCGCCGCGCTCGCAGCCGGCGCGGAATACCAGACGACCGATACGGCCGAAGCCGTTCACACCAATCTTAACCATGTCAGTACCTCCAAAAAATTTAACGTGTTTTAATAGATTTTATCCAAAAGCGTACAGAGTTATGAGATGAACGCCGGAAGCCGGACGTTCCCTCCCTCTCATTTTTATAACTATCCTCCAAATTTGTCAACATTTTTTCATCGGGGATTGCCCTTTTCGACCGAATTTGATACACTGTCCCTGCGGGAAGGACAGTTTTCCTTCCCCCCTCCGTATAAAACAGCCTCCGATTTCATAAAAAAGAGATATGGATATGAGTATTGATACAGAAACACTTGCCGCTCTGTTCGATCCGAGCCGGGACGCGGTCTTTGGTGTTAGAAACGGCGAGCTGATCTATCGAAACCCTGCCGCGGCGGAGAAGTTCCCCGATTTCAGCGCCGCGCATCTGGCGATGTTCGCGCCGCCGGAAAACGGCACCAGCACCGCGATCTATCAGGGCGCGCCGCTCGACATCACGGTCGCAAACCTCGGGGATGTGCGTGTATACACCTTCTCGTTCCGCGTGGAGACAGCCTCCGTCAGCGCGGTGCTGCCGACGATGGAAGGCGCTCTGACGGATCTGCGCCGCTCGCTCGACGAGCTGACGGAATACTGCCGGGTCGAGCGCTTCGCCCCGTATGACATCGCCGCTGCCGGGGCCTACCGCGGCTATTTCCGCGTGCTGCGGCTGTATAAGCATTTACAGCTTTTGCAGCAGCTCGAGGCGGGCTATGCCGATTACAACCCCATCCGCCTGCCCATGAACCTGCTCTGCGGCTCGATCTGTCACACGCTCAATTCGCTTCTGGGCATCGACGGCATCCACTTCGACTACATCACCGACATGAAGGGCGAATGCATCGCCGCAGCGGATGAGAAGCTGACGGAGCTTCTGATTTTGAATCTCCTCACGGACAGCCTGCTGCGTCTGCCGGAGGAGGGCGGTCACATCCGCGTGACGCTCGCGCATCAGGATCGCCGCATCGTGCTCGGCATCGACGACAAAGTACCCGGCACACCCTCCGGGACAAACGCTTCCACGACCGGCGACGATCTCGGGCTGCGTCTTGTGCGCGCTGCGGCGGAGCGTCAGGGAGGCGCGCTGCTGATCGACAGCGTCGAGGGCGGCGGTACACGCACCCGCGTTCTGCTCCCGGCCGCCGACACGCAGAGCCTGCACGAGCTGTCCAAGGAGGAGCTCTCCTATCCCCGCGGCGGCATGGATACGCTCCTCACGGAGCTGTCCCCCTACCTTGATCTCAGCTTTTACCGCCAGCGCTATCTCGACTGAGGCAGGGCTATGCCCTGCTTTTTTTATTCGATCCCGAAAAACCGCTTGCCGTTTTCCATCGCGACTTCCGCGACGAGCTCCGGCGTCGTACCGAGAACCTCCGCAATAAACTCCGCCACGCGGGCGAGCTTCCGGCTGTCGTTCCGCCGGCCGTCCGTGCGCGGCATTGGGGCCAGATACGGGCTGTCCGTCTCGAGAAGCAGCCGGTCGGACGGCATCATACGCAGCGTCTCGATGGCGCGGCGCGCACCCTGCATCGTGACGGAGCCGTTGAAGCCGAGGTACCACCCGCGGTTTAAAAGCTCCTTTGCCATCTCCGCCGAACCAGACCAGCAGTGAAACTCACCCCGGACGTTCGGATGCCGCCGGACAAAATCGAGGCAGTCCCCATGCGCCTCGCGGTCATGGATGACCACGGGCAGATCCAGCTCCTCGGCAAGGCAGAGCTGCGCCTCGAGGACTTCAAACTGCGTGTCCTTCCAGTCCTTATCGTAATGGTAGTCGAGGCCGATCTCGCCGATGGCAACGACCTTCTTCTCCCGCGTCCAGGATCGGATGAGGTCGGCGCTCTCCCCGTTCCAGGACGGCGCGTCATGCGGATGCCAGCCGACGGCGGCATAGATATAGTCGTATTTCGCGGCGAGCGCCATCGACGCCTCGCTCGTTTTGCGGTCACAGCCGCAGTTTACCACAAGGTCCACCCCGCCCGCGGGCAGCGCCGTCAGAAGCGCGTCGCGGTCTTCGCTGAACCAGTCGTCATCGTAATGTGCGTGGGTATCAAAAAACATCGTTTCGTCCCCCTTTGAGGCCATTGTACCACAGCCGGAAAGTTTTGACCAGATGCCGGAAAAACCGGTTGATTTTTGGCCGTGCTGCGGCTATACTTGAAAGCCAGAGAACCATCACTTTTTAAATAAGGAGTGTGCCCATAATGAAATCTTACAAGGAAATGACCGCCGCCGAGCGCAGCGCAGAGCTTGCCGCTGCGAAATCGGAGTACGAAGCCATCCGCGCCGAAGGCCGCAAGCTGGACATGGCCCGCGGCAAGCCGAATTATCAGCAGCTCGATCTCTCGATGGGCCTGCTCGCCATCGACCCGGCCGAGCTTGTGAAAGCCGCAGACGGCACGGACATCCGCAACTACGGTATCCTCGCCGGCATCCCCGAATGCCGCAAGCTCTTCGGCGATATGCTGGGCGTTGCCCCGGAGAACGTCATCGTCGGCGGCCAGTCGAGCCTGAACCTCATGTACGACGCCATCGCGAAGGCGATGCTCCTCGGCGTGTACGGCGGTGCAAAGCCATGGGGTCAGCAGGGCAAGCTGAAGTTTCTCTGCCCCGTGCCGGGCTATGACCGCCACTTCGCCATCTGCCGCGAGTTCGGCATCGAGATGATTAACATCCCCATGGACGGGAACGGCCCGGATATGGAGCTTGTGCGCGACTATGTCGAGACCGACCCCGCCGTCAAGGGCATCTGGTGCGTGCCGAAGTACTCGAACCCCTCCGGCATCACCTATTCGGACGAGACCGTCCGTGCGTTTGCGGCGCTGAAGCCCGCCGCAGACGACTTCCGCATCTTCTGGGACAACGCCTACATCGTCCACGGCTTTGAGGAAGAGGACGACCGGCTTCTCAACATCTTCGACGCCTGCCGCGAATACGGCTCCGAGGACATGGTCTACGAGTTCGCCTCGACGAGCAAGGTCACCTTCCCCGGCGCGGGCGTGGCCGTCATGGCCGCGAGCGAAAACAACGTCGAATTCCTGCTGAAGCAGCTCGGCATCCAGTCCATCGGCTACGACAAGCTCAACCAGATGCGCCATGTCAAATTCTTCGGCACGGCGGAAGCCATCCCGGAGCACATGAAGCAGCACGCCGCGCTCATGCGCCCGAAGTTTGCGGTCGTTCTGAACGCGCTCGAGGCGGAGATCGCTCCGCGCGGCATCGGCTCCTGGCCCGTGCCGAAGGGCGGCTATTTCGTCGGCTTCAAGGGCCTGCCCGGCACGGCCAAGCGCACCGTCGCCCTCTGCAGGGAGGCCGGTCTGACGCTGACCGGAGCCGGTGCGCCGTTCCCCTACGGCATCGACCCGGAGGACGCCACCATCCGCATCGCGCCGAGCTATCCCGACGTCTCCGATCTGGAGGCGGCCATGAAGCTCTTCTGCGTCGGGGTTCGCATCGCCGCGCTGGAGGTCATCGGCTAACCCCCCTCCCGCTCACAATCCAACAGAAAATCCCCCTCGGCGGAACGCATCCGTCGAGGGGGATTGCTGTTTTGGTCAGGCGTTTTTCTGGTACAGCGCCCAGAGACCCTTGAGCAGCAGGTCATCGTCACAAACGATCTCATGCCGGCAATACGGCGTGATGGACGAGGCCAGGCCGCCCGTCGCGACGAGATGGCACGCATAGCCGAGCTCGTCCTGCATCCGGTCGATCATGCCGTCGAGGGCCGCCGCCGTGGAAAACACCGCGCCGGAGCGCATCGCGTCCACGGTATTCGTCGCGATGACCTTTCCGGGCGGGGTGATGGAGATGCTCGGCAGAAGGCTCGTCCCCGAGGCGAGCGCGCCGTACGAGAGCTTCACACCCGGGATGATCGCGCCGCCGCGGTAGCAGCCGTCCTTGTCGATCACGACGATGGTCGTCGCCGTGCCGAGATCCATGATGATCGCCGGCGCACCATAGCACGCGATCGCGGCAACGCTGCCCACGATGAGGTCGCCCGCAAGTGTGCCCGGGTCATCGAGCAGCACGGGCATATCGGTTTTGGTGTCCGGGCCCACCACGATGCAGTCAAGACCCGTGATGCCCTTGACGGCGGCCGTGAGCGCATCCGTCACCGTCGGTACCACCGAGGCGATGATCGCGCCCTGAAACGCCTCCGGCGCCATGCCGTGGTAGTCAAAAATGTCCCGGAGCTTGATGACGTATTCGGTTTCGGTGGCCCCGGGCAGGGTTTGCAGCCGGTCGATGGAGAGAATATCACCGTTTTCGATGCAGCCGACGACTACGTTGGTGTTGCCGACGTCAATGGCAAGGATCATGTCAGTTTGCCTTTCCCTTTTTACCGATGTTGATGAGGCGCAGGATCACCGGGCTCATCACGATGTTCACGAGCATCTCAAACAGGAAGTTGCCGCCTGCAAGCCCCATAATCATATAGTTGCCCACGTTCGGGAAGCCGGCGCCCTCGGCCCAGCCGGTAATGGTATCCATGAAGAAGAGCAGGCAGCCGAGCAGGAAGATGCCGGTATTGACCACGGGTGCGACCACCGCCGCGCCGATGACGCCGACATAGGTGTTGACCTTCTGGAGCAGCTTGTAAACATACCCCGCACAAAGGCCGGCCATGGCGCCCTTGACGAGAACGGTGAGAATCGTGCCGAGCGGATTGACCGTCAGGAAGGCGGCTGCGTCGCCGGAGAGAAGCACGACCAGGCCAAACACGAAGCCGAGCCACGCGCCCGAAAGCGGGCCGTACAGCGCCGAGCCGACGACGATCGGGATCAGCACCAGCGAGATTGAGAACGGGCCGAAGCGGATGAAGCTGCCAAGGAACTGCAGGATGATGACGATGGCCGTGAAGATGGCCACGCCGGTGATGGTGCGGGTGTCGATTTTTTTCATGATTCAATTATCCTCCTTGCTGTCACTCCGGTCAGGCCGGATGTGGCGCACGGTCATAGTAATACAACGCTTTTCCGTTGTCAATCCATATTTCCGTCAAACGAGGACAATCCCCCGGATAAAAATATTTTTACTGGATCGTTCCGCCGCCGATGACGGTGTCGCCGTCATACAGCACGACCGCCTGTCCCGCCGTGACGGCGCGCTGCGGCTCGTCGAACGAAACGCACAGCTCGTCCTCCTCCGTCTGCGTGACGGTGCAGGCCGCCTCGCCGTGGGAATAGCGAATCTTCGCCGTACAGCGAAGCGCGCCGTCAATGCGCTCGCGGTCGATGAGGTTTATCGCCCGCGCCGTGAGGCTTTGGGAGAACAGCGCGTCGTTTTCCGCGAGGGTGATGGTGTTTTCCGAAATATTTTTGCGGCAGACATAGAGCGGCCGTCCGCCCGATACGCCGAGGCCGCGCCGCTGTCCGATCGTGTAGCCGATCATGCCTCTGTGCCGCCCGAGGATATTGCCCTGCCCGTCCACGAAGTCGCCTGCGGGATAATCGCGCCCCGTGCGGCGGCGGATGAAGCCCTCGTAATCGCCGTCCGGAACGAAGCATATATCCTGGCTGTCGTGCTTGCGGGCGTTCAGCAGTCCGCGTTCCGCGGCCAGGGCGCGCACCTGCGCCTTGGTGAGGCCGCCAAGCGGGAATTTCGTATGCGCGAGCGTGTCCTGCGTGAGAACGTACAGGACATAGCTCTGATCCTTGGAGGCGTCAAGACCCTTTTTGAGCAGCCAGCGGCCATCCCCGCGCTGTTCGATGCGGGCATAATGCCCCGTCGCGATGTACTCGCAGCCCAGCTCCCGCGCTTTGCGGAGCATATAGGAGAATTTGAGGTGCTTGTTACACTGGATGCACGGGTTCGGCGTCCCCCCTGCCTCATAGACGTCGATAAAATTCCGGATGACGTGCGTCTCAAACGCCTCCTCGGCGTTAAACACATAATGCGGCATCCCGAGGCGGAAGGCCGCGCTGCGGGCATCCTCGACATCGTCGAGCGAGCAGCAGGTATGTCCCTGCGGCAGGCCGACAGCCTCATTCGTATAGAGCTTCAGCGTCACGCCGAGGCACCGCCAGCCCTCGTCCTGCAGAAGCAGCGCCGAAACGGACGAGTCCACCCCGCCCGACATACCGATCATTACCTTTTCCGTCATACCAAAAGACCTCCCGCCGGACGCGCCGGCAGGAGGCCATCGCTTCCGGTGTTGTTATTTTTCTTCGTGCACGTCTCGCTCGTGCTCATGCGCGGCATCGAAGTCCCCGAACAGAGCCGGGTCATACGCGATGCCGTTTTTGTCGTAATAATCCTTCACCGCGGCGCGCACCGCCTCCTCCGCGAGCACGGAGCAGTGCAGCTTATGCGCGGGCAGTCCGTCAAGCGCCTCGGTCACGGCCCGGTTGGAGAGTTCAAGGGCCTCCACGATGGGCATACCTTTTATCATCTCCGTCGCCATGGAGGAGCTTGCGATCGCGCTGCCGCAGCCGAACGTGATAAAGCTCACGTCCGTAATGATGCCGTCGCTGACCTTAATATACATCCGCATGATGTCGCCGCATTTGGCGTTTCCGACCTCGCCGACGCCATCGGGGTTCTCCATTTTGCCCAGATTCCGGGGGTTCCGGAAGTGGTCCATTACTTTATCGCTATACAGTGCCATGTTTCTGCCTCCCGATTATATCACAATCTGCGTTTACAGCAAGTATTCTTTCTCCCCGCGCTCGAGCTCATCCCACACGGGACTGATCGACCGCAGGTAGCTCACGACCTCAGGCACCACGGAGAGGATGTGGTCGATCTCCTCCTCGGTGTTGCGGTCATCGACGGACAGCCGCAGGCTGCCATGCGCCACGTCATGCGGCAGGCCCAGAGCGAGCAGCACATGGCTCGGGTCGAGCGAGCCGGACGTACACGCGCTGCCGGAGGACGCCGCTATGCCCCGGTCATCGAGCAGAAGCAGCAGGCTCTCTCCCTCAATGCCCTCAAAGCAGAAATTCACCGTGCCAGGTACGCGCTTTTCGCGGTCACCGTTCAGCTTACTGTGTGGGATCTGCGAAAGACCCGCGATGAGCTTTTCGCGCAGCGCCGTGACATAGGGAATGCTCGTATCGAGCGCGTTCACGGCCTCCTCCAGCGCCGCTGCCATACCGACGATCGCGGGAATATTCTCCGTGCCGCCGCGTTTTCCGCGCTCCTGCTGTCCGCCCTCGATGACATTCGAGAGTACCGTACCCCGCCGGGCATAGAGCAGCCCGATACCCTTCGGGCCGTGGAACTTATGCGCCGAGAGCGAGAGAAAATCCACGCCGAGCGCTTTCACATCCACCGGCACGTGTCCGACCGCCTGCACGGCGTCCGTGTGAAACAGCACGTTCCGCTCGCGGCACACCTGCGCGATCTCCGCGATGGGCTGTATCGTGCCGATCTCGTTGTTCGCGAACATCACCGTGACGAGCGCCGTGTCATCGCGGATGGCGTCCGCGACCTGCTCCGCCGTCACGACACCGTTTTCATGCACGTCCAGAAGCTCAATCTCAAAGCCCTGACGGCGAAGCTTGTCCAGCGTATGCAGCACCGCGTGATGCTCAAACGCCGTGGAGAGGATGTGCCGTTTTCCCTTGCGCGCACCGTAATTTGCCGCGGAAATGATAGCCTGATTGTCGGCCTCGCTGCCGCCGGAGGTGAAATAAATCTCCTTTGCATCGGCATTCAGCAGCGCCGCGATCTTCTCGCGCGCCGCGACCAGCGCCTCCGCCGCCCGCTGTCCCGCCGTATGCAGGGACGAGGCGTTTCCGTAAATCTCGCCGAAGTACGGCGTCATCGCCGCCACCGCCGCGGGGCTTGTGCTCGTCGTGGCCGCGTTATCTGCGTAAACATACATTTTGCTTTGTCCTCTTTTGAGATGGTTTTGGGTTATTACCTACCTTTTCACTGGGCATAATAGCATTATATACCTATAAAGTCAATAGGTAATTAGAATTTGCTCTTGCATTTCCCAAAACAGTCGAGTATAATCAAAACACAAACCGCACCTCTCTGACGCCGAAATATTGCATTGAGGCGAAAGATTCGGTCGATATGGGATACCTATGCCATGACTGCGTCTTTCGGGATGCGGTCATTTTTTCTTGGAAAGGAGCGAATCTATATGGAGAGCCGCGTGGCCGTCATCGGCATTGTCGTTGAAAACCCTGATTCGGTGGAGCGCGTGAACGCCATCCTGCATGAGCACGCCGCCCATATTCTGGGCCGGATGGGCATTCCCTACCGTGAGCGCGGCATCAGCATCATCAGCATTGCCATCGACGCGCCGCAGGATGTGATCAACACCCTCTCCGGGCAGATCGGGAAGCTGCCCGGCGTCAGCGCCAAAACCGCCTATTCCCGCGTATTTACCGACTGATTAAAAAGGAGTTTGACCCATGAAAAAACTGATTGCCCTTCTTCTCGCCGCCGTGCTGTGCCTTGGTCTGGCCGGCTGCGCTGCCTCCTCCGATACCGACGCCGCGCTCGACAGCATCCTGAGTGCCGCGCAGGATCTGCAGGCTTCCGTTGAGAACTACGCCGCCGCACAGGCCGCCGCGGCTGAGGCCGCCGCCGAAGCGGAAGCGGCTGCTGATGCTCCCGCCGTCTCGCTCGACGAGCCCGTGAACGTCATGGTGCTGAACGGCACCACCGGCTTCGGCATGGCCAAGCTCATCGCCGACGCAAACGCCGGTGAGGCCGCGCTTGACTACAACGTCACCATCGAGACCGACGCCTCCAACATCACCGCCGCGCTCATCAGCGGCGACGCCGACATCGCCGCGCTGCCCACAAACGCCGCCGCGACCGTCTACAACAAGACCGGGGGCGGCGTCCAGATGGCCGCCATCAACACGCTCGGCGTTCTCTACCTCGTGCAGAACACCGAAAATCTCGCCATCGAGTCCTGGGAGGATCTCGACGGCATGACCGTCTACGTCCCCGCGCAGAATCCCACCATTCTGTTCAAGGCGCTCGTGAATGCCGCCGGTGTGGACGTCACCATCGACAACACCTACGCCCAGCCCGCCGACCTGCGTACCGCGCTCGCCGCCGGAGAGATCGACCTCGCCGTGCTGCCCGAACCGATGGTCACCATCACCCTGAGCGCCAACGAGAGCCTCGGCATCGCCATGGATCTCACCGCCGAGTGGGACGCCGTGTATCCCGCCGGAAGCCTCGTGCAGGGCTGCGTGGTCGTGCGTACTGCGTTTGCCGAGGAGCATCCCGACGCCGTGAACGCGTTCCTCGCCGAGTATGAAGCCTCCATCGCGCTCCTGTCCGACGATGCCGACACCGCCGCACAGCTCATCGAGGAGACCGGCGTTTTCGCGCAGGGCGCGGTCGCCAAAAAGGCCATCCCCAACTGCAATGTCTGCTTCCTCGCCGGCGAGGAGATGCAGGCCGCCATGGACGAGTTTGCGGGCATCCTCTTTGACATTAACCCCGACTCCATCGGCGGCGCCGTCCCCGCAGCCGATTTCTACTATATCGCCGGGTAATCGGAAAGGACGCTGCCCATGCTCAAACGTCTCGGCAAAAACGGCATCGTGCTCGCCTTCTGGCTGCTCGTCTGGGCGGCGCTCGCAGGGCTGGTTGGCCGGGAGCTTCTGCTTCCCGGCCCGCTCGCCGTGCTGAAGCGCCTGTTCACCCTCGCACAGACTGCCGATTTCTGGCTCATCACCGCCGTCAGCCTGGGACGCATCCTGCTCGGCGCGGTCATCGGCGTCGCCGCCGGCACACTGTTGGCTGTGCTGACGAGCCGCTTCAAGCTCGTCGACGCGCTGTTCAATCCGCTTCTTTCGATCGTGCGCTCGACCCCGGTCGCGAGCTTTATCCTGCTCGTACTCATCTGGGTCGGACGGGACATCCTGCCCATGGTCATCGTCGTTCTCATGGTCATGCCGGTCGTTTGGGGCAATGTCTCCGCCGGTATCGCCGCGACAGACGGGAAGCTTCTGCAAATGGCGAAGCTGTACCGCTTCGGCGTGCAGCGCACCGTGACACGCGTGTATGTCCCGGCGGTGATGCCGCATTTTCTCTCGGCGTGCAGAACCTCGCTCGGCCTCGCGTGGAAGGCGGGCGTCGCGGCGGAGGTTCTGACCGTGCCGCAGCTCTCCATCGGGCGGCATCTGTATGAGGCAAAGCTGTATCTCGAGACCGTCGATCTCTTCGCGTGGACGGTGGTCGTGATCGCGCTGAGCCTGCTCATCGAAAAGCTGCTTGCCGCCGCTATCGGACACATCCGCACGGGAGGCGCCGCATGATAAGACTCGATAACATTACCATCGCCTACGACGGCGTGACGGTTCTGAAAAACCTGACGCTCCACATTCCACGCGGCGCGCATATCGCGCTCATGGGGCCATCCGGCTGCGGAAAGACGAGCGTTCTGAACCTCGCCGCCGGACTTCTCACCCCGGCATCGGGTACGGTGAACACCACCGCGGCGCGCATCGCCTGTGTGTTTCAGGAGCCGCGCCTTTTGCCGACGCGGACGGCTCTGCAGAACGTGAACGCCGTTTTGAGCGACAAAAAGGCCACCCTGCCGGAGGCGGCAAGGTGGCTGGCTGCGGCGGGGCTTTCGGACGCTATGGACAAATACCCGGCGGAGCTTTCCGGCGGCATGGCGCAGCGGGTGAGCATCGCCCGAGCGCTCGCGTATGACGCGGAGCTTCTGCTCCTCGACGAGCCGTTCAAGGGTCTCGATGCAGCCCGCAAAACAGAGCTGATCGCGCTCATCGCAGCGCATACGAAACACAAAACGCTCCTCCTCGCCACCCATGACCGCGCCGAGGCCGATGCGCTCTGCTCCACCGTCCTCACGTTTCAAAACGGCACATTCGCATAACGACACGCCCGGAGGAAACCCTCCGGGCGTGAGCGCACTTTCAGATAAGAAGAGATTCAAACAGATTGAACGCGTACCCGACAAGGATGATCCCGGCGGCGCAGATGCCGATGAACACCGCCATAAGCCTGGGTCTGACCGCTTTTCGCAGCAGGATCAGAGACGGCAGGCTGAGGGTCGTCACCGCCATCATAAAGCTGAGAACCGTACCGAGCTGTGCGCCCTTTGCCAGCAGCGCTTCCGCAACGGGAATCGTGCCGAAAATATCCGCATACATCGGAATGCCGACCAGAACCGCCAGAAACACGCCGAAGGGATTATTGCTGCCAAGCGCCGCCTCGACCCAGCTTTCGGGAATCCAGTTGTGGATGACGGCGCCCAGGCCGACACCCGCCAGTATATACGGGAACACCTTTCGGAGGGTGTCGGCCACCTGTTCCTTTGCATAGCGCAGGCGGTCTCTTCCGGTCAGGCTTTCTTCCCGGATGTCGATCGCTTTTGCATGGCGGATATAATCCTCCACCTGCCCTTCCATACGCAGCTTCCCGATCACCGTGCCGCCGATGACGGCAATCACCAGCCCCAGCGCCACATAGGCTGCGGCAATCTTCACGCCGAAAATGCTCATGAGAAGCGCCAGACTGCTAAGGTCAACCATCGGCGACGAGATCAGAAACGAGAAGATCACCCCCAGCGGAAGTCCCGCACCGGCAAAGCCGATAAAAATCGGTATGCTCGAGCAGGAGCAAAACGGAGTGACCGTTCCGAGGAGCGCCCCGATAATATTGGCGCCGAGACCGCGGAAACGCCCCAGAATCCTCCTGCTCCGCTCCGGCGGGAAGAAGCTCTGGATGTACGAGATGATAAATATCAGCACGCACAGAAGAACCGTGATTTTGATCACGTCATAGAGAAAGAAGTGTATGCTTCCTCCGATTCGCGACCCGATGTCCAGCCCCAGCCCGGAGAGGCCGGCGCCGATCAGCTCCTTGAGCCATTTCATGCCGAGAAGCTGGCTCTGAATAAAATTCCACATCGCCATATCCCTTTCTATCAGATAGACAATCATCTATGCATTGGGGTCGTATTTTGCCGGCCTGCTCAGCCGGCATTTTTCAGATTAGAAGTTTTTCGATTTCGGATGTTTTGAGCGTTTTCCCCATCGACACGACCTTATCATCGATGATCAGCGCCGGAGTACGCATGATGCCGTAGGAGGCAATGACCGCAAAATCGGTGATATATTCAAACGCCGCCTCGATGCCCAGATTCCCGGCGGCCTCTTTGGCATTGGCCAGAAGCGTCTCACACTGACAGCACCCGCCGCCTAAAATTTTTATGTTTTTCATAAAGCAATAAAAACTCCTTTCTATTTTTTGCCGCAGCAGCCACCGCCGTTTTCGCGCTCCGCTTCGGAGGTGTTGCAGCAGCTGACCGCGTTGAGATAGCTCTTAAACTCGGTGAACCGGCCGCAGTTGATCGAGTAGTGCTGCCACTTGCCTTCCTTATACGAGGAAACAAGACCGCAGTCGCTCAGGACTTTCATGTGATGCGAAAGCGTCGGCTGCGTGACCTGTAGCTCTTCGAGCAGGTCGCACCCGCACTTCTCCCCCGTTGTCAGCATTTCAAGAATCCGAAGCCGGTTGGCATCCGACATGGCCTTGCAGATCATGGATACCTCTTCCCGTTTCATTTCGTGCCGCCCTCCATACATAGACTTTTATCTATGTTTCATCGTAGCATACGCATAGATGTTTGTCAATATATTTTTGCGAAATACGCCCGGAGAACTTCTCCGGGCGTTTGGCTGTTCCCTTACCAGAGCATAAGCTTGTTTGCCTGCTCGCGAAGCTCGGCGCGGAAGTCGGGATGCGCGACGGCGATCAGGTTTTCCACGCGCTGGCGGATGTTGCGGCCCTTGAGCCACGCCACGCCGTACTCAGTCACGATGCAGTCCACCTGGTTGCGGCTCAGGCTCACCACGGAGCCGGGCGCAAGCTGCGCCGAGATCGTCGATATGGTTCCGTTCCGGCGCGTGGACGGGGCGGCGATGAAGTTGCGTCCGCCCTTTGCATGAGCCGCGCCGACCGCCATATCGGACTGCCCGCCCGTGCCGGAATACTGGCGCGAGCCGATGGATTCCGAGCAGACCTGCCCGGTCAGATCGACCGCGAGACAGGAGTTCACGGACACGAAATTGTCGTTCTGCGCGATGATCCACGGGTCGTTCACGAAGTCACCCCGGCGCATCATGACGCCGGGATTTCCGTCGAGCATATCATACAGCCGCTGCGTGCCGAAGGCGAACGCGCCGACCATCTTGCCGGGATGCAGCGTTTTCTTCTTCCCCGTGATGACCCCGGCCTCGAGGAGATCGACCATGGAGTTTGTGAGCATTTCGGAGTGCACGCCGAGATCGTGCTTTCCCATGAGCGACTGCGCCGCCGCGTCCGGGATGCCGCCGATGCCGAGCTGGATGCAATCGCCGTCGTGGATGAGCTCGGAGATATAGCCGCCGATGATTTTTTCCGTCTCGCTCGGATGGCTCTCCGGCAGGTACGGCAGCGGCGTGTCCGCCTCGACGATCCAGTCCACCTCGGAAACGTGAATCTCCGTGTCGCCCCATACGTCGGGGAGGTTCGCGTTCACCTGCACGATGACCATGTCGGCAGCCTCAAAGAAGGCCTTCTCGTGGATGAGGCACAGGGGGATCTTCATATAGCCGTGCTTATCCATCGGCGTCGCCGCCGTGATGAACACGTTCACGTCGTTCACGCTCATCCAGCGGGACGGGCCGTTATGCAGGTCGGTGGGATAGTAGTTCAGCGCCGCGGCGGCGTGGCTCTTGCGCGTGTCGCCCATGAGGAACGCAACGTCCATGTTGAACGTTTCGCGGTACTTCGGGTTCAGCATGAATTCGTGCGGCAGAAAGCACATCGGGCCATACATTTTGACCGGGCCGATCTTGCCGTGCAGGGTGTGCATCTGATCGAAAAGGGCGGTCGGCTCATTGGCGCACTGGCTCGTGCCGATCACATCGCCGGTTTTGATCTTCGAGAGCGCCTCCTCGACGGTGACGAGCTTGCGTTTATAATCTTCCTGATAGCGGTTCATGCGTTCTCCTCCAGATATTCCGCCTTGCGGCGGACGTATTCCAAGGCGTTTGCGAGGTTTGACCCCTCCGGCACGGAACGGATGACCTTGCCGGGGATGCCCATGACAAGGCTGTTGGCGGGGATAACGGAACCCTTTGTCACGACCGCGCCCGCGCCGATGATGCTCCCTGTGCCGACCACCGCCTCGTCGAGCACCACCGCGCCCATGCCGATAAGGCAGCCGTCCTCCAGCGTCGCGCCGTGGACGACGGCGTTATGCCCGATGCTGACGTCGTTTCCGATGGTCACCGGATGACCGGCGTTGTTGTGGATGGTCACGTTATCCTGAATGTTCGTGCGGTCGCCAATCGTGATCGTGTCGGAATCGCCGCGCACCGCCGCCCCGAACCACACGGAGCAGTCCTCCCCCATCGTCACCGCGCCAACCACTGCCGCGTTTTCCGCGATGAAGCAGCGCGCTCCCAGCACCGGGGCTTTGTCTTTATAGTTTTTCAGCATAAAAGCAGCTTCCTTTTTTCCAAAAAATTCGACGAGATTGTCCTATGGAATTTCCCGCCGGAGCATAGTAGAATATTCTAAGTATAAAATTTTCGGCCCATTCTGTCAACATTCCGGAGGTATCCCATGAGTGAGCTTACCCGGTATCTCATCATCTGTCCCCTCGTCTTTCTGGGTGGCTTTGTGGACTCGATCGCAGGCGGCGGCGGTCTCATCTCCCTGCCCGCCTATCTCATCGCAGGCCTGCCCACCCATGCCGCCATCGGCACGAACAAAATCAGCTCCGCCATGGGCACGACGCTCACGACCTATAAATTCTGGAAGCTGGGCTATATCCGGCTGAAGCTCGGCATCGTCTGCGCCGTCTGCGCGCTGATCGGCTCGACCAGCGGCGCGAACCTCGCGCTCCTTGTCAGCGACCGCATCTTCAAGATCATCCTGCTCTTCGTCCTGCCGCTGACGGCGTTTTACGTCTTTCGCACCAAGACCATGGACACCGCCGGACGCGAGCCGCTCTCCACGGGCAAAACCTACGCCATCGCGGCGGCCTGCGCGCTCGTCATCGGCGTGTATGACGGCTTTTACGGCCCGGGAACCGGCACGTTCCTGCTGCTGCTTCTCACCGGCCTTGCCCACATGGATCTGAACACCGCCGCCGGCACCACCAAGGTCATCAACCTCGCGACAAACATTGCCGCGCTTGTGACCTATCTCCTGAACGGAAAGGTCATGCTCACGCTCGGTCTTGTCGCGGGCCTTTTCGGCATCGCGGGCAACTGGCTCGGTGCGCGTAGCTTCACGAAGAACGGCTCGAAGATCGTAAAGCCCATCATCGGCGTCGTTCTCGCGGTGTTTTTCGTCCGCATCCTCTGGGAGATGTTCGGCGGCTGATCTCATACGGACAGCAAAAACGGCATGACCGCTTTCGGGTCATGCCGTTTCGTTTTGGGTTATCAGCAGTATTTCTCGACGAGCTTCACGATCGTGTCGAGGCTGTAGAAGTTCTCGGGCAGGATCTCGCGGGACGGGATGTCGATGTCCAGCTCGTCGTTCAGCTCGTTCACCATCGCAACGACGGCGAAGGAGTCGATGAGCTTCCCGTTCACGAGGTCGACCTCGTTCTCAAAGTCCACATCGGGGACGACGTCCAGCAGGATCTCCAGTACTTGTTCACGCATTTTCATTTTCCTCCGTTTGAATATTCATTTGGGTTGGATGGACAGATCAAATCAGGCTTTTGCCGCCTTACGGGCCGCGGCGCGCTCTTTGCGGGCAGCCTCGGATGCCTCGAGCTCCGCGCATTTCTCCAGAATGCCGCGGTCGCGCTCCTTGATGCGCTTGGCCGGGCAGCCGACATACACGCCCCAGGGCTCGGTGGAGCGGGAGATCATCGCATGGGCGCCGAAGGAGCAGCCCTCGCCGATATGGACGCCGGGCAGGACGACGCTGTGCGTCGCGATGAGGACGTGCTTGTCGATGATGACCGGCTCCTCCGTCAGGTTGCGGAAGCGCGGCGGCACGGTCGGGTTGTTCATATACGGCCCGACATAGTCGTCGGTGATGCCGTAGAACGAGCAGTGGGACGAGATGCCGACATAGTCCGCGATCTCGATGCGGGACTCGCCGGAATACAGCTCGCAGTTGGAGCTGATGTGGATGTGGTTGCCGATCTTGATGGTGCCGTTCAGGATGGTGAAGTCGTCGATCTCCACATCGTCGCCGATCTCGATCTGGTCGGTGTGGTAGATCTTGCAGGTGCGGCAGATCAGCACGCGCTTGCCGAGGCTCTTAAAGCCCATTTCCCGCAGCTCTTTGTTGGAAAAATAATCAATATCCATTATGTATTATCTCCTGTTCCAGAGTTTTTCAATTCGGTGTGTTGAGAGGGTCAAGGCGGATATGACCGCGGGCCAGGTGCGCGCCCTTCTCCTCCGACCAGATGACGACCGCCGGCGCATCGCGGCTGAGCAGGAACGCAAAGCCCTCGTTGATCGAATACGCACCCGTCCGGCAGAACGCCAGAATGTCGCCGAGCTGCGGCGCGGGCATCGGCACGCGGCGCACCAGCACGTCATTCGGCGTACAGAGACTGCCGCAGAGGCACCAGTCCTCGTCCTCGCCGGGAGCGCCGGTGAGACGGCGGATATCCGGCACCTGCGTGCCCTTCATCTGCCCGTCGTAGTTCATCTGATGCAGACCGCCGTCCACGATGGCGTAATGATAGCCGCAGTTCGTCTTGGTGTCCATGACGGTCACCATGTACGCGCCGCAGGGCGCGGAATAATAGCGCCCCATCTCGACGGTCAGGTCGAACTTCTCGCCGAACGGGCGGATGACCGGCGCGACTTCGTTCAGAAGCGCCTCCTCCGCAGCGTCCGGATCCTCGCCGAAGTAGTCGATCCAGAGGCCGGGGCCGTATTCCATGCGGGTCATGACAAGCCCGGTCTCGTCCTTCACGCGCTGCGCGAGCGCCTCGAGCTTATCCAGCTCGCGGCCGATCAGCGTCGGACGCTTTTTCAGCGTGCCGGAAAAATAGTGCAGGCCGACGAAGTCGATATGCGGGAACTTCTCCTCCCGCTTTGCGGCCAGCTCAACGATGAGATCCTCGTCCATGCCGAACTGGTTGTCGCTCGTCAGGCGCATCAGCACCGGAACGCGGATATTTCGCGCCGCCGCGGCGATCTCGATGCGCTCGGCATGGAGCGGACTCTCCGCCGTGAACACGTCCACATGGTCGTCCATCGCGCGGTCGATGCAGTCCTGCGTCTTGTTGACGCCGGAGAACACGATGCGGGTCAGATCCGCGCCGGCGTTCTCGCAGACCGTCAGCTCGCCGGGACTGCACACCTCGAGCATTTCGATCTCCTCCGGCAGGCAGCGCAGCAAAAACGGGTTCGCCTTCATCGAATAGCACAGGCGAATCTTCCCGCCGAGTGCGTTTTTCACAAGCGCGGCGCGCTTTTGGAAGGCGTCCGCGTCGAAGACATAGAGCGGTGTCTGATATTCTCTCGCAAGGGAGAGAAGCGTCTCATTCGTCATAAAAGGCTCCTTACAGCATGGTTTTGAGGTAGGGCCGGTCGATCTTGCCGTTCGCGTTCAGCGGCATCTCCTCGAGCACGACAAGCCGCCGCGGCAGCATATAATCGACGAGCTTTCCGTCGAGCGCGGCGTTCAGGTCGCGCAGCTTCAGCTCCGGCTGACGGGTCGTCACAAACGCCGTGATGCGCTCGCGCTCGGCGTTATACAGCACACACGCCCGGTCGATGAATGCGAGGGTGTTGATCGCCGCCTCGATCTCGCCGAGCTCGATGCGGTAGCCCTTGTACTTGATCTGCGCGTCGCTGCGCGCGAGAAATACGAGGTTTCCCTCTCCGTCATACCGCGCCCAGTCGCCGGTATGCAGCACGCGGGTCGGTACGCCGTCGATGTCGATGACCTCAAAGGCCGCAGCCGTTTTCTCCGGTGCGTTCAGGTATTCGTCCGCGAGCGCCGCGCTCGCCACGAGCATCTCGCCGCGGTCGGGGACGAGCTTTCCGTCCTCCATGAGGTAGATGCGGCTGTTTCCGAGGGGCTTTCCGATGGGCAGCGCCGCCGGAAGCGGCTGATCCGCCGGGATGTGGTACAGCGCGGCCACGCCCGCCAGCTCGGACGAGCCGTAGAGGTTGATATACTCGATCTCCGGCAGCGCATCGCGCCAGGCCTGCAGATCCTTGATCGGGAACACCTCGCCGACAAACGCCACACGGCGCACGGTCTCGGGCAGGATGTCCCGGAATGTGCGGAGTCTCGCCACGATCGCGAGCGCCGACGGCACCCACGACAGGAAGGTCACGCGCTTTTCGTTCAGGTACTCGATGAGCTGCACCGGGAAGGCAAATTTCACCGACGGGATGATCTCCATCCGCGCTCCCGTGCGGAGCATGAGGTAGATATCCTTCGCGGAGGCGTCAAAGCAGAACGGCGTCTGGTTTCCGATGACCTCCTCCGGGCCGAAGCCCAGCTCCTTCACATAGGCCTCGACAAAGTCCACGACGGAGCCGTGGCTCTTGCGGATGCCCTTCGGTTCCCCGGTCGAGCCGGAGGTGTAGATAATATAGAGCGTATCCGCGCCGGAAATCTCGACCGCCGGACGTTCCCCGCTCTCTGGAAACGCACCGTCGAGACGTTCATACGAGCAGCCGCAGTCCGCGCCGTCGTACTCCCCGTCGTCAAAGCCGAGGATGGTCTTTATCCCGGCATGGCGGATGATTTTTTGATTCTTCTCCGCCGGAGCCTCCGGGTTCAGCGGGACATAGCAGCAGCCCGCCGCCGCACAGCCCAGCATCGCGGCGATGACCTCGACACGCCGCTGGGCATAGACGCCCACCGGCTGCCCTGCCACACCGTCCGCGAGGAGCTTTTCCCCCAGTCCCCACACCATCCGGCGCAGCGCCGCAAAGCTCAGCTCCCGCTCTCCGTCCGACAGCGCGACCGCGTCAGGTCGTTCCTCCGCCGAGGCAATCAGGTATTCAATCACATTGTGCATGATATTTTCTCTTTTCCCTGTCTCAAATCCATAAGAATTTTACCGCGCTCACGGCAGCCCTGTCAAGTATTCGGCAATTCACAAGCTCCATAATTAATATGCCTTAATATTTTCCTAACAAACCTTAATATATATTTATCCGGGGAATTAGGAGTTGAAATCAGCACGATTTTGACGTATTCTATGATTGTTGGATTTTTTGCATTCTGCCTTTTCGGAGGCAGAGTCAGGAGGACAAAACATGAAGAAGCTCTTAACCATTCTGGCGGCGCTGGTCATGGCGGTGACCCTCTGCGCCTGCACAAGCGAGGTCACCATCGACGGCGTCGACGCGGCGGAGCGCTATGCCTTCGGTCTGATCTACGACGGGGAGGACGGCAACGCCTTCAGCGCGAGCGCCGAGGGGTACTACCCCGCCGGGACGGAGATCACGGCCCGCGCCGTGGCGGATGACGACCACGCCTTCTACTGCTGGACGGCCGGCGGCTATCTCGCCGACGGCGGCGTTCCCGTCAGCTACCAGAAGGACTTCACCTTCCCCCTGTCCATGGACACATGGCTGTATGCGAACTTCCGTGACCACGACACCGCACTCGTCCTTTATCACGCAAACGGCGGCGAGGTCATCGCCGAGGAGCCTTCTGCCATCGAGACCGACGATCCCGAGCTTTACTGGGACGAGTTCTCCCTGGACTACTTCCTCTATCCCAACGGCCTGGCGGATATGGACAACTTCACCCGTGAGGGCTATTCCCTCATCGGCTACAACACCGCAGCCGACGGCTCCGGCGAGTTCTACAACGTCGGCGGCAAAATCTTTGAGGATACCGACAGCGTCATCGAGCTCTGGTGCGTCTGGAGCGAGCAGTCCCCGGTCAAGGACTTCTCCTTCGTCTACGACAACAGCTACCACGGCTGGGCCGTGGAGAGCTATACCGGCCATGACGAGAATGTCAGCATCCCCTCCGTATACAACGGCGAGCCCGTCATCGGCGTCAGAGCCGGCGCGTTCACGGACAACGACGACATGAAGAGCCTCGTCATCCCCTCGTCCATGCGCGTGCTGCAGGACTACTCCGTGAACAGCTGCTCGAACCTCGACACGATCTATCTGTTCGACTCCCTCGACTACATCTCCGACGCGACCTTTGACGGCGACAACGCCCTCGATCATGTCTATTTCGGCGCAGCCACGCCGCCCGTCTATTCGACCTGGTTCAACAACCACACCAAGAAGATCGAGATCATGAACTACTGGAAGGATTCCGACCGGCCGAAGATGATTATTCTCGGCGGTTCCTCCACCACCTACGCCGTGGACCCCGAACAGCTCGAGAGCCTGCTCGATCAGGACTATCTCGTCCTCAACTGCGGCACGAACGGCGCAAACCTCTTCAACATGACGAGCGAATGGGCCATGCGCTTCCTGAACGAAGGCGATTTCCTGCTGCAGATCATCGAGTACAGCGCCTGGCAGCTCGGCGGCGTCATCTGCCGCTGGGAGAGCTGGCGTTCCTTTGAGAGCTGCTACAATGTCTTCAGCTGGGTTCCCGCCAGCCAGTACTACTCCTTCTTTGACTCCTTCTGCGAGTACCTCGACGCCCGCAAGGCACAGAAGGCCTCCACTTACGAGGATTACGTCTCCAGTCTTGCGCCGAACGGCTACTATGACATTCAGGGCAAGCTGAACGTCGTCACCAAGGCCAACGGCTCCGACAACTTCTGGCAGGGCCGCAGCATCTATTTCTGCGACTACTGGATGTATGACTTCATGGTCTACTACTGCAACGCGCAGTATCAGAAGCTCACCGACATGGGCGTCGATCACGCGATGGCGTTCACCCCGCTCAACAAGAACTCCCTCTATGACTATCAGACCGAGGAAGAGATTGTAAACTTCCAGCACTACCTCGACGCCGTTCTGACCATCCCCGTCCTCGGCGATCTGCGCGACGCGCTCACCGACCCCGCCAAGATGTTCGACGACGACTACCACCTCGCCGCGCCCGCCCGCGAGGAGTACACCGAGCGGCTGGCCAACGACCTGAACGACTACTTTGCCGACCCCGATTCCTACTATAACGAGATCGTCCCGAACGGCTACACCGCCGACATCGTCCTCGAGAACGGCAAATAACTTCTGCACCGGGAGGTTTTCCCACCATGTCCACCCTCACCATCACCCTCATCATGAGCGCTGTCTCCGGCCTGCTGCTCGGCCTCGGCTGCATTCGTCCGCTGCGGAAGGTCTGCGGCGTGCTGTGCTACCTCTGGCTCATCGCGGCGCTGCCGATCCTGTTTTTTTCCAACGTGCCCTCGATGCAGGTGCTGCTGTTCTATCTTCTGTCCGCTCTGATCGGCCTGATCGTTAACTTTGGAGGAAAGCGCACATGACATTCAACTCCCTTCAATATCTGATCTTCTTCCCGATCGTCGCGGTGCTGCACTTTGTCATCCCGACAAAGTACCGCTGGATCATGCTTCTGGCGGCAAGCTATTACTTCTACATGAGCTGGAATCCGTCGCTCGTGTTCCTGATCGCGTTTACAACCCTCGTGTCCTACGGCGCGGCGCTGCTCATGCACCGGACGGAAAACCCCAAAACGCGCAAGGCATACCTTATCATCACACTCATCGCGTGTTTGGGCGTTCTGTTCTTCTATAAGTACTTCAATTTCCTCTCCTCGTCCGTGACAGGGCTGCTGCGTCTGTTCCGCCTGCCGGTGCAGGATTATCTGCTCGACCTCATCCTGCCCGTCGGCATTTCGTTCTACACCTTCCAGACGCTGAGCTATGTCATCGACGTCTACCGCGGAACCATCGAGCCGGAGCCGCATCTCGGCTATTACGCGCTGTTCGTGTCCTTCTTCCCGCAGCTCGTTGCCGGCCCCATCGAGCGGCCGCAGAACCTCATCCCCCAGCTCAAGGCCGAGCATCACTTTGATTTTGACAACTTCAAGACCGGCATGATGATCGTCCTCACCGGCTTCTTCAAGAAGGTCGTCATCGCCGACCAGTTCGCGACCTACGTCGTCTCGGTCTACTCGAACCCGCAGGCCGCCACCGCGCCCGCGATCATCGTCGCAACCGTGATGTTCACCTTCCAGGTCTACTGCGACTTCTCCGGCTATACCGACATCGCCGTCGGCTGCGCCCGCATCATGGGCATCCGGCTCATGCAGAACTTCAACCTCCCCTACACCTCCCGCACGATCCATGAGTTCTGGACGCGCTGGCACATCAGCCTCACGAGCTGGTTCCAGGACTACATATTCTATCCCCTCGCGATGAACAAAAAGCTCTCGCGCTGGGCCAGAAACCTCGGCAAGAAGTTCAATAACCGCCGGCTCGGCGCCATGCTGCCGCAGCTCATCGCGCTGTTTGTGACCTTCTTCCTCTCCGGCCTGTGGCACGGTGCAGCGTGGACGTTCGTACTCTGGGGCTGCCTGCACGGCGTGTATCAGATCGTCGGCCGCCTGACCGAGAAAAAGCGCGGCGAGATCTGGGATAAGCTCCATGTAAACCGCGACAGCAAGGCCTATCACTTCTGGCAGATGTTCGTCGTGTTCTGGCTCGGCGTGTTCGCGCTCATCTTCTTCCGCGCAAACTCCGTCCACGACCTCGGCATCCTGCTCAAAAACCTCGTGACCAACTGGCGTTTCGTCGATCTCTTCTCTCTGCTGCAGATCGACGAGGTCGGCGCTCTGGTTTCGATCGTCAGCATCGCCGTCATGAGCTTTGCGGACCGCCTGCTCGTGCAGGGCTTCCCCATGCGTCCCGCCGAGCGCGGAGGCAGCACACTCATCAAGGTCGAGACCGCCGGCTTCCTGCTCATGGCGATCGTCGTGGCATGGCTCATGCTGCTGGCCGGAGACGGCGCCGCCGCTTTCATCTATTTCCAGTTCTGAGGAGGTGCGGCTGTGAACAAACTTCTGAAAACAATCATCGCCGTGATCCTCGCGCTGGTCTTCGGTATGTTTATCGTCGTCGCGGCGTTTCTCATCATCCCGTCGCAGTATGACCACCTCTATCTCGGCGAGCTTGCGGACAAATACTACCGTCTTCGCAGTCTGGAGGACGATCAGAAAATCATCATCATCGGCGGCAGCAGCGTCGCTTTCGGCATCAACTCCCCGATGATCGAGGACAGCCTCGGCATTCCGGCGGTGAACTTCGGCCTGTACGGCCCGCTCGGCACCGCGATCATGATGGATCTCACCCGCGGTCACATCCAGGAGGGCGACATCATCGTTCTCGCGCCGGAGACCGATCATCAGTGTATGTCCATGTACTTCAACGGCGAGGCCATGTGGACCGCGTGCGACAGCGACTTTACCATGCTCTTCAAGATCCGTCCCCACGACTGGGGCGAGATGCTGGGCAGCTTCTGGAGCTTTGCGGAGAAAAAATACCAGTTCTACCTCTATGGCAAGCCCAGTCCCGACGGCGTGTACGACCACGACTCCTTCAACGAGTACGGCGACATCGAGTTTACCCGCATTGAGCCGGTCATGAACGACTGGTTTGACCCCGAGGTTCTCATTGACCTCGATCCGTCCATCATCGATCAGGATTTCATCGACTATGTGAACGAATACATCGCTTACTGCGAGAAGCAGGGCGCAACCGTGTATTTCTCGTGGCCGCCGATGAACGGTCTTGCGGTCAAGCAGGATCTGCAGGGTATTCTGGAATATGCCACCTTCGTCCGTGAGAATTTCCATTGCGATATGATCTCGGATATCACGGACTACATCATGGAGGCCGGCTACTTCTACGACACGAACTACCACGTCACCGACCGCGGCGTCATCGAGCATACGGCGACGCTGATCCAGGATCTCGCGAACGTCCTCTATGACGGGAAACCGATCTCCATCGAGATCCCCGCTCCCCCGCAGCCCGAGGGCGGCTGGCGGCCCAGCGGCGAACCCTCCGCCGAGCCGGGCTCCATGCCCCTGCCGACCGGACGCAACAATGCGAATGCCGGTCTGCTGCCGCCCCCGGACGGCGCGGATGCTCTGACCGACACCGAGGCGGAAACCGCGGAAGCCGTCGAGGAAACCCCCGCTCCCACGCCGACGCCCGCCCCGGAAAAGCCGGGTTCGAGCCGCGACGCCGCATACTTCACCTACGAGGTGTATAACGAGGGCCTTCTGATTACCGGCGTCACCGAGGAGGGCAAAGCGCAGACCGAGCTCGAGGTTCCCTGGCTCATCGACGGCCAGAAGGTCATCGCCATCGGCGAGCTTGCCTTTGAAGGCTGCGACAACCTGCGCGACATCTACATCCAGTCGAACATTTCCCGCGTCATGCAGGACGCTTTCGACGGCGCGCCGCGCCTGAACGCGATCCACATCGACAACCCGGAGGGCTCAAGCATCCTCGTCCCCGGCGTCAAGCTTTTCGACGATGTGCCCAGCCGCTGCAAGGTCTATGTCCCCGAGGAGGGCTACGGCACCTACTTCGCCGACTACTTCTGGGGCAACTACAACGACCGCCTCGAAAAAGAATAATTCTCTCAATGGCTTTTCTCCGAATTTTGGAGAAAAGCCGTTGACATTTCCGGAGGTTCGCTATATAATACTTTCATAATTTAAAGGGGTTTATAAATCATGGTTCGTTCCTTTTCCGGCAGCTATTATTACTACTATTACTTTTCCGAAAAGTAATAGCGTTTTGTGTTGCCGCAAAAGCGTTCCATTCTCGATTTTCCGGGCCGTGCAGCACAGCAAGCTGCACGGCTTTTTGTTATCCCCGCCATCAGAAAAGGAGTGCCTGTAAATGATTACCGTCCTCAAATCGACCGCCACCCTCGCCCAGCGCGAGCACCTCATCTCCTGGCTGGAGAGCCAGAATGTGCAGGTCCATATCTCCGAGGGCAGCGAATATACCGTCCTCGGTCTCGTCGGCGACACCGCCCATATCGACATGGAGCTTTTGGAAAGCCTCGACATCGTCGATTCCGTCAAGCGCGTCAGCGAGCCCTTCAAGAAGGTAAACCGCAAGTTCCACCCCGACAACACCGTGGTCGAGGCCGGCGGCGTCCGAACCGGCGGCGGGCATTTCTCCGTCATCGCGGGCCCCTGCTCCGTCGAGACGCACGACCAGATCATCGGCGTGGCCGAGGCCGTCCGCGCCAGCGGCGCGACCATGCTCCGCGGCGGCGCGTTCAAGCCCCGCACCTCCCCGTATGATTTTCAGGGCCTCCACGCCGAGGGACTGGAGCTTCTTCTCGAGGCGAAGAAGGTCACCGGCCTTCCCATCGTCACGGAGCTCATGGACATGAAGGACTTCGACCTCTTCGCCGATGTGGACGTCATTCAGGTCGGCGCACGGAATATGCAGAACTTTGAGATGCTCAAGGCTCTCGGCCGCACGGACAAGGCCATTCTCCTCAAGCGCGGTCTCGCCAACTCCATCAAGGAGCTGCTCATGAGCGCCGAGTACATCATGTCCGGCGGCAATGAGCGCATCATCCTCTGCGAGCGCGGCATCCGCACCTTCGAGACCTACACCCGCAACACGCTCGACATCTCCGCCGTCCCCGTGCTGCACGATCTCACCCACCTGCCCGTCATCGTCGATCCGAGCCATGCCACGGGCCACGCCAATCTTGTTCCCTCCATGGCTCTGGCCGCTGCCGCCTGCGGCGCGGACGGCCTCATGATCGAGGTGCATAACGACCCGATGCACGCGCTGTGCGACGGCGCGCAGTCTCTCACCCCGGCGCAGTTTGACACGCTCATGGGCCAGGTGCGGAAGGTACTGGAGGCGGTTCGGTCATGACAGTCGGCATCGTCGGTCTCGGCCTCATCGGAGGCTCGCTTGCCAAGGCATATCAGCGCGACCCGTCCGTTACCGTGCTGGGCTGCGCGCGCACGCAGCAAACCGTGGATTTCGCCCTCCTCGCCGGGGATATCGACGGCGTTCTCACGCCCGACCGCCTCGCCGAATGTGACTTGGTGCTTATCGCGACCTTCCCCGAGGCGAGTATGCAGTACCTTGAAGATCATGCGGCGGAGTTTTCCAAAACCGGCATTGTCATGGACTGCGTCGGCACGAAGGAAAAAATCTGCGAGCTGGGCTTCCGCCTCGCCAAAGAACACGGCTTCACCTTTGTCGGCGGACACCCGATGGCCGGCACGCACAACTCCGGCCTGAAGTATGCCCGGGAAACCCTGTATGACGGCGCGCCGATGGTCATCGTCCCTCCGGTGTTTGATGATATTGAGTTTCTCACCCGCATCAAAAACCTGCTGGCTCCGCTCGGCTTCGGCCGTTTCAGCTTCACGACCGCAAAGGAGCACGACGAGATGATTGCGTTCACCTCGCAGATGTGCCATGTCGTGTCGAACGCCTACATCAAAAGCCCCACCGCCGGACGGCACAAGGGTTTTTCGGCCGGAAGCTATCGCGACCTCACCCGCGTCGCATGGCTCAACGCGGATATGTGGGCCGAGCTGTTTCTTGAAAACCGTAAGAATATGCTGTTCGAGATGGATGTCCTGCTCGAAAACCTGCATAAATACCGCGACGCCATCGCGGAAAACGATTTCACCGCCCTCCGCGACCTGCTGCAGGAGGGCAAGCTCCGCAAAGAGGAGATCGACGGATGAAAACCATTGACGTGACCGCCTCCTCCGGCTACCGGGTCGAGATCGGGCCCGGTGCGCTCGGCGCTCTCGGAGAACGCTGCCGCACCTTCTGCCCCAAGGCGCAGAAGGCCATCGTCGTCTCGGATGACTGCGTGTTTCCCCTGCACGGCGCCGAGGCGCTTGACACACTTCGCTCCGCCGGACTTTCGGCCGAGAGCTTTGTCCTGCCCCACGGCGAGGCGTCCAAGAGCGCGGACAATCTGCTCGCGCTTCTCCATTTCTGCACCGCGCAGGGCCTCACCCGCTCCGACGCGCTCATCGCGCTCGGCGGCGGCATGATCGGCGACCTGACCGGCTTTGCCGCGGCGGTGTATATGCGCGGCATCGCTTATATCCAGTGCCCGACGACCCTGCTTGCCGCGGTGGATTCCTCCGTCGGCGGCAAGACCGCCGTCGATCTGCCCGCGGGCAAAAACCTCATGGGCGCGTTCTGGCAGCCCAGGGTCGTTCTCTGCGACACGGATAAGCTCGCGACGCTCCCCGACGCGGTGTTCACCGCCGGGTGTGCCGAGGTCATCAAGACCGCGATCCTTTTTGACCCGGCGCTGTTCGATACGCTCGAGCGCGACGGCACGGCCTTTGACCGCGAGACGGTCATCGCCCGCTGCGTCGGGCATAAGCGCGACATTGTCGCCGAGGATGAGTTCGACACCGGGCGGCGCGCCCTTCTGAATCTGGGGCATACCCTCGGCCACGCCGTCGAGGCCTGCTCGGATTATTCGCTCTCCCACGGTCAGTCCGTCGCCATCGGCACGGCCAGCGTGTGCCGCGCCGCCGCGAAGGCGGGGATCTGTGATGCCGCGCTGCCCGACCGCGTATGCGCGCTTCTCGCAAAATTCGGCCTGCCGGTCGAAACCGCCATATCCATCGACGAGCTGATGCCCGTCATGCTCTCGGATAAAAAACGCTCCGGCGCAACGGTGAACGTCATCGTGCCGGAAGCCATCGGACGCTGCGCGCTGCGCCCCATGGACGCGGACGCGCTCAAACACTTTATGGAATCGGGGCTGAACGCATGAAAGCTACCATCTACCCCTCCGCTCTCGCCGGGGACATCGAGGCCATCGCCTCGAAAAGTCAGGCGCACCGCCTGCTGATCTGCGCGGCGCTGGCCGACCGCGAAACGGTCATCCGCTGCGCGACGCTCTCGGCGGATATCGAGGCCACCGCTGCCTGTATGCGCGGCCTCGGCGCGGACATACAATATAATAACGGCCGCTTCACCGTAACCCCCATCCGCACCGTCCCCCAAAAGGCGGTCATCGACTGCGGCGAGTCCGGCTCCACCCTGCGGTTTCTGCTGCCGGTCGTCTGCGCCCTTGGGTCGGAGACCGACATCGTCCTGCACGGACGCCTGCCGGAACGGCCTCTGAGTCCGCTTTGGGAGGAGCTTGAGCGCCACGGCGCAAAACTGTCCCGCCCGACCACCGACACGCTCCATGTCGCCGCCGGCGGGCTCGCCGGCGGGGAGTACACGCTCGCGGCGAATGTGTCGAGCCAGTTCATCAGCGGCCTTCTCTTTGCCCTGCCCCTGACCGGCACGGCGAGCCGCATTACTCTGACCGGCACGCTCGAATCCGCCTCCTACCTTGAAATGACGCTCCGCGCCCTGCGGGCCTTCGGCATAACCCCCGACTTCGCGGACGGCATCTATACCATCCCCGCCGGGCAGAAATACATCTCCCCCGGCGAAGCCGATGTCGAGGGCGACTGGTCAAACGGCGCGTTTTGGATCTGCGCCGACCGCCTGTTGGGTGGCACGCTGAACATCACGGGTCTTGACCCCGACTCGCCGCAGGGCGACCGCGCCGCGGCGCCCGTATCCCTGCGCGTTGCCGCGGGCAGCGCCGTCGTGGACTGCCGGGACATCCCCGACCTCGTCCCCGTTCTCGCTGTTCTTGCCTCGGTCAGTCCCGGGCAGACGCATTTCAAAAATGCCGGACGGCTTCGCATCAAGGAGAGCGACCGTCTTGCCACCACCGCCGCGCTTCTGACCGCCCTCGGCGGCAAGGTGCAGGAGCTGGAGGACGGCCTCATCGTCACGGGTGTTCCCGCTCTCACCGGCGGCGAGGTGGACAGCGCAAACGACCACCGCATCGCGATGAGCGCCGCCGTCGCCGCGCTCAAATGCACCGGCCCGGTCATCCTGCACGGCGCACAGGCCGTCAACAAATCCTATCCCGCCTTCTGGGACGACTACGAGCGTCTCGGCGGGCATATCATACGGGAGGACGAAGCATGAGCAACACCATCGGCGACCGCTATCGCTTCACGATCTGGGGCCAGTCCCATGCCCCGGCCATCGGCGTCACCATCGAGGGTCTGCCTGCGGGATTTCGCCCGGATATGGGCAGATTGCAGCGCTTTCTTGCCCGCCGCGCTCCCGGCAGCAGTCCCTTCTCAACACCGCGCAAGGAGGTCGACGCGCCGGAGATTCTCTCGGGCCTTGCCGACGGCGTCACCTGCGGCGCGCCTCTGACCGCCGTTATCCACAACACCAACACCCGCTCCGGCGATTATGACGAGCTGCGCCGCATCCCCCGTCCGGGCCATGCCGACTACCCCGCCTATGTCAAGTACGGCTCCTCCCGCGACGTCGCGGGCGGCGGACAGTTCTCCGGGCGGCTCACAGCGCCGCTTTGCATCGCGGGCGGCCTTGCCATCCAGCTTCTCGAAGCGCGGGGCATCCGCATCCGTGCGCGCATCACAATGATCGGCGGCGAGACCGAGCCGGACGCCATGACCGCCAAAATGCAGCAGGCCAAGGACGCCGGCGACTCCGTCGGCGGTATGATCGAGTGCGTCTGCGAAGGTATCCCCGCCGGGCTCGGCGACCCGATGTTTGACGGCATGGAAAACCGCATCGCCCGCCTTGTGTTCGGCATCCCCGCCGTCAAGGGCGTTGAATTCGGCGCGGGCTTCGGCGTCGCCTCCATGCTCGGCAGCGAGAACAACGACCCCTATTACTTCGACGAGACCGGCGCCGTGCGTACCCGCACGAACCATGCGGGCGGCATTCTCGGCGGCATCACAAACGGTGCGCCCATCGTGTTCCGCGCCGCGTTCAAGCCCACCCCCTCCATCGGCATCGAGCAGGACAGCGTCGATCTCACCACCGGCGAAAACACGAAGCTCACGGTTCGGGGCCGACATGACCCCTGCATCGTCGTGCGCGCCGTCCCGGTCGTGGAGGCCGCCGCCGCCTGCGCCATCCTGGACGCACTGCTGGAGAGCGGGCAATCATTTTCGGGAGAGTATTAACATGGAACTGAAAGAACTTCGCGCACAGATTGACGAGATCGACCGGGCGCTGATCGCGCTGCTCGAGCAGCGCATGGACGTCGCCGCCGGAGTCGCGGATTATAAGATCGCGCACAACCTGCCCGTGCTGGACGCCTCCCGTGAGGTGGAAAAATACGCCGCCATCCGCGCACAGTGCCGCCCGGAGACCGCCGACCACATCGAGAGTGTGTTCGTCGCCGCACTCGCCGCAAGCCGCGCCTATCAGCAGGCACGTATGGAGAAAAACCATGGCGAATAAATACGGACTTCTGGGCCGCAAGCTCGGTCACAGCTGGTCGCCGCAGATCCACACGCTCCTCTGCGGCTATGAATACGGCCTGTATGAGACGGAGCCGGAGGATTTGGCGGACTTTCTGCAGAACACCGACCTCGCCGGCATGAATGTGACGATCCCCTACAAAAAGAACGTCGTCCCCTTCTGCGCCACGCTGTCGGACGCCGCGAGAAGCATCGGCAGTGTGAACACGCTCGTTCGCACCGCGAACGGATGGCACGGGGACAACACCGACTATGCCGGCTTTATCGCGATGACCCGCGCCTGCGGCGTTCCCGTCGCGGGCAAGAAAGCCCTCGTCTTCGGCTCGGGCGGGGCCTCCCTCGCCGTTCTCGCGGCCCTGCGTGATCTCGGCGCGGCGCCGATCGTGACTGTCTCGCGCTCCGGCCCGGACAATTACGAGAACCTACATAAGCACGCGGACGCGCAGATTCTTGTGAACACCACGCCGCTCGGTATGTACCCGAACACCGGCGTTGCCCCGGTATCGCTTGACGCATTCCCGGCCTGCGAGGCCGTGCTGGACATCGTCTACAATCCCGCGCTCACCCAGCTTCTGCTCGACGCGGAAAAGCGGAACATCCCTCACGCCGGCGGTCTTACGATGCTCGTCGCACAGGCGCGGCGCTCTGCGGAGCAGTTCACGGACACACAGATCCCCGACGATCGCGTTTATGAGATCGTGGATCTCCTGCGAAAGCAGATGCAGAACATCATCCTTATCGGTATGCCCGGCTGCGGCAAGTCCACCGTCGGCAAGGCGCTCTCCGCGGCGCTTGACCGCCCTCTCATCGACGCGGACACGGTCATCGTCGAGGCCGCCGGAAAGTCCATCCCGGATATTTTTGCGGAGGAGGGCGAGGACGGCTTCCGCCGCCGTGAAACCGCCGCCCTTGCGGAGCTTGGCAAGGGTTCGGGCGCGATCATCTCCACCGGCGGCGGCTGCATCACCCGGCCTGAGAACTACCCCCTTCTCCACCAGAACGGCGTCATTGTATGGATTCGCCGGGCATTGGAAAACCTCTCCACCAACGGCCGCCCGCTCTCGCTGACGCATCCGCTGCAGGAGCTGTACGATAACCGAAAAGACCTTTACGCGGCATTCGCCGATATCACCGTGGACAGCGACGAGGTCGTTGAACACACTCTGGATAAAATATTGGAGGCAATACAGTGAAACTTCTGATTCTGAACGGCCCGAATCTCAACCTGCTCGGCATCCGCGAGCCCGACATCTACGGCGCGCAGAACTACGCCGCGCTCGAGAAATTTATCCGCGCCGCCTGCGATGAGCGCGGCATCGAGTGCGAGGTTTTCCAGTCGAACCACGAGGGCGTGCTGGTGGACATGATCCAGTCGGCCTATAACATTGTGGACGGCATCGTCATCAATCCCGCCGCCTACACGCACACGAGCGTCGCGATCCTCGACGCGCTCAAGGCCGTCTCCCTACCCGCCGTGGAGGTGCATCTTTCCGACGTGAATGCGCGCGAGGAGTTCCGGCATATCTCCTATGCGGGCATGGCCTGTGAAAAGACCTTCGCCGGCTACGGCTTTGAGGGCTACAAAATGGCCATCGAGTATCTCGCCGACAAATACGGCCAGTAAGCCGAAAACAAGAAGCTCCCCCGGATGCACTGCCGCATCCGGGGGAGCGTTGTATACACTTTTACTTAAACAGCATCGGGATCAGGTAGATGCCGAGCGCGATGACAGTGACGACGATCGTCGCCGTTTTCCAGATTCTGTACTCCTTGTCCATCTTCGCCTTTTCTTCCGCGCTCGGCTCCTCGATGACGCCGATCTCCTCCTCGATGCTCAGCATCTCCGGCGCGTGCTTCTTCGTGAAGATGACGTAGAACACCAGGCACAGAACCGTTATGATGCCCGCCGTGAGGAGCGCGGATTTGTCCGCAAAAATGAGCATGAAGCAGTAGAGTACGATGGTCACCCAGCAGCCGAGCTTGCCGAGCGGCGCCTTATACGGGCGCTTCAGGTCCGGGAATTTCTTCCGCAGACCCAGATACGACAGGCAGCCGATCATATAGCAGACCGCGAGCGAGATCAGCGACACGGAGGCGATATAGTCGATCGAACCCGTGGCGATCAGGATGAAGTTGATGACGCCCACGACGATGACCGCGATATACGGGGTCTTATATTTCGGGTGGATCTTACCGAGGAATGCGGGCAGCGCACCGTCCTCCGCCATCGTATAGATATACCGCGCCGGTGCGGCGATGCCCGGGTTGATGGTCGAGAGGTCGCCGCCGAACGCGATGCCGATGCACAGCAGGATGATCGGGAAGCCGACAAGGCCGACGGCCTTCAGGCCCTCCGCATAGGGCGCGTCCGCCGCGGCGAGGATGCCGTAAAACTCGCTGGGCACAAGGCCGACGAGGAACCACTGGAAGAGCGCGTTCAGCGCGAACACCAGGAACACGGAGATCTTCAGCGCCCGCGGCAGATTGTACTGCGGGTACTTCGTCTCCGAACCCATGGACACGCAGGTCTCAAAGCCCGTATAGCACCACCAGACAAGGCCGAAGATATACATCATCTCGTTGAACGGAGGCAGGCCGCTCATGGCGACGCCGCCGAAATACTCAACATGAACCTTCGGGATCATATACAGGAACCACGCGACCGCACAGCCCCAGAAGAAGAACATGAACGCCGTCTGCGCCCGGCCGGACTGCTCGATGCCGCGGTAATTCAGAACCAGAAATACCGCCACGAGGATGATCGCAATGATCCGGGAATCGAGCCAGACGATGTCTACGCCCAGCTGTTCGAGCAGGATCTTGAAGTAGTTGGCAAAGGCCAGCGTCTCGCCGGCGCCGATGGCCACCACCGACACGATGTAATGCCAGCCCGACAGGTTCGCCCAGACGCGGTTCAGGCCATGCTTTGCGTAGTTATAGGTGCCGCCCGCGCAGGGGAGCGCCGCCGCCATCTCTCCGTAGATCAGGCACGGCCAGATGGAGATGAGCAGCGAGATGAACGTGAACGCGATGATCCACGAGCCGACAAGGCCGATCTGCGCCGAGCCGCAGGTGAACAGCCCCACGCCGACGACCGTGCCGATCGTCATACTGATGGCCTCTTTCAGGCCCAGGGCCCGTACAAGTCCGGTTTTGGTTTCTTTCATGTCCCTTTTCTCCTCTTGATACTTTTACTTTGAAAGCAGATAGTCCGCGTATTTGACCGCCATATCCCGCCAGTTCGTGAGCGCCTCGCCCATCACCGCGCCGCAGGATTCGCGGTACATGGCCCAGACGAACCAGTAATAGGCGATGATCGCGGTGTAGGCCAGAAAATGGAAGCGTTTCCGCTCGGTGTAATCTCCGCCCAGATACTCGCGGATGAAGCGTTCCGCCTCGTCAAAGTCGTACATCGCATCAACGATGTAGTAGCCGACGTCGATGCCGGGGTCGGAATAGCCCGCATACTCCCAGTCGATGAGCAGCACTTCCCCGTCCGGCTTTATCATCCAGTTCGGCTGGTAGGTATCGCCGTGGCAGAAGCATTTCTCCACGCCGTCGCCGACGGTTTTCCGATACAGACTCCCGATTTTGCCTTTCAGCTCCTCATACGGCCGGAAGCAGTTCGGGTCTTTTTTGAGGAGGAGCTGTTCCATCTCCAGCGCATCCTCCCACGGCTTCATGCCGTAATCGACCCGGATATCGGAGGCGTGCAGCTTCCGAAGCACCGCGAGAATCTTTTTGGAATCCTCAAACGAGGCGTAGTCCGGCTCGCGGAACTCCGGGATATACACGGAGATCTTCCAGCCCTCGTTCACGTCCGCGTAAATATAGGTCGGGTCGATGCCGATCTCCTTCGCCTTGATGAGCGAGGTCTTTTCGTTCCGGCGGCTGATGATGCTGTCCGTGCCGTCGCCGGGATGGCGGTAGATATAGTCCACCCCGTCAATGCGGAAGATGAACGACGTGTTTGTCATCCCCTTGCTGACATTGCGGAAGTCAACGATGTCCTCCTCGTCGCAGCGGAACACCAGCTTGATGTTGCGGATGATCTCGCTGTGCGTATGGCCGAGGTACTGTGTGTCAAACCGGCGCAGATCCTCGAAGTAATCGAACTCAAAGAGGCAGCCGTGCCGGTATTCCTTGAAATAGAACGGCGGAAGCGCGGACAGCTCGTCCTTCACCATCCACTCCCAGAATACGTGGTCGTATTTCCCCACGCCGCGGTCGGCCTCGGCGAGGGCGAGGAAGGCGTCCGAAAACTCCTTGCGCCAGAACGCATGGCCCAAAAGCGCCATGCCGGCCTCCAGCGATTCCTGCATACGGATGATGCGTCCGTCCGTATCCGTCTCGACGTACATCTCGTCGAGCTTCTCGTCCACGGAAACGCCCGCGTTGAAGGATTGATACTCGAACTGGTTGAACGGATTTTCCACGAAATAGCTGTCGCTGACGCAGATATATGTATTTTTGAGCTCGTTTCGCGCCAGGTACAGGCTCTCGATATTGTTTTTGAGGTTGAAGGAGTCGTTCAGGATGAACTTTACGCCGTACTTGTCCTCTAGGTAGAAGAACATCTCCTTCTTGTAGCCGAGGACGATCGTGATGTTTTTGATGCCCGCGGCCTGAAGCTGCTCGATCTGGCGTTCGATGAGGCGCTCCCCCTTTACCTCGAACAGGCCCTTCGGCTGTTCGAGCGACAGCGGAATAAACCGCGTCGAGGCGCCCGCCGCCAGAATCACCGCGTTGTTCACGCGGTAAGGCTCCAGCGCTTTCATACCGGCGTCCGTAAGCCCGTCGTTTTCCCGGGAAACAAGCCCGGCTTTTACGAGGTTCCTGTATATTTCGCGATGGCCGAGCGCCCGATTTGTTTCGATGTCGGCCGAACAGGCGGCACGGCCCATGCTGCCGTTATACAGGCTGTTCAGCACATAGAATTCTTCTTTTTTCATTCGCTTTTCCTCATCAGGCCTTCGCCCTGGAAAGCATCCCCCGGAACGCGGCTTTCAGCACATTCTCCCGGCAGCTCTCATACGGCTTTCCGGCCAGCAGAAGCTGTTCGACCTTCAGATTCCCGATCTCTTCCTTCGGGATCGCATACGGGTTCGCGGACAGGATGACCATATCGGCGATCTTTCCGACCTCCAGGCTTCCGCGTTCCTTCTCGTCGAAGGTCGTGTAATACCCGTTGTAGGTACACATACGCAGCGCGTCCTGAACCGAAACGGCCTCGGCTTCGTTTTCGTTGTTGACAGCGCGGTCCATCCACACGATGGGGTCAGGGTCTGTGCAGGGCGCATCCGAGCCGAAGGACACGACGATGCCGTTATCCCGGAACGTGCGGATGGGATTGAGGCGCGCCCAGCGATCATGGCCCAGGATCCGCTCGAGGTACTCGTCCGGCTCCTGCTTCCAGTTGATGAACGCGCTCTGCACCGGCATGAGGATGTGATAATCCCGGCAGATGCGGAGGCCCTCCTCCGTCGGCAGGCAGTCGTGGATGATGCCGTGGCGGTGATCGTCCCGCGGGAAATCATCGAGCGCGGCCTTCAGGGCCAAACAAGCCTGATCAAAGGCTTTATCACCGATGGCGTGCATCTCGATCTGAAGTCCGGCGCGGTTTGCCTCCTTGCAGAAGTCCACGACCTTCTGATCGTCGTAATACAGAACGCCGTCGCCGCCGAGCTCGTCCGCATACGGCTCGTTGAGCGCCGCGTCATGCGAGCCGAAGCAGCCATCCAGCGCACATTCAAAGCAGCCGCCGATGCGCGGCAGCTTCCGGCTTAGCGCGACCTTCACCGTGAGCGACTGCGGGAATACGCGGAGCTGGAAGCCGTTTTGAAGGCTTTTGGCAAAAATCTTCTCCATCGTGATGTCAAGGTTGCCGGTAAAGCCGACGCCGCTGACAGTATGGATGCAGGCGATGCCGCGGGCGGCCTGATAATCGACCGCCGCCTGCATATTTTTGAACAGCTCCGGGATGGAGAGCGAGTTCGAGATGTAGTTTGAGAACTCAAAAAACGCCTCCTGATTCATCTCGCCCGTGTCCGGGTGATAACCACGCAGGGTTTTGACCTTCTCCTCCATCTTCGCGAGGAGCTTTGAGTTGGTGATGCAGGCATGGCCGTCGTACTTCACGACCATGATCTCCTTGTCCGGGCAGACGGAGTCAAGTTCCTCCCGGCTGACCAGCCGCCGCTCTTTGACGGAGTACGGCGACGCACCGAATGCAATCAGCGTCTTGGCGGACGAGCGCTGCACAAACGCCCGGATCATCGCGAGGATTTCCTCGTTCGACGCCGCATCCATGACGTTGAGGCCCGCGTGGAACGTGGAAAACGACGCAAAATGCTGATGCGTATCGACAAACGCCGGGATCAGCGCCCTCTCGCCGAGGTCGATCCTCTCCGCAGAGGCATACTGCTCCGGCAGCTCGTCGCCGACGTATACGATTCTTCCGTTGTCTTCCACGAGATACCGAAAGCTCTCATTTTCCGGATTTACCGTTACAATATGGCCCTTGTAGCACTTCATCGCCGGTCATTCCTTTCCTCAGATATACGACGGGTCAAGCTGCTGAAGCTCGTAATAGTTGTCGATCTCCATAATGTCGGATTTCTCGCATGGCCGAATCTCGACGGCGTATTTTTCCCGGCGCAGAACGAGCGGGATAAACTCCCAGAAATAATCGCGCCCGCCCTCTTCTTCATAGACCTGCCGGAAGTCCGCGCGCAGCTTCGCGCTGTCCTCCGGCGTCCAGTAGGAGATGCCGTAGTAGTTATAACAGTAGGTGTTGCCCTTTTGGTAATCGGTGATGTGTCCGTTATGAAGCCGGAAGCTCCAGTCGTCCGTCTCGAGCGAATACGAGCCGAGGATGTTGCTCGCGTACTGGTATTTCGTGATGATGTCCGGGTTCGTGATGTAAAGATCCGCCTCGCAGAGATAGCAGGCGTCGAGCTCATCCAGCACCGCCATCACGGAGGATATGTTGTTCGTCACGGCATAAATGTCGTTGTCAACGAGCTTCAGAAACGGGTACTTGCCCAGAATGTCATCGAAGCGCTCCTTCTTATAGCCGCGCACGAGGGTGATGTCCGTGATGCCGACGGCCACCAGCGCGTCGAGCAGGGTGTCGATGATGCGTACGCCGTTTACCGTGACGAGAGGCTTCGGCCGGTCCGCGGTAGCCGGCATCATGCGCGAGCCGAAGCCCGCCGCCAGAATGACGGCCTTTTTCACCCGGTACGGTTCAAGCGCGGCAAGCCCCTTCTCCGTGATGCACAGCGCATCGCCGCGCCGCCCTACAAGTCCGCCGCCCGTCAAATTCTCGAGGCACTTTCCGATCGCCGTGCCGGAGATTTTCAGCGCGTCAACGAGCGTCCGCATGGGATACGCCTTCTCCCCGTTTTTCTCGAGGTGTGCCAGAACTTCAAATTCGTATCGTGAAATGCTCATGTTTTGCCTCAAAATCAGGAACATTAATAATTATATAGGTACACTTTACCATTCTTTTTCCTTTAAATCAAGTACAAGTATAGTATGCCGTATGTCGAAGCCTGCCGCAGAAGCATAAGACCCCGGAACGCATCACACGTTCCGGGGTCTTATGCTCAGGAAAATCACTCCTGGATCTCGGCAGCCTCAGCGGTTTCCGCAGCGGCCTCAACAGTCTCCGCCGGGGTCTCCTCGACCACGACGACGTCTTCCTCCACGATCTTGCCGGCGTTCTCGTCGATGTTGAGAACTTCCCTGGCCTTCTTCTTGGCCTTGCTCCACAGCACGCCCGCGACGGCAGCCGCCGCCACGACGACGCCGGCCACGGCCTGAATCGCCATGCTGGTCACGGAGGGGTCAACATACGCGAAGGCGGGAACCATCAGCATCGCGGAAATGCCGACCGCGAAGAACGCAAAACGAATCTTTTTCAAAGCTTTGTCCATCCTTTTCATTGGAATCATTAAAAAGTTTTAACACAAAAAGTATAGCATCTCCGGCCCAATAAGGCAAGAGGAAATAAAGTCCGAAGCCAAAATGGCTCAGTCCTCGCGGATCAGGCGGGCATACAGGCCGAGGAAGGTATAGCCCATCCGGTGATGCAGGGACAGCGTGTTTTCATTCTCCGCGCCAAGAAACGCCAGACCGCGTTTGCCCTCGTTTTTGACGAGGTTCCATGTGCTCGCGGTGATCGCCCGGCCGAGGCCGTGGCCGCGCATATCCGGGTCGGTCACAAGGCCGTTGATGACCGCGAACTCCTCCGACTCGGCGGACAGCGCGTTCGTCGCGACCAGGCGGCCGTCCTCCGTTCGCATAACAAAGAGACGTCCAAAGCCCTCGTGGATGCGGCGGATCAGCGACTCGCAGAGGCTGTCGTATGTATACACGGTGTTGTAAATATGCTCCTTCATCATGAGCGCGGCGATCTCCGGCACATCCGCCTCCCCGGCGGGCTGCACGGCAAGGTCGCTCTTGCCGTCCATGAGCTTGTCCGCCGTGATGATGTGGCTCAGCTCGTAGGTGTACTTCCCGGCGTCGAGATCGCCCTTGAGGTCGTCGATGATCGCCTGCGTGCCGGTGATGACCTTGGGGTCAAGCTCGCGGATGAGCGACAGCGTCTCCTCCCGCGGGCAGAGACCGCGGCTGTAAAGGTGCAGCGCGTCATAGTAGCGGTACATCACCGCCCGCAGCGCACCGTCTTCCTCCTCGCAGACCCAGAGACCCAGCCCGTCGGCCGTCGCGCCGCACTCGAGCATATCCATATAGAGATAAAAGCAGAGCACCTTGTCCGCGCCGATATATTCCACAACGCGGGGAATATAGCTTTCGTCGCATTTTTTGAGCATGGTTATTTCCCCTTTTTCTTTTTCTGGTTTTCCAGAATACGCTCAATGAGATACTGAGCGCCGTATTTCCCGCTCTCGCCGAAATGATACAGCCGTTCGCGGCGCACCGTCTCCAGCGTGTCGGCAAACTCCTCCCGGTGGCTCAGCATATATTCGACGGCCTCCAGTCCCTTTTCCCGGACATCCGCCGGGTCGATCGTCCGGCCGATGATGCCGCGGATCCGGTCGTCGGGGGCGTATTGGGCCACATCCTCCTCCGTCCAGTCCTCGTTTACGATCTTGCGCGGCGTGTTCACGAACAGCACGGGCTTTTTCGTCGCGATGGCGTATTCATAGCCGATGTTCGACCAGTCGGTCACCACCAGATCAGAGGCGAAAACGGTCTCGTTGGAGCTGAAATTGAGCTGGAAGCGGAAACGCTCCGCGTCATAGCCTTCGCACTCGCGCAGATGCTGCTCAAGACGCTGCGGGAAACGGCGGATATACTGCGGATGCGGGCGGACCGTCACGTCATAGCCCGCCGCGAGCAGCGGTTCGCACAGGTCGGTCAGGCAGGAATCGAGGATGTTGCCCTCCTGCCAGGACGGCGCGATCAGGATCGTCTTGGGGTCATGCTCGACCTTCTCCATCGCGTCATACTGCGCGGCCATGTTGTCGATGACGCCGTAGCCGCAGGGAACCATCTTCTGATCGGGCAGGTTGTGTACGCGGTTCCAGGCGCGCATCTCCTCCTCAAAGCCCGGCGTCGGGGTCAGGAGCGTGTCGAAGTGGTCAAGCGCGCCCTTACGCAGCGTGATGAGGCCGGAGAACATCCCGTGGAAGATATAGACATACTCGATGTCCTTGCGGACATAGCTGCGCTTGTACTGATAGGTCTCGAGGTCGGGCATCGTCATGCAGACCAGGTCGGCGTCGAGCTTCATGAACATCGTAATCATGCGGCGCTCGCCGATGTAATACGGCTGGATGCGCGGCTCCTTCTCCGCGAGGGCGAAGATCTGGTCGTCCGGGTCGCTCGTGATGTAGTGGATGGTGACATTTGTCCGGCGCAGCAGCTCCTCGATGATGTTCTGGAAGTATTTGTAAAAACCGCTCGACTCGGAGTAGAACACGAGCTTCTTGTTTACGATTTTGAAAAACCGCTTGTAGTCGGCCTTCTCGCGTTTTTTGAGCTCCTTGGTCTGGGTCGGGCCGATGTCGTCGAGCTTTTTGAGCGCCTCCTGGCTCTCGCGCAGCTCGTCATAGTCCACATATTTTTTCGGCGGCTGGATCGCGTTGCACGCAAGCTGAACGAAGATCGTCATGAGGTTCGAGAAGATCCAGTACAGCGCCACGCCGACGGACACGAACGCGCCGAGCACCAGCGAGATGCCGATGGAAATACCGTTTGTGAAGATCTGCTCGCTCCGGCTCTGCTCCCGCTGCAGGGGATTAATGTGGTTCTGCGCGATGCTCAGCACCACCGCCGCCAGACCCGCCGCAAGGGGCATCAGCCATGACCAGCCGCCGTCCGAGGACGGGATGAGGCCGAGGTTCGGCGCCATGCCGGTATCGGTGATGCTGTGGATGACGCCGATGAGGCCGAGCAGGATGATGATCTGGATGGCAAGCGGCACCATCGTCAACAGCGGATGGTAATGCTTTTCCTTGTAGAGCGCCGCCTGCGCCTCGTCGATATGCTCCCGGTCACCGTAGAACCGCACCTTGATGCGGTTGATCTCCGGCAGCATGGATACCATCGTGAGACCGTTGCGGTTCGCCCAGAGGGACACCGGCAGAAGAAGAATCTTCGTTATCAGCGTGAACAGCGCGATCGCCGCGACCCAGTTGGGCACGAGCGCATAGCACCAGTTCATCAGGTAGCCGAATATATGCGCGAGAAAGTTTGTCATGGCCTGTTCTTACCCTTTTATCTCAAGTTTTGCGGGAATCAATAGAAGGAGTCGTACAACGGCTGAATCTCATCGGCGTAGCCGTAGTTATACCAGTAGCGTTCCTTGTCAAGAATGGTGTTGCGGTCCCCGACATAGTGGAACACGCCGAAGATATTATAGCGCTCGAAGCCGTTTGCCTCCGCGTCCCACTGGTCAAGGTTTCCGATCCACTCGACATCGGGATACTGGCTCATATAGCCCCAGACACGGGTCGTGCGGACACGGCGGTCGCCTTCCTCCCATTCAAAAACGGTCGTGCCGTAGTCGCTGTAATCCTCGCCGAGCACGGAGAGAATGGTCGGCATGATGTCCTCCTGCGCCACGGGAGCGGAGGACACCTCCATCTCCTCGCGGGTCTCACCGGGGAGCTTGACCATGCCCACGGCCTGGAAGCACTCGAAATAGCCGTGGTCGGCGGAAATGATGATCGTCGCATCGTCATAGACGCCGATCTCCTTGAGCTGCTCAAGGAACGCGCCGACCATCATGAGATAGCCGTGCAGCGCGGTGTCGCGGTCGGACTCCTCCTCCGGGCAGAGGTAGCCTTCATAGTCCACAACATACGGGAAATGCGCGCCCGCCATGTGGTACCAGTTGAACACATTGTGATCGTCGGTGAGGCTGAGTCCCTCCTCCTCCAGCGAGGACTGGAAGTCGTAGTTGATGCGGAGCTTCTCAACGCCCTCGTAGGTCGATATATCCACGATGCCGCCGGTCGAGACGCAGAAATCGTTTTTGAGCATGATCGGCATATAGCGGTACAGCGACATATCGAGCACGAACTCAAAAAACAGCGGCGTGACCACGAGGTCACCGGCCTCCACGACGTTGTCGGCCTTGCCGATCATGTTCTCCGCGCCGAGGGCGGCGTAGTTCGACTCCATGAAGAGATTGACCTTGTAGCCATGCTCGTGGAGCGCGTCATAGAAGTTCTCCGCGCTCTCGGAATGCCACGCGTTATACACCGCCTCGCGCGTCGGTACGGTCGTGTCAAGGTACTGATGCGTCGCGAGGTACATGAGGCTCGGGAACGTAAAGGAATAGCAGGAGGACATATTGTCGAAGTAGAGGAAGTCCTTGAAGATTTCCTTTATCGAGGGGTCGTTTTCCATCTGCTCCTCAAAGATCAGGGGATTGAACTGGTCGAGGGTGATGAAGATGATGTTCTCGTCCTCGGAGAAGAGGAACTGGTCGTCGCCGGAAAGCTGATAGTTCGGTTGGCTCTTATCCTCCGGCACCCAGTTGGTGACAAGCGCCACCGTCTGCGCGGCAAAAAGCGCAAGGCACACGATGAAGCAGCCGGTCTTTGCCGGTTCCGGGAAGATGGCCGCAAGCACCATCAGCACAACCACCACGCCGACCCAGACCGCCATGTTGCGGATGGCTTCCTGCGGGAAATCATGCCAGTCAAAGGTGTTGCCGTCAAGCGTACCGATAACGCCGTTCATGAAGCCCGCCTGCACATAGAACATGATCGCCAGGCCGAGCAGAAGGCCCATCGCCAGTCCGCGCAGCTTTCCGGGTACAAACGCGAACACCGCCGCGATGACGAGCGACGCGCCGACCGTCACGAGGCCGAAAGACGGAGCAATGCTGCCCGCCGAGAAGGTCAGGTACATCTGGTTCGCGTTCACGATGTCGAGCGGCCCGAAGAAGATGACCGTGTAACACATCAGAAACGCCGGCGCCAGCAGCGTCAGGAAACGCCGAAGCCAGCCGTGCCAGTAGCCTCCGGTAGGTTTTGAGGTTTTTGTGGATTCTGCCATGGGTAGTCCTCCTGCAACGACGGTTGATTCTAAACAAATATTAATAATGGCGTTACAAATACTTTAATAATATCACTATTTTCTTTGGATTACAACCGAATATAACGATTGAATCCACAATATTTTTGTACCGCGGCCTGCCGCAACTTACCTATTGACGCGGAACATAAATAATTTTATAATATGAGGGCGAAAAAATAACCAAACTTGAACGCATAGGAGTATGTCATGGAAACAATTGCCGCCCCTCTGCCCGGCGCCGCCGTCGCGGCACCGAAGCGCGCCCGCTGGTTCCGGGCCGACAACATCCGCTACATTCTGCTCTTCAATGTCATTGCGGAGCATATGCTCACCCAGACGGACATCACCTATAACTGGCTTGTTACCGTCCTCGTCTGCTGGTCGCGCATGATTACCATGCCGGGCTTCTGCTTTATCTCCGGCTACTTTTCCAAGAAGGGCGACAAGTGCTATCAGAGTGCGATTTTTGACTTCCTGATCCCCTACATAATCTTCAACAGCCTGTTCGTGCTCTGCTACGGCTCCTCCGCGCCGAACATCTTCACGCCGACCTTCGCGTACTGGTACATGATGTGTATGTTCGCGTGGAAGCTCGTCACAAAGGCCCTGCAGCAGATCAAGTACATTCTGCCCCTGAGCATCCTCGTGGCGCTGGCTGTCGGCTGCCTCGACGATGTCGGCCACTTCCTGAGCCTGAGCCGCACCATCGGCTTCCTCCCCTTCTACCTCATCGGCATGAAGATGAGCCGTGAAGACGTGCAGAAGATCGAGGATCTGCCCAGGCTCCCCGTCGCCATCGTGACCCTGGCCGTCATGGGCGTGTGGGGCTGGCTCAACGTCAAGGGCGTTTTCCACATCGACTTCTACTACTACTGGCTGCCGTATGGCGGCTCCGCCGATCCCCAGTGTATGTTCCATTACGGCATCCTGAAGGGTCTTATCCTCCGCGCGCTGGGCTATGTGATTTCCCTCATTCAGATCGTCTTTCTGTTCGTGTTCATCCCGAACCGCTCCCTGCCCGTCATGCGCGACGGCGGCACGCGCACCATGGTGCCGTACCTGCTGCACACCTACGTTATCATGTTCATGAAGAACGTGTACTTCCTCGTTCCGGCGCTTGACCGCTGGTACATCACGATTCCGGTGGCCCTGCTGATCGCGGTGGGCGTCATGACCGTCCTCGGTCTGCCGATCTTCAACGACTGGTACAACGCCCTGGTCAAGTGGATCAAAAAGCTGCTTTACAAAGAGCCGGACGCCGCGT
>JBJDYS010000034.1:0-3540 GCA_051867595.1 Oscillospiraceae bacterium
AAACGCCGTCCCCCGGGTTTTTGCTTTTCCCGTTGACACCGGCAGGGCAAATCCTTATAATGGAAACAAAAAAGAGAGGTTTTGTTTCCATTATGCGCGATGCGATCATTCGGGCCGCCATCGAAAGCCTGCGGCAGGAGGGTTTGCGGTTTTCCGTTGACACCCTGTCGGATAAAATGAAAATCTCCAAAAAGACTGTCTATAAATATTTCCCCGACAAAGAGGCGCTTGCCGAGGCTTTGTATGAGACGTATTATGCCGACGCCATGGGACGCGCAAACCAGCTGGTTCATGACGGCACGTCGGATTCCCGCCGGGAATTGCTGAGGATCTATTATGATTCCAAAGTCATGACACACAGCGGCATCTTTAACAAATACAAGCTGAATCAGGCGATCCACGCCTATACGGCCAAGAAGGCCGACTCCTTATGGGCGATCCTCGCGGCGTCCTTTTCCGGCGGGCTCGCAGGCCCGGAGGAGGCATCGCTTCGGATCATCGTGGACGGCTCCTTTGAAAAGCTCTGCCGGTTGGGATCATCTCCAAATGATGTTATAGAAAGGTTGATGGATTTGTTATGGTAATCGGTCTGCTTCGTATTATGGCGATCGTATGCGCCGCCATGGCCTGCGGAAAGCTGATATCGAAAGGGAAGCTGCCGGCCATCCTCGGCTGGCTGATCGCCGGGATCGTTTTCGGCCCCTATCTGGCCGGGGTGGTGACACTCGATATCACCGGGGCCTTATGGTATAAGGTCTTTATTAAATTCTTCGAGTGCTTTGCCGGCGTCATGATCGGTCAGGAGATCATCTTCAAAAAAATTGCAAGCTCCGGCAAGCAGATCATCGGAATTACCGTTGTGCAGTCTGTCGGAACCTTTCTGGTTGTATCCGCCGTATTCGCCGTGGTGTTTCTGATCGCGGATATTCCGGTTTATCTGGCCTTTATATTCGGCGGAATTGCACTGGCTACCGCCCCCGCGCCGACGCTTTCCATCGTAAACGAATACCATACCAGCGGCCCCGTCACCCGGACGCTTATCCCGCTGGCCGCGATCGACGACATCATCGGCGTGGTGGTTTTCTTCACGGTGATCTCGATCGTAAGCGCGCAAAACGGCACCTCGTCCACCTCTCTTTTTGCGATCGCGGGCATGGTTCTGTTCCCGTTTGTCATCGGGATCCTGACCGGCCTCTGCGCCTCGTTTTGGATGAAGCGGACTAAAAACAGCAAGGTGAATCTGGCGCTGCTGGTGGCATTTCTCTGTATATCGGTACTCTGCGGCCTGCTGATTGACCGCTTTCTGTTTCACTCCTTCTGCCTGAATTACCTGCTGATCGGCATGGCGTTCAGCGCGACCGTTGTGAATATCGTGCCGGAAAAAGAACGGACAGAAGCCCTGAAATTATACAGCCCCCTGCTGAATCTTTCGCTTGTGATCGTCATTGTGAATTTGGGGATGCCGCTGGATTACCGCCTGATAGCCGGAGCGGGCCTGTTCACGGCGATCTATATCCTGTCCAGAGCGGCCGGAAAAATCGGCGGCGCATTTCTCGGCGGCAAGCTCACCAAAGCCGAGCCCGTGGTGACAAAATATCTCGGGTTCACCTTACTGCCCCATTCCGGCGTGTCCCTGGTATTCACCGGGATCGCCGTCACCACCCTGACCGCGATCGACGCTTCCCTGGCCTCGATCGTGTCCGGAACCATCGTGGCCGCCGCCATCATCAACGAGATCATCGCCGTCATCGTGGCGAAATACGCGTTCCAATGGGCGGACGAGATTCCATAACCGCCTTCCGGCGGCGCGGCCCAAAGGAAGCGCTGTACCGGTCATGAATCTAAAAAATAGACACAATCCAATACGTTATCGACCTATCTCCGTCCGGTCGAAATGCTTATAATGGTGAGCAGGAGAGGGAGGGATGACCATGCTGCGAATGGAGATCGCGCTGTTTCTGGTGATGGCCTTTGTGGCCTATATGTATTTTTCGGCCGGGAAGGAGCGGGCGGCGCTGCATCGAACCTTCGCGGTACTGCTCATCACCGTGCTGGTGCATCTGGTGCTCGACGGCGTCACCGTCTACACGGTGAACCATCTGGACACCGTGCCGCGGCTGCTGAACGATGCGGTTCACCGCCTGTTTCTCGGCAGCATGGTGTTTGTGATCTATCTGTTCTATCAGTATATCGCCATTCTGGTGGAGACCGAAACGGGAAATCCCCGGCGGCTGGACTGGCCGGCCAGACTCTTTCTGGCGGTAGCGGTGCTCGGCAATTTCCTGCTGCCGATCTCCTACACGGTGACCCCGGAGGGAAACTATTCCTCCGGGCCGTATATGCTGGTTCCCTATGCCGCGGTCGTGTTTTATCTTTTGCTCTGCGCCGGCCTTCTGGCCGTGAATCGAAAGCGGATCGACCAGAAGAAAAAATTCGTCATCGGGATCGCCCTGGCCATTGAGTTCATCGTATGCGTTCTGCAGGGTCTGTATCATACCTGGCTCATCAGCGGCATGGGCATCACCCTGATGACCCTGTCCTTTTATCTCACCCTGGAAAACCCCGACATCCTCCGGGCCGAGCTGACCGAGCAGAAGATGTCCATGCTCTACCTGAAAAGCCAGGTCAACCCGCATTTCCTCTACAACACGCTGGACACGATCCGCATCCAGGCGCAGCTGAGCGGCGACAAAAAGGTGGCCGACCTCCTCATGCGTCTCGTGGATTTCTTCCGCCTCAGCGTGAAGGTGGATCGTCAGATGGTCGCGCTGGACGACGAGCTGGAGCTGCTGGAGGCCTATATGGAGCTGATGTGCTATCGCTATCCCGAGCTCATATGCGAATACGACATCGACCCGGATCTGGGCGGTATGCAGGTTCCCAACTTTATTTTGCAGCCCATCGTGGAGAACAGTCTGCTCCACGGCCTGAAAAACAAGGGCTACCGTGGCACGGTGCGTATCGCCGCGCAAAAAACGGCGGATGACCGGATGGAGATCACGGTCTGCGACACCGGCAGCGGCTTCGCCGCGGGCAAGAAGGCCGCCATCGACGAGATGCTTCTGAACTATGCCCGGCAGCCGGCCAAGCTGGAGGGCAACAGCATCGGCGTCCTGAACGTCCAGAAGCGGATCAAGCTGCTCTGCGGCCGGGAATACGGCCTCAGCTACACGGAAAATGAGACCGGCGGCGTGACGGCCCATCTGCTGCTGCCCCGGAAGGAGGAACTGGCATGAAAAAGCTCCGCGTACTTTTGGTGGACGATGAGATCATGATCCGGGAGGGCTTCAAGCGGCTTTTTGACTGGGAGGCGCATGACTGCGAGGTGGTGGGCGAGGCCGCCGACGGCATGGAAGCGCTGGCCCAGATCGACACGCTGCGGCCGGACATCGTCATCATGGACATCAACATCCCCATCATGAACGGCCTGAAGGTCATCCAGCTCAGCCGGATGAAGCATCCGGGCACGGCGTTTGTCATCGTATCCGGCTATGATGACTTCTCCTACTGCCGGGAGGCCCTGCGCCTGCAGATCACGGA
>JBJDYS010000035.1:0-15962 GCA_051867595.1 Oscillospiraceae bacterium
CGTAGCCGTGCTTGGAGTAGTTGAGGTAGAAGTACATACCGACGCAGATCACCGCGACGATGATAATGTTCAGCAGGTATTTCTGGCCGCCGATCATGGGCAGCCAGCCGGCCTCGGTCGTCTGGTTGATGATGCCGATCTTGCCCGCGCCCTTGGGCACCTCCCAGACGATGATGAAGAACGCGACAAGCTGAATGGCGATGTAGTTCATCATCAGGGTGAACAGGGTCTCGTTCGTGTTCCACTTGGCCTTGAAGATGGCGGGGATGGCGCCCCAGATGGCGCCCGCGACGATGCTCGAAACGAACATCAGGATGATGAGCAGCCAGTTGGGGATCTTGTCGCCGAGCAGGATCATGCAGGCGGCCGTCGCAAGACCGCCGATGAGCATCTGTCCCTCACCGCCGATATTCCAGAAGCGCATACGGAAAGCCGGGGTGACGGCCAGCGAGACGCACAGCAGGATGGCCAGGTTCTGGAACAGAACCCAGGCTCGGCGGGGGCTTCCGAAGGAGCCGTCAAAGATGGTCGCGTAGACTTGAATGGGATCCTCGCCCGTGACGAGTGTGGTAACGACCGCGCAGACCAGCAGCGCAAGGATCAGCGCGCCGCCCCGGATCGCCCAGGCCATATACCAGGGCAGATCCGTCCGCTTGGATACGTGGAAAAGCGGCGTATGGGTCTTTTCATTCATCGGTCATCCCTCCCAGCTTTGTCATCATAAAGCCGACCTCGCGCTTGGTGGCGCCGCGGCCGGGCACGATCCCGCTGACCTTGCCGCCGCAGAGCACGAGGATGCGGTCGGACAGCTCCAGAAGCACGTCGAGATCCTCGCCGACATAAATGACCGCGACGCCGGCCTTTTTCTGGCGGTTGATGAGGTCATAGATGGTGTAGGAGGAGTTGATGTCGAGACCGCGCACCGCGTAGGCGGTGAGCAGAACGGTGGGAGCGGAAGAGATCTCGCGGCCGACCAGAACCTTTTGGACATTGCCGCCGGACAGACGGCGCACGGGCGTATGGATGCCGGGCGTGACGACCTCCAGATCATGGACGACGTTCTCCGCCAGCGTGCGGGGGGATTTGCGGTCGGTGAAGAAGGAACGACCGCGCCGGAAGGTACGCAGGGCCATATTGGCGGCGAGATCCATGCTGCCGACAAGGCCCATGCCCAGACGATCCTCCGGGACAAAGGAGAGCGCAACGCCCATGTCCGCGATGCTCAGCGGATCCTTGCCGAGGATGTCCTCGGGCTCGCCGTCGTCGTTTATATAGCGGATGCTGCCGGCTTCTGCGGGCTGCAGGCCGGCGATCGCCTCGAGCAGCTCTTTCTGACCGCAGCCGGAGATGCCGGCGATGCCGAGGATCTCGCCGGAATAGGCGGTAAAGGAGACGTCCTCGAGCTTGAGAATGCCGTCCTCGCTGCGGACGGTCAGACCCTCGACCTCGATGCGGGGCTTGGGGTCAACGGGATCGGGCCGCTCGATGTTCAGCGTGACGGGATGACCGACCATGAGGTTTGTCATCTCCTGCGCGTTGGTGCTGGCGGTGGGCATATCGCCGATGAACTGCCCGTGGCGCAGGATGACCACGCGGTCGGAGAGGCTCTCGACCTCATGCATCTTGTGCGTGATGATGACGATGGCCTTGCCGTCGTCGCGCATATTCCGCAGCACGGCGAAGAGCTTGTCCGTCTCCTGCGGCGTCAGGACGGCGGTGGGCTCGTCCAGAATCAGAATGTCCGCGCCGCGATAGAGGACCTTGACGATCTCCACCGTCTGCTTCTGCGAGACGGACATATCGTAAATTTTCTGATCGGGATCGACCTCGAAGCCATAGGCGTCGCAGATGGCCCGAATCTTTTCGGCGGCGGCTTTCAGGTCGAGCTTTCCCTCGAGGCCGAGGACGATATTCTCCGCGGCCGTGAGGACGTCCACGAGCTTGAAATGCTGGTGGATCATGCCGATGCCCAGCGAAAAAGCATCCTTCGGGGAGCGGATGACCACCGGATTTCCGTCCAGGGTGATCTCGCCCTCGTCCGGGAAATAGATGCCGGACAGCATATTCATGAGGGTCGTCTTGCCGCTTCCGTTCTCACCGAGAAGCGCCAGAATCTCACCCCGGTATATGTCAAGCCAGACCTTGTCGTTTGCGATGACGGAACCGAAGGTTTTGGTGATGTTCCGCATCGTTACCGCAGGCGTTTTGTTGTCCAAAAGACTTCACTCTCCCTCCGCGCCGATCGGGCGGAAATTTTACACTATATTATACCATAAAACCAAGTGGGATAAAAAGCCACAGAATGTTACAAAGGACGACGCGGTAAGACATACTGCGCCGTCCTTTATCCATGCTGAAATACAAAAGGGAAGTCCCGGTTTGGGGACTTCCCTTTGTTTGAGTGGTTATCAGCCGAAGTTGGTGTCGAGCAGCTCGATGCCGTCGATCTGCAGATCGAAGTAAGGAGCGGAGCGGAACTCGGACTCGTGGAAGTAGCCGTCCGCGATGGCCTCGGTATCGGCGGTGTACTCGGGATCGGTGTCGACGTCGGCCATGTAGCTTTCAAGCGTCTCGCCGCCCACGGTGAAGTTGGCGGTGTCAAAGACGTGCAGCGTGCCGTTCTCGATGGCGGCCTTGGCCTCCTCGATGGCTTCGACGGTGCCCTCGGCGGCGACAGCCTCGTTGACGTCGGTCAGGAGGACGGAGCCGGTGGCAAGGGTGCCGGTCCAGTCGGTGTCGATAGCCTCACCGTTCTGCACGCAGGTAATCATGTACTCGAAGTAGGGAGCCCAGTTGATGCGGGAGGAGACGATGAAGGTGTTGGGAGCGGCGTCGATGGTGCTGCCGTTGTAGGAGACGTTGGGAACACCGGCGGCCTCGCAGGCGGAGGGAGCGCCGAGGGAGTCAGCGTGCTGGCTGATCAGGACGCAGCCGTTGTCGATCAGCTTCTGCGCGCCCTCGGTCTCGAGAGCCATGTCATACCAGGAGCCGGTGAAGGTGACTTCCATGGTGACTTCGGGGACGACGGAGCGGGCGCCCAGGAAGAAGGAGGTGTAGCCGGAGATGACCTCGGCGTAGGTGAAGGCGCCGACATAGCCCATCTTGGCCTCGTCCGCGGTGATCTCACCGTTGTCAATCATTTCCTGCAGCTTCATGCCGGCGGCGACACCGGCGAGGTAGCGGCCTTCATAGATGGAAGCGAACGCGTTGTGGTAGTTGGCGAGGCCCTCGGTGTGGGCCTTGGTGCCGGTGGCGTGGCAGAACTCGACGTCGGGGCACTCCTTAGCGGCCTGGATCATGTAGTCCTCATGACCGAAGCTGTCGGCGAAGATGATATTGCAGCCCTCATCGACGAGGTCGAGAGCGGCCTCATAGCACTCCTGACCCTCGGGGATGTTGACCTTGGTGACATAGTCGATGCCGAGAGACTCGCAGGCTTCCTTGGCGCCGTTCATGAAGTTCAGGTCATAGGTGGACTGCTCGTCGTGCAGGAAGATGAAGCCGACCTTCACGTCAGCGACTTCCGCAGCGGGCTCTTCCGCAGCCTCTTCGGCGGCCTCCTCGGCGGCTTCCTCGGCGGGAGCGGCGTCGGCGGCGGGTTCTTCAGCGGGTTCCTCGGCAGGGGCGGCGCTGCTGCCGCAAGCGGCAAGAGCGAGGACCATGCAGAGGGCAAGAAGAAGTGCAAGGATCTTTTTCATGGTTTTCCTCCTAAAAAATTTTTTGACATATCTTAATATACGGCATCCGCCGCGGGGTGACGGGAAATCAGTCCGCAAACTCGATCGAACCATCGTCATGCATGGCCTTGATGCGGGCGAGGGACTCGATGCGAAGACCCCGGTCACGCAGACGCTGACCGCCGGGCTGGAAGCATTTTTCCACCGCGATGCCGGCGCCGACAATCGTTGCACCGGCCTGGTTGACGAGGTCGCACAGCCCGTCCAGCGCCGCGCCGTTTGCGAGGAAATCGTCGATGAGCAGGACGCGGTCGGTGGGCAAAAGATAATCCCTCGACACGATCACATCGTAGACGTTGCCATGGGTAAAGCTCTCTACGGTGGTCTTGTAAAGGGATCCGTCGATATTTTTGGTTTTGGACTTCTTTGCAAAGACAACCGGGCAGTCAAAAACCAGCCCTGCGATGCAGGCAAGGCCGATTCCGGACGCCTCAATGGTGAGGATCTTATTCACGTTGTCATGGCGGAAGGCTTCATGCCACAGCTTCGCCAGAGTCATGAACAGGGTCACGTCCATCTGGTGGTTGAGAAAACCGTCTACCTTCAAAACACCGCCCGGACGCACTTTTCCATCCCTGAGAATCCGTTCCTCCAGCAGACGCATGGCCATTTTCCTCCGTGAATCAAAATCTTTTGCGTAAAAAAGAAATATTACAGAAGTATAAACCCAATTCTACACGAAGATTTCGGGCTTTTCAATAGTCTCTTATTGCAACTTTTTTCGATATTTTGCGGCGTGTTATGAGCATAATCCACAACATTTCGCCAAAAGGCCGGGAATCTTTGGGAGAACGCCTCACCAATCCGTGATCACATCGCCTTTTACAAGGTGCGCGTGCGCGGCCAGCTCCGCCATGGGCGTGTCGGAACGGGAGTCCGACCAGAAGCCGTCCACGGGCGTGTTGCCGTAGACGGCGCGGTACCGCCGGGGCTTTTCCGGGCCGTGACAGTTTTCGCCGAGATAGCGGCCCGTGGCCTGTTCGACGGGCGAGGCGATCAGCGCAAACTCCAGCATCTGCGCGGCGGGACGCAGCAGAAATTCCGGCGAGGCGGAGATGATGAGGTCATCCGGGCGGCGCTGTTCGTAATACCAGGGCCTGATATAGCGGATGTGCTCCTGCCAGAAGAGCATGGGCGCCTCGTCCGGCACATGGCGCAGGAAACGGTAGAAGATTTCCTTGCTCTTTGTCTTTGTCCGCAGGCGCGTTCCCATGCAGAAAAAGGCCCACGCCGTCCAGGGCAGCGTGCGGCGGCATTTGGGATAGCGCCTGAGGCACCACAGATAAAACTCCGCGGTGCTGTCCTTTGGGTAGATGGTCTTGTCGAAATCGTACACGTTCATACGGCCAATATAAACGATGCGGGGGCGGTATGTCAACATTGTCATCTTTGTTATCTTGACGCTGCCGCGCTTCGTATGCTAACATGAATGAAAACAGGAGGAGGGAGAGCGTATGGAATTTCTGTTTAAGAACGCGATGGTATACCGCGACGGCTTTTTTGTCCGTGCGGACGCTCTTGTAACCGACGGACGGCTCTCGTTTCCGATCGGCGGCGAATCCCCCGCGACGGTCGCAGACGGTCGTAATATTTGCATTTTGCCCGGTTTCGCAGATGTGCACGTGCATTTGCGGGAGCCGGGTTTTTCATATAAGGAGACGATCCGTACGGGGACGCTCGCGGCGGCGCACGGCGGTTATACCACCGTCTGCCCGATGCCGAACCTCAATCCCGTGCCGGACAGCCTCGATACGCTGCGGCAGGAGCTCGAGCTGATCGAACGCGACGCGGTGATCCGGGTGATCCCCTACGGCGCGATCACGAAAGGCCAAAAGGGGGATGCCCTCGCGGATATGGACGGCATGGCGCCGTATGTCTGCGCCTTTTCGGATGACGGACATGGGGTACAGAGCGGCGGGATGATGCTCGCCGCGATGGAGAAAGCGAAAGCGCTCGGCAAGCCGATTGTGGCCCACTGCGAGGAAAACGACCTGCTGTTCGGCGGCTATATCCACGACGGGGACTATGCCCGTGAGCATGGGCATAAGGGCATCTGCGCCGAGAGCGAATGGATCCCGATCGCACGGGATGCGGTGCTCGCCGAAAAGACCGGCTGCGCCTATCATGTGTGCCATGTCTCCAGCGCGGAGAGCGTGGAGGTTATCCGGCGGGCGAAAGCGCGAGGGGTTGACATAACTTGCGAGACCGGGCCGCATTACCTCGTCATGAACGACTCGATGCTGCGGGAGGAGGGGCGCTTCAAGATGAACCCGCCGATCCGCTCGGAGCGCGATCGGCAGGCGCTGATCGAAGGCCTTCTCGACGGCACGGTGGATATGATCGCCACCGACCATGCCCCCCACAGCGCGGAGGAAAAAAGCCGTGGCCTTGCCGGCAGCGCTATGGGCATCGTCGGTCTCGAGACGGCGTTCCCGGTGCTGTATACGGAGCTTGTAAAGCCTGGTATTCTGCCGTTTTCCAGGCTCATAGAGCTGCTGGCGGAGAATCCGCGCAGGCGTTTTGGCCTGGCGGATGAGGGCGATTTCACCGTGTTCGACCTCGACGCGGAATACACGATTGACCCGGCGGAATTTCAGTCGATGGGCCGCGCCACACCGTTTGAGGGCAAGTCCGTATTCGGACGCTGCCTCATGACGGTCTGCGGCGGGAAAACCGTCTGGCTTGACCGGTCTTTGGGAGAAAAAGCATGAAGCAGGGACTCTATACAATTTTACATAATTCGGCGCTCACCGCCGATACATACCGCCTGGTTCTGGGCGGGGACACGTCCGCCTTCACCGCGCCGGGGCAGTTTCTGGATATCCGGCTGCCGGGCCGCTTTCTGCGGCGTCCGATCTCGGTCAGTGACTGGGACGAAGCGACCGTCACGGTGATCTATAAGCTTCTGGGCGAGGGAACCACGGAGCTGTCCCGGATGGAGCCGGGCGCGAAGCTCGATGTGCTCACCGGGCTCGGAAACGGCTATGACCTCGCGCCGAGCGGGGACAGGCCGCTCGTGATCGGCGGCGGCGTGGGCATCCCGCCGATGCTGCGGCTGACGAAGGAGCTGCTCGCGCAGGGAAAACACCCCGTCGTGATCCTCGGCTTCAATAGGTCGGACGACCGGTTTCTGACGGAGGAGTTTGCCGAAACCGGCGCGGAGATTATACTCACGACGGCGGACGGCAGCGCGGGGATAAAAGGATTCGTGACCGACGGCGTCGCGGCGGCGGAGGGGTATACCTACGCCTATGCCTGCGGGCCGACGGCGATGCTGAAAGCGCTCGATCAGGTGCTGGAAACCCCGGCGCAGTACAGCTTTGAGGAGCGCATGGGCTGCGGCTTCGGCGCGTGCATGGGCTGCACCTGCGAGACCAAAACGGGGCATAAGCGCGTATGCAAGGACGGGCCGGTGTTCCGGCGTGAGGAGGTGCTGTGGTGAATACGGGCGTGAATCTCTGCGGGATTGAGATGGATAATCCCGTCATACCTGCGAGCGGCACCTTTGGCTACGGCCGGGAGTTTGCCGAGCTGTACGATATAAACTGTCTCGGGACCTTCTCGTTCAAGGGGACGACGCGGCAGCCGCGCTTCGGCAACCCGACGCCCCGCATTGCGGAGACGCCCTCCGGGATGCTGAACGCGGTGGGCCTGCAGAATCCCGGCGTGGAGGCGGTCATTTCGGAGGAGCTTCCGCATATCGCCAAAATTTTCCGCAAGCCGGTCATGTCGAATGTCAGCGGCTTTTCGGTGGAGGAGTACGCGGAGACCTGCGCGATGCTCGATAAGCAGGAGCAGGTGGGCTGGATCGAAGTGAATATCAGCTGTCCGAATGTCCACGGCGGCGGGCTGAGCTTCGGCGCGGACGCGCATCTCGCGGCGGAGGTGACCTCCGCGGTGAAGGCCGTGACGACGAAGCCGGTCATCATGAAGCTGTCGCCGAACGTGACGGATATTGCCGCGATCGCGTCGGCGTGCGAGGCGGCTGGCGCGGACGGCGTGAGCCTGATAAACACCCTGATGGGTATGCGGATTGACCTGAAAACGAAAAAGCCGATTCTCGCCAATACCACCGGCGGCCTGTCCGGCCCGGCGGTGTTCCCGGTGGCGCTGCGGATGGTGTATCAGGTCTATGAGGCGGTCAATATCCCGATCATCGGCATGGGCGGCGTGTCCTCTGCGGAGGACGTGATCGAGATGATGCTCGCGGGCGCGACAGCGGTCGGCGTCGGCGCGGCGAATCTCGTTGACCCGTTCGCGGGACGGAATATCGTGGCGGGGCTTCCGGCGGCCATGAAGAAATACGGCATTGAAAAACTTTCGGATATTATTGGAGGAGCACACGGATGGGAAAAGATGTAATTGTCGCCTGCGATTTCAGCTCGAAGGCGGAGACGCTCGCGTTTCTCGATCAATTCACCGGGCGGCGTCCCTTTGTGAAGATCGGCATGGAGCTGTTCTACGCCGAGGGCCCGGCCATCGTCCGGGAAATCAAGGCGCGTGGTCATAGGATCTTTCTGGATCTGAAGCTGCACGACATCCCGAACACGGTCAAAAAAGCCATGGCGGTGCTGTCCCAGCTGGATGTGGACATGGTGAATGTCCATGCCGCCGGTACGCGGGCCATGATGGAGGGCGCGCTGGAGGGGCTTACCCGCCCGGACGGCACCCGTCCGCTGCTGATTGCGGTGACGCAGCTCACCTCCACCTCGGAGGAGCAGATGCGCGGGGAGCTTCTGATCGACCGTCCGCTGGAGGATGTGGTCGCGGCGTATGCACAGAACACCAAAGCCGCCGGACTGGACGGTGTTGTCTGCTCGCCGCTCGAAGCCGGACGCATCCACGAGGTGTGCGGTGCGGATTTCATCACGGTGACGCCCGGCGTTCGCTTTGCCGACGCGAAAAAGGACGACCAGACCCGCATCACCACACCGGCCGGAGCCAGGGCGATCGGTTCGGATTACATTGTAGTCGGCCGCCCGATCACGCAGGCGGATGATCCCGTCGCGGCGTATGAGCGCTGCGTCGCTGAGTTTGCAGACTAAGGAAGGAGATCAAATATGGAAGAGACGACGGCAAGAAAGATTGCGAAGGGCCTGCTGTCCATCAAGGCCGTGTTCCTGCGGCCGGAGGAGCCGTTCACATGGGCCAGCGGCATCAAGAGCCCGATCTATTGCGACAACCGCCTGATCCTGACTGCGCCGGAGGTGCGCGACGGAGTGGAGTCGGCGATCGCGCAGACCATCGGCGAGAACTACCCCGAGGCCGAGGTGCTGATGGGCACGGCGACGGCCGGTATCGCTCATGCGGCGATCGCGGGCCATATACTGGGCCTGCCCATGGGCTATGTGCGCTCCGGCGCGAAAGACCACGGCCGTCAGAACCAGATCGAGGGCCGGCTGGAGCCGGGCCAGAAGGTCGTTGTCGTGGAGGATCTGATCTCCACCGGCGGCAGCGTCATCGACGCGGTGGAAGCGCTGCGCGCACACGGCGCGGAGGTGCTGGGCATCGTGAGCATCTTCACCTACGGGATGCAGAAGGGCCTTGACCGTCTGGCGGCGGCCAACGTGAAGAATATAAGCCTGACAAACCTCGACGAGATCGCGGCAGCGGCGGCGGAGGAGGGCTACATCAAGCCCGAGGACGTGGAGAAGCTCATGAAGTTCCGCGCCAATCCCTCGGATGAGAGCTGGATCGGAGGCGCGAAATGAGCCGAAGCCTGATCCGCATCACGGAGCTCAGCGTCAAGGAGATCGACGAGCTGATCGAGACCGCGAACGACATCATCGAAAACCCCGCGAAGTATGCGGAGATCTGCCACGGCAAGAAACTGGCAACGCTGTTTTTCGAGCCGTCCACCCGCACGCGTCTGAGCTTTGAGGCGGCGATGTATGAGCTCGGCGGAAATGTGCTGAGCGTGTCCGAGGGCGCATCCTCGTCCGCGGCCAAGGGCGAGAGTATCGCCGATACGGCGCGGACGGTGAGCTGCTATGCCGACATCATCGCCATGCGCCACCCCAAGGAGGGCGCGCCGTATGTGGCGTCCCTGAACGCGTCCGTGCCGGTCATCAACGCCGGTGACGGCGGCCATAACCACCCGACGCAGACTCTGACCGACCTGCTCACGATCAAGCGCGAGATGGGGCATCTGGACAACCTGACCATCGGCGTGTGCGGCGACCTGAAGTTCGGGCGCACGGTGCATTCGCTGATCGAGGCCATGAGCCGCTATCCCGGTGTGCGTTTCATGCTGATCTCCCCGGAGGAGCTGAAGCTGCCGAGCTATGTCAAGAAGGACATCATCCAGCGCAAGCGCATCGAGTACAAGCAGACCACCGATCTCGAGGGCGTCATGCCCGCGCTGGACGTGCTGTATATGACCCGCGTGCAGCGTGAGCGCTTCCTGAGCGAGGAGGAATACCTCCGCCTGAAGGACAGCTACATCCTCACGCCGGAGAAGATGCGCTGGGCCAAGGAGGACATGATCGTCATGCATCCGCTGCCCCGCGTCAATGAGATCTCGGTTGCGGTGGACGAGGATCCCCGTGCCTGCTACTTCCGTCAGGCGCTGAACGGCAAGTACATCCGCATGGCACTCATCCTGAAACTGCTGAAGGAGGATGGCAGACTATGAACGTAGATGCGATCAAAAACGGCATTGTCATCGACCATATCCAGGCCGGACAGGGGATGGAAATCTATAAGTTCCTGAACCTCGAATCCTACGGCTGCCCGGTGGCGCTCATGATGAATGTGTCGAGCCACCAGATGGGCCAGAAGGACATCATCAAGGTGGACGGCGAGCTGGGCCTCGATCTGAATGTCCTCGGCTTCATCGACCCGAGCATCACGATCAACGTGATCGAAAACGAGGAGTGCGTGCGGAAATATCATCCGGAGCTGCCGACGGAGATCCGCGACATCGTGCGCTGCAAAAACCCCCGCTGCATCACGACGGTGGAGCAGGAGCTGCCGCAGGTGTTCCGCCTGAGCGATCGAAAAAACAAAATTTACCGCTGCGCTTACTGCGACGGCAAGGCGTGATTTGAAAAACCAAAGCAGGACGGCTCGACCGGGTGGTCGAGCCGTCCTGCTTATGTAGATAAGTCATTCAAGAATGCGCGCAATGAGCGTGCGCTGTACGCGCATCGCGCCGGTGGGACAGAACTCCTGGCAGCAGAAGCAGCGGACACATTTGCTGCGGTCGATCACGGCGGTTTTGTTGCAGATCGTGATGGCCTTTGCCGGGCAGAGCTCGGCGCAGTGACCGCAGCCGACGCAGCCGTCATAGAGCTTCGGCCGGGAGCGGAGAAGCGCGGAGATGGTCTTTTTCAGGAGACGTCGGAACGCGCCGTCCTCCGGGTCGAGCAGAAACCAGCTGGACGTCGCGCCGGAACGCTGGAAATCGTCGATGCGGAACGGCGCCGCGGCGGCGAGATTGTCCGGTTCGCCGTCCGGGGAAAGCAGGCCTCGCCGTTTGGCGGCTTCCATATACGGAAGCTCCTGTTCGCGTTCGCCGACGAGCCAGGCGCATACGCGGTCCATGGCATAGGGGTCCGTTCCGGCCAGCAGAGCGCCCATGTGCCGGGGCGTGCCCTGGGTGGGGCCGTTGCCCTCCATGGTCTCGACGGCGTCGCAAAGATACAGCTGCGGACGGAGATACTCGTTCAAATCGACCAGCATATCGGCGAAAGCCAGCGGATCGGGCCAGCGGAAATGGTACTCGCTCTTCACCGTGCCGGGGATGATGCCGTAGAGGTTCTTCACGGCGGCGGTCATGCCCATAAGGCCGTGGGATTTGAGCTTGCAGAAGCTGATGACGGCGTCGCATTTTTCCAGCCAGTCGCAGATTTCAAAGCTCTTGACCGTAACGGCGTCGGGGAACTCGGCGGTGTGATGGCCGAAGTCGCGGTTGAGTTCGCCGCCGGCTTCCTCGCAGAGCTTCATACCGGTCACGCTGTAGATGCGCGAGAGAACGACGCCGGTGAACGGCTCGCCGGGACTGTCGCCGAGGACGACCTGCGCGCCGCGCTCGACCAGCATCCGCGTCAGCTCCGCGGCCATGACCGGGTGGGTGGTGGCGGCTTTTTCGGGCTTCAGGCCGGCGCAGAGATTGAGCTTGACGCCGATACGCATACCGGGTTTCACCCAGTCAAGACCGCCGACCTGCCCGATGGCGTCCTCCAGCGCACGGCGGACGGACTCGCTTTCATAGTCGGGACAGGGAACGATGGCGGTGGGATAGGCTGTGTTCATGGGGAACCTCCTGATTTACAGAAAAGGAGTTCGTGTGTTACAATGGAAATATAACGGATCAGTAATCGGCAAAGCTCGTGTATTGCGTGGGTTTTGGCTTGTAATGGATGCCGGAGACCAGTCCCATCGCCGCAAAGGACGTAAACAGCGAGGAGCCGCCGTAGCTGAAGAAGGGCAGTGCCACGCCGATGACGGGCGTCAGGCCGAGGCACATGCCGATGTTGATAAAGGTCTGGAAGAAAAAGGCCGAGGCCACACCGAAGCAGACCAGCATACCGAAGGTGGAACGGCTGTGAAGGCCGACATACACGCAGCGGAGAATGATCGCGACAAGCAGAACGATGACGACGAGGCAGCCGATCATGCCGAGCTCCTCGCCGATGGCGGCAAAGATATAGTCCGCGTGCTTGGAGTCGATGGCGTCCGACTGCGTCTGCGTGCCCTGATACAGGCCCGTGCCGGTGAGCCGTCCCGAGGACAGCGCGAGCTTTGCCTGGTTCGGCTCCCAGTTGACGCCGTAGCCGTCCGGGTCGATCGTCGGGTCATAGGGGGCCAGAATGCGCTCCTTCTGGCCGGCGCTCAGGATGTGGTTCCACGCGAGCGGGACGGCGATGGCGACGGCGGCGCCGCCGAACAGGAACCAGTAGAGCTTCAGGCCGGAGACGAACATCGTAACCAGGAAGATGAAGAAGAAGATCAGCGCGTTTCCGAGGTCGCTGGAGATGCCGAGGATCAGCAGGAACAGCACGCCGAAATGCGCCGTGATCTGGAACACCGACAGCGGGGAGGAGAGGTTCCGGTAGTCCCGCAGGTAGGAGATATGCTTCGCAGACAGGACGATATAGATGACCTTGACGATCTCCGAGGGCTGGATGCCGATGCCGAAAAAGCGGATCCAGCTTCGGTTGCCGGTCTCGCCTTCCGAGCCGAAGGGGATCAGAAGCAGAAGCAGCGTGATCTCCGCCACAAGCAGCAGCGGCCACTGGTCGGCGATGATGTCGGTGTCGATGACCGTGAACAGAAAATACAGGACGATGCCGATCAGCAGCGCCGCGAACTGAACATAGACGAAGCTGCTGGATTCATAGCTCTTCGTCGCGCTGGAGATGATGACGATGCCCAGCACGGACGCGGCAAGGCACAGGAAAAACAGAAACATATCCGCCCGCTTCAAAAAATCGCGGACGTCGGAAAAACGGAGTTTCAAGGAAATACCCTCTCGTTTGCAGATTGATTGCAGACATTATACCATAAATCATAAGACAGCGCAATAAAGGAGGACAACTGAATGGGGGAGCATGACGGCCACCGTGCGCGGATGAAGCAGCGGTTTTTGAAATACGGCCTCGATAATTTTGACGATCACAATGTTCTGGAGCTGCTGCTGTTTTATGCGATCCCGCGGCAGGATACAAACGTGATCGCGCACCGGCTGATGGATACCTTTGGAACACTGAGCGGGGTGTTTTCGGCGACGCCGGAGGAGCTGATGCAGGTGGAGGGCATTAAAGAAAACGCCGCGACGCTCATCCGGCTCGTCTCGGAGTCGGCCAAGCGCTATCTCATGTTCATGCCCGGAAAAGAAGTGATCCTCAATTCCGTGAAAAAGGTGGGCGCGTATTTTGTCCCGCGTTTTCTGAACTGCCGGAATGAGGTGATGTATATGGCCTGCCTCGACCCGAATAACCGGGTGATCGACTGCTCGATCATTCAGGAGGGGAATATGGATCACGTTCAGATCGATATGCGAAAGCTCCTGACAAATGTCCTGACCAAGAACGCGGATAAGGTGATTATTGCCCATAATCACCTGAACGGTATGCCGATTCCCTCGCTGGCGGACAAGGAAACCACCCGCTATCTGTATGAGATGCTGCAGAAGGTCGATGTGGAGCTCATAGACCATATCATCGTGGCAAAGGGGGAGTATCTCTCCATGGCGGCGACCGGATCGCTGCCCGGACATAAATTCCGGTGATGAAACTGCAGGATTATCCGACAGCGTCCTGCATATTTTGACAACTTTCGTGAATATACGGCAAAACACGACATTTATGTTAACAAAAATTTTGAAACTATTTGTTTCTGGACAAAATACAAAAGCTGGAAATAATTGGTAGAAATTGAGAAAAACTGCATGGGAATCAAGAAAATGGAATGTTGAAATCTCTGTTGAAAATGTCGATAACTCCCTGCATTATGAAGTTGCTGTATTGTTATGTCAACATTAAAGGATATGCCGGTAAAGATGTCTGACCATCCGGATTTCCGCTGAATACAGGCAAAAGAGCGATCAAAAAATTGGAACAAAATGGAAATCAATTACGGCGGTACAGGAAAATCTATGCATTTTTAGATGCGTATTACAAAAAGTAATCAAGACCTCTCCGGCGGAACGGCGTGAAAAAAGCACGGATGCAGAAAAAATCTGCATCCGTGCTGCGTTTATGGGATGGGGTTTACGCTCAGGCGGCATCCGCGAGGACGCTGCGGGAGAGCGCCGCTTCGACGAGCGATTCAAAGACGTTCAGGCAGACTTCGTAATCGCAGGGTGCCGCGTCGGGGTTGCCGGTGGACAGGGCGATGTAGCAGTCGTTCTCGGGGTGGAACTGGAAGCCGACGCAGAAGGTCTTGTCAGGACGCTCAATCGCCTCGACGAGGGTGACGCCGTTGACGGTGGAGGTGGCGGTCACGGCGAGGTTCGTGCCCTTCACGCTGACAATGCACTGGTGATGCCAGGAGGAAACATTGTCGAGCGTATCAGAGCCGATGATCTCGGCCGTGATGGAGTTGGGGTTCACAATATCCACGGAGTGACGGGCATAGTCGCGGTTCTCAACGCCGACGGGCATACGGTGGGTGTCGGGGTAGGCCGCGCCCTGCATCGCGAAGTAGTTGGGGATATCCTGAATGAACTGGCAGCCGGAGACGATGCCGAGCATCTGCTCGCCGCGGCAGGCGGCAAACAGGGGGATGTCGTTATCGAGGCAGTAAGCCATCAGCAGGTAGTCGGAAACATCGCGGGTGGCGTTGATGCCTTCGCCGTTGTTGGCCTCGGTCTGAGGCTGGGCGTACAGGGAGGGGCTGATGTCCTCGCCGCCGACAAAGAACACGCCGTCGATGCCGGCCATGACCTCGTCGAGGTTCGTGAGGCTGTAATCGCACTCCTTGATGGCCTCGGCGTACTCGGTTTTGAGCATACCGCTGTCCTCAAGCTCTTCGGCGACGATCATGTTTTCCTCGTCGTAGGTGACGACGTCGGACATGACCTGATCGAGGTGAACGGGGATACCGCCGGCAGCCTCGATGACACAGTCGTAGTACTCGGTGTATTCCTCATCCTGCTCGGTGTAGCTCCAGGAAATGCCGATGACGGGCTTCGCTTCCTCGGAGGAGGCCTCTGCGGAGGCAAAGCAGACGGCACCCTGTGCGAGCACTGCGGCGATCAGCAGGAATACCAGGATTTGTTTGCATTTCTTTGCCATGGTTCAAGCTCCTTTTTCTTTTTATGGTGGAACGAATTAGTTTGCTAAACCATTATACAAAACGCGGGTTGGACGCGTCAAGCGATGCGGCGCAAAAACATAAACAAATTTTATGACGTATGGCTGAAAATTTTATGGATATTTTCCTGACGTCCTTTTATATCCCGCCGCAGGGCGGGAAAAAGAGGATTGGGTCTTGACAAAAGGTTCGATTCGCGGTATCTTTGTACTACTGTGAATTTGCTAGTGTAGCTCAGTCGGTAGAGCAGCTGATTCGTAATCAGCAGGTCGTGTGTTCGAGTCACATCACTAGCTCCATAAAAAACATCCACGCGTGAACGCGTGGATGTTTTTTATGCCCTTTTTCGAGCCGGAAGCGACGGGAAAGGGGCGAAATACAGCCTTGCTCCGGGGAACAAGAGGCAGGCGGAGGCCAGAGCCGCGGAATGGCGGGAAAAGGCAAATGAAGCTCGTGCAATCGATT
>JBJDYS010000036.1:0-15814 GCA_051867595.1 Oscillospiraceae bacterium
TCCAGTCGGCCAGGTCGCGCTCGGCGCCCTCCTTGCCGTTGGAGCGGTCGACCTTCTTGCCATGCAGGTATACGTTGGGCTTCATGGCGAGCAGACGGGCCTTGTACTGCTCATACGTGCCAATATACTTCTCGGGCATCGGTATTTTCCTCCTAAAAAAACGATTGAGTTATTGTGTTATGGCCCGATCGGGAGACCGGGCCGTTGTTTACGGATCAGTTGATGGTCATGCCGCCGTCCACAGGAATCAGGACGCCGGTGACATAGCCGGCCGCGGGAGAGGCCAGAAATGCGATGACGGAGGCGATCTCCTCGGGCTGCGCGTAGCGGCGGACGGAGATCATGCGGGTGACGGCCGCGACGTTCTTCTCGTCGGCCATGACGTCCTTGGTCATATCGGTCAGGACATAGCCGGGCGCGACGGAGTTGCAGAGGATGCCGAAACGGGCAAGCTCATTGGCCATGATGCGGGTCAGGTGGGCAACAGCCGCCTTGCAGGAGCCGTACACGGTGTCGCCGATGGGCGCCTTGATGCCGGCGGCAGAGGCGAGGTTGATGATGCGGTAGGGGTTCTCCGCACCCTCGCGGCCCTGAGCCTTCATCTGCCGGGCGGCGAGCTGGCTCATGAAATACAGGCCCTTCAGGTCCGCGTCGATGTAGTTGTCGAAATACTGCTCATCCATGTCGATCATCTTCTTGGGCTGTCCGCCGAGACCGGCGTTGTTCACAAGGATGTCGATACGGCCGAACTTCTCAACAGTTTTGGCGATCAGGGTCTCGCGATCCTCCGCCTTGGTGACCTCGCAGGCAACGCCCAGCGCGCTGATGCCCTCGGCGGCGAGCTCGGCGGCGGCCTTGTCGCAGGCGTCCTGCTTGCGGCCGGTGATGACGACGTTCGCACCCAGCTTGCCCATGGCGACGGCGATCGCACGGCCGATGCCGCGGGTGGAGCCGGTAATGACAGCGACCTTGCCGGTCAGCTCATAACTCGGAATCTGCATTTCTATGTACCTCTTTTCAACTTGATTATTATTTTAGTCGGTATCATACATTAGTATCATACCAGAGAAAAGACGTTTGCACAAGTAACAATTTTTCACAGGTTAGTCAGCTAAATCTTTTGGTTAAATTCTACCATGAACCCGCTGTGTTTGCAACTATTTCGATGCAAATTAAAATATCCACAAAGGAATTTTCTTCTCGGAAGTTTTGTGCTATAATCATATTCAAACATTATGACAACCGGGAGTGAGGAAATGACTCTGAAAGACCAATCTCTGACTCAATTTACCGCCCTTCTGGCGTCTAAGGAGGCTGTGCCGGGCGGCGGCGGCGCTTCCGCCATGGCCGGCGCTCTGGGCGCCGCGCTGGGCGCGATGGTGGGAAATCTCACAATCGGAAAAAAGAAATACGCCGAAGTCGAATACGAGATGATCGAGCTGACGGAAAAGGCTCAGGTGCTGAGCCGGAAGCTCCTGCGGCTCGTGGACGAGGACGCCGACGCTTTTGAGCCGCTCAGCCGCGCCTATTCCCTGCCGAAGGACGCGCCCGGCCGGGACGATATTCTGGAGGCCTGCCTGCGCCGGGCGGCGGACACGCCGATGCGTATCCTGCGCCTTTGCTGCGAGGCCATCGAGCTGCACGAGCAGTTCGCGGCAAAAGGCTCCGTCATGGCCGCCTCCGACGCCGCCACGGGCGCGGTGCTCTGCTGGGGCGCGATGTACGGCGCCGCCATGAACGTGAAGGTGAACACCAAGCTCATGAAGCGGCGGGACTACGCGGACGCGCTGAACCGCGAGGTGGACACGCTTGTGGACGAATACTGGAAACGGGCCGAAAAGGTCTATGAGGATATTTACAGGAGGTACTGCTGATGGCACTTCTTCTGAAGGGTGCGCCGGCCGCCGCCGCGCTGAGTGAAAAAACCGCCGCTGCCGCCGCCGCGCTGCGGGAGGCGGGCGTCGTCCCCACGCTGGCGATCCTGCGCGTGGGCGAAAGGCCGGACGATCTGTCCTACGAGCGGGGCGCGAAAAAGCGCTGTGACGCCGTGGGCGTGGATGTGCGCTCCGTCGTGCTGCCGGAGGACGTGACACAGGAGACGCTCATGGACACGCTGGAGGAGCTCAACCGGGACGACGGCGTCCACGGCATTTTGCTTCTGCGCCCTCTGCCAGCGCATCTGGACGGCGAGGCCGCCCGCCGGGCGCTCGCGCCGGAAAAAGACGTGGACGGCGTGACGGACGGGTCGCTTGCCGGCGTATTCACGGGCAGCGGGGAGGGCTTTGCCCCCTGCACGGCCCAGGCCGTGACGGAAATTCTGGACTTCTACGACATCCCCCTTTCCGGCGCTCACGCCGTGATCGCGGGACGCTCGCTGGTCGTGGGGCGTCCCGCCGCCATGCTCCTGATGGCCAAGGGCGCGACCGTGACCATCTGCCACGGAAAGACAACATCCCTGCCCGCCATGACCCGGCAGGCGGACATTCTCGTCGCCGCCGTGGGACGCAAGGGTTTCTTCGGAAGCGAGCATATCGCCCCCGGTCAGGTGGTCGTGGACGTGGGCATCCACTTTAACGAAGAGACCGGCAAGCTGTGCGGCGACGTGCGCTTTGACGAGGCCGAGCCGGTGGCCGCCGCCATCACGCCCGTTCCCGGCGGCGTCGGCGCCATGACCACGGCGGTGCTGGTCTCCCATGTGGTGGAGGCCGCACAGAGGAGACTGTGATATACACATACAGCAGGAACCGGAAGGCAGCCGCCTTCCGGTTCCTGTTTATTTTTGTTTAGAGATTGGCGCCGAAGTCCGACATGAGGATCTGACCCGTCAGAGGGCGGGACTCATCACTTGCCAAAAACAGGAGGATGTTGGCGATGTCCTCCGCCGTGCAGGGCTGTGTACGCAGATTGGAATGAGTCGCCATCGCACCCATCATATCCGGGTCGAGCGTCTCCGGCTTCAGCGCGGAGGTCATCGGCGTCACGACCGTGCCGGGGCAGACCGCGTTGCAGCGGATGCCCTGCGCCTGGAAACGGAGAGCCGTGTGCTTGGTGATGCCGATGACGGCCGCCTTGGAAGAGACATACGCGGCGCCGCCGCATCCCAGCGCACCGGCCGCGGAGGCCATGTTGACAATGCTGGCGCCCTCCTGCATCCGTTTGGTAGCGGCGCGCATACAGCGCATCGTGCCCTTTTGATTGGTTTCCACGATCCGATCCAGATCCTCATCCAGAAAACGGTCGATAGGCTTCAGGCCCACTTCCAGAATACCGGCGTTATTGATAAGAATATCGATCCGGCCAAAACGCTCCATGACCGTCTCCATCAGCTTTTCCGGATCCTCCGGCTTGGAGATATCGGTGGCGACCGCGAGCACCGTGCCGCCCGCTTCTTCTATTTCTCTGGCAACCTGCTCCAAGGCAGCCTCTCTTCTGGCCGTGATGACAACGGCCGCGCCTTCGGCCGCGAACAGCTTCGCCGTGGCTGCGCCGACACCGGAATTTCCGCCGGTAATGACGGCCACCTTATCTTTTAAACGATTCATGAGAAAACCTCCTTTTCCCGCCACATTAAATAAATTGAACGCATATATAATTTTTTCTTTTGCGTCTACCATTATTATACAGGGAATATTCCTCTTGTCAACCATTTTCTAGTATTTTTGCACAATAAATAACTTTTTAACAATCTATTTTTTGTTCAATTTGTTAAAAGATTATCTTCCAGGCGCAGAGGGCGCAAAAAACCGGGAGGCACAGGGCCTCCCGGCTCAACCGTTTTTTCAGCAGCCGACTTCCTCGAGAATTTCCTCGATTTCACTTTTCTCCACAAGACCGCTCAAAAAGCGGCGGATGGCCGCCTCACTCTGCCCTTCGGCCAGCATTTTCTGCGCCACGGCGCGATAGGCCATGTGCGTGCCCGCCAGAAGGCCCTTTCCGTACTGGATTACCTCCCGACGAGGCCCTTTCTTCAGGCCCATCTGTGCAACCATTTTTTCCACGTCACGATCATTTCTCATTCCAGGCTCCCCTTCCTCTGCGCGGCGTGCAAATGCTTTCTTTTCCCATCATAGCACATTTCCACAGATTGTTAAAGAATTGTTTTCACTTTTTCCAAAAAAATCTGTCCCTATGAAAACCGGCCCGGAAGCCAAGCTTCCGGGCCGGTTGAAAGGTTGTGCTGTGAACGCCGGATCAGCCGACGAAATCCTCATAGGGGATCGCATCATAGGTGAACGCGAACACACCGAAGACGGTGCCGTCCAGCATACCGGTGTAATCGGACTCCTGCGCCGCGTCCAGCTCGCTCAGGACCATTTCCTGAATATCCGCGATCTGGCCGTCCACCGCGAGCCCCTTCAGGTACTCGATCCAGGCGTCCCAGTTGCCGCCGGAGGCTTCCTCGGAAGCGCCGGCCGGCTCGCCGCCCTCGTACAGGGCCTTGGCGGCGGCGATGATGGCGTCATCGACGAAGTCGGAGCCTTCCATGATCCACTCGCCGTTCACGATCTCGCACTCGATGAGCTTGGAGGTGTCGGGGATGAAGATCGCGGCGGTGGTATCGGTCACGGCCAGCTCCACGGAGGAGAAGGGCAGAACCATGCCGTCGTCCACGGCGACGTTGAAGGGCTCATAGGTGTTCGTGGGCTCGAACGCAGGCTCCGCCTCCGCGGCGGCGACCTCGACGGCGGCGGCCTCGCCGATCACGGGCGCCTTGATCTCGGCATCGCCCTCGGGACGGGAGGGAGCCTCCCCGGCGGTCAGGATGATCTCACCGGTGTAGGTGCCCGGCGCGATCTCGGTCTCCACGCCGTTCACGGTCATGGTCAGGCCCATGCCGAGGATGCTGGAGGTCTCGTCGATCGTCAGTCCGGCCAGATAGTTGGTGCCGGTGACCATCCACTTGGAGCCGTTCGCCATGTTCAGGGTCACGGGGTTATTGACGGTGGGAGCAGCCTCGGCCTCCACGCGCAGGTACATGGTGTAGTCATATACGCCGTTTGCGCCGTCACGGGTGCCGGTGTAGTAGTCGCAGTTGATGACGGTGGTGTCAAGGGCGTTGCCCTCGGCGTCCACATGATAAGTGCGGGCTGAGGAGATCTCGCCGTCGATCTCGGCGTTGTCGAGGTTCACAACAAGGCCCACCGCGTCATCGGTGGCGGCGTTGTAGACATTGCCCTGCGCGACGAGGTTCGAGACGTTCAGGTCGCTGAAGGTCTCGGTGGGTTCGCCGGAGGCGGCCTTGGTCGTCAGGTACTCGTCATAGGTCAGGTCGGTGAGGGTGTTCGAGGTGTTGCCCGGGCCTCCGGCGTTATCGTCGGAGTTGACCTGCAGGAACAGGATATCGGAGCCGTTGCCAGCGAGGGAGATATCCACGTTGTCCAGCGTGGTGCTGGTGGTGTAGGTGCCGCTGGTCTGCGTAACCGCGAAGATGTTCTGGATATCGAAGCTGGAGTCGGAGACGTTCAGCGTGCCGTGACCGGAGGTGCCGCCGCCGGAGTGGCTCATGAAGCCGATCCGGCCGGACCAGCCATAGCCGCCGTCCGCGAAGGTCATCGTGCCGGTGGTGATGATGCCGAGGTAGTCGGGAGAATACCAGGCGCTGCCGTAGGCGTAATCCAGAACGCCGGAGTCGGCATAGGCGATATAGCCGGAGGTCTCACCATAGCGGCCGACGGTGACATTCCATTCCTCGCCGTCCACTTCATAGGTGAAGTCGGCGTTGGGGTCGGCGTCCCTGGTGGCGGTGCCGACGACCGCGACCATGGCGTTCGAGACGAGCGCGGTCGCGCCGGACTGGCCGGAGTCGGTGGACAGAACCGCCCAGCCGTTCGAGACGACGAGGGAGTTCTCAAAGGTGTTCAGGCCCGCGCCGCAGGCAAGGCTCGCGCGGATATTGCCCTCGATGCCGAGGCCGAACGGGCACTGCTGCATCATCGGGGTGGCGTAGTTATCCTCGGTGTCATAGGGGATCGCGTCCTCATCGTTCTCGGTGATGATGACGGAGTCGGACACCTTCACCTGCGCCGTGCCGGAGGTGAACAGGCCGGAGCGCAGAACGCCCTTGCCGTGGATGTAGGAGGAGTTGACCTCGACATTCGAGCTGCCCAGCACCACGATGCCGGCACCCCAGCCGTTGAAGTCGTCACCGCAGGCGCCGAGCAGGTCGATGTCCGCATCGTTGATGACATAGTCGGAGTTGTTTACAAAGAAAGCGGAGAAATAGTCGCCGTTGGAATCGACCTTGACGCCGTTGGCCTCGGTATCGCTGACCTCACCAGCCATACGGGCCGCCTCCACGGACTTGGCCGCATCGTATGCGCCGCCGTCAACATACGCGGCCGCCGCATAGTAGAACGGGCCAATGCTGGACTGGGCCTTATCCGCGCCGAACGGAGCGCCCTGGTTGTTGTTGCTGGCGCCCTTTTCGACCAGCGTGATGACCACATCGCCGGTGTAGCTGACGTTTTCGGCGTTATACAGATCGACCTGCACGCCGTCCACGGTCAGGATCGGGGTGTAAACGGTGTTGTCCACCTCGATCTCGCCGCCGTCATAGACGATCTTGGAGACGCTGGTGAACAGGGTGGAATCGACATAGCCCTGACCGACGAACTCGGGGGCATACTCGACGCTTTTGATGGTAACGGCGCTGCCGGCCCAGTGGGTATCGTCCACCTGAGCGAAGGCGGCTGCGCTGGGCTCGCCGGACGCGATCGCGCCGAGGGAGAGCACAAAGCACAGAGCCAGAACCAAAGACAGAACTCTTGCGGTTTTCTTCATAGCTGCTTTTCCTTTCCGTTTGCGGTTTGTTTCACAAATCGTGACGGACATATCATAAAGGATACAGGCCCGTTTGTAAAGGATTGTTTATCATTTTAACAAAGAAAGGAGTCCGGCGAACCGGACTCCTTCCGTGTATTCTGTTTGCCGGTGCTTACGAGGCCTCGCCGGAGGCGCTGCCCATATCGACATTGGCGACAAGCTCGGCGCGGTCGGCGGGAACAATGCCGCCGGCGATCGCCGTCTCGATCGCGGAGACATTTTCGGCCACGGCCGCGTCATAGTCCGCGCCCGCGGGCACGACCACGACGTTTTCATAGGTGCCGGCCTTCAGCTCGATGAGCGCGCCGTCCTGATACACATCGCCGTTCACCGTGCTCGCATCGTCCACCGTCAGGGACGCGAGATAGCTCAGGCCCGTGCAGTTCCAGGTGGAGCCGGTCAGCGTCAGGGTCACGGGGTTATTCACCGTGGGCGCCGCGAAGCTCACAAGGCGGCCGATCGCGAGATAATCGTAGGTTCCCTCGCGGTTATAGGAATCGACCGTGATGGTACCGGTCAGCAGCGTGCCGTTCTCGTCGCAGTGCGCGGCGTAGGCGGAGCTGACGACGCCGGTGAGTGTCGCGTCCTCGAGGGTCACGGCGATGCCGTCGGTCTTGAACGCGGTCTGGGAGCCGGTCTGGCTGCCGACGCTGTCATAGATGTTGCCGGTAAGCTCGGAGCCGGTGATGTTCAGCGTGGTGACGCTGCCCTCGCCGCCGTTTTCCGCCGCGAGATACTCGTCATAGGAGCCGTAAGGCACGGTGAAGGTCGTCGCGCCCGGGCCGCCGCCGAGGTCGTCGGAATCAATGAGCTCCAGCAGGCTGCCGCTCCAGGCATTCTCGCCGGTCAGGTCGATGGTCACGTCGGTGAGGTTGATGGTCTCGGCGTTGCCGCCCTTGGACTTGACAACCGCGAAGGTGTCGGTGACCTCAAAGTCGGACTCGGAGATGTCGAGCAGCGTATTGGCGTTGGTCTGATGGCTCATGAAGCCGATGCGGTCGGACCAGCCATAGAAACGGGCTGTGTCGGAAGCGCCCAGCGTGACCGTGCCGCCTGTGATGATGACGAGGTAGTCCGGGGCGAACCAGCGTCCGCCGTAGGCGGAATCGGTGAAGCCGTCGCAGTAGGCGATATAGCCGGAGTCCTCGCCGACACGGCCATAGCGGATGCCGTAGTCAATGCCGTTCACGGCATAGATCTCGTCGTACTGGGTGTCAACCCCTGCCTCTTCGACATAGCCGAGAACCGCCACAGTGTCGACCGCGTCGAGCGAGCCGTTGCCGGAGTCGGTGGACAGAACCGCCCAGCCGTTCGAGGCGATCAGGGAATCCTCAAAGCGGATGCTCGCCTGGCCGCAGTCCAGCGTGGCGCGGATGTTGCCGGTGAGACCCAGGGCAAAGGGAACCTGCTGCATCATCGGCGTGGCGTAGTTGTCCTCGGTGCTGTACGGGACGAGCTCCTCGTCGTTATAGGCCTGAACGACCGTGTTCACGACCTCGACATTCGAGCTGCCGCCGGCCCAGATCGCGGAGCGGAGAGCGCCCTGCGTGACGAAGATGCTGTCGGCAATGGTGACCTGCGCCTCACCGCTCGCGATGACCATCGCGCCCTGGCCGGTGAAGTCATCGCCGCCCTTGCCGATGCCGATGAACGTGGAATCCGAAACCGCCACGTCGGTATCGGTCACATACACGCCGGAGAAATAATCGCCGTCGGAAATGAAATCCATGCCCGAGACGGAGTGGTCGTCCACCACGGCCCCGTACTGCGCCTCGACCACGGAGCTCTTCTCCTGATAGCCGTCGGCGTCAAAATAGGCCGCCGCAGAATAGAAGAAGTCGCCGATCAGGCTGCCGGCGTCGTCGCCGAACTTGGCGTTTCCGGAGTTCACGGACTTGGCCTTTTCCATGAGCGTGATGACCACATCGCCCTGATAGCTCACATCCTCGGCGTTATACAGGTCCACCTGCACGCCGTCCACGGTCAGGATTGCCACATACTTGCTGTTGTCCACGTCGATCACGCCGCCGTCATAGATGATCTTCGTGACATTGCCGAACTGCGTGGCGTCCACATAGTCGGCATACTCCTCCGCGATCTCCACGGACTCGATGGTGATGGCGTCGCCCGCCCAGTGGGTGTCGTCCACCTGAGCAAAGGCCGTGCTCTCTCCACTGGGGTCACCGCTGGCAAAGGCGCTGAGAGACAGCACAAAGCACAGTGCCATCAGCAGGGCAAGAGGTCTTGCGAGCTTTTTCATGATTCATTTTCCTTTCTGTTGATCTGTATTTTCAGGGTTTGCGAACTCAGTTATACAGCGCGAGAAATTCCTCGAGACAGAGGTCGTTTTCCATGATGTACCGGGCGCAGGCTCCCACATACCGCAGATGCCACGGCTCATATTCAATGCCGGTGATGTCGGTCTTGCCATCCGGATAGCGGATGATGAAGCCGTAATCGGCGCAGTGCTGCTCCAGCCAGAGCATCAGGCCCGAGCCGCCGATATACGGCTCCATGTCCTGATTCTCATATTCCAGAATATCCGCCGCGAGGCCGAGCTGATGCTCGCTTACGCCGGGATAGTTCACCGCGATCTTCGTCGCCGCCTCCGCCTCCTCCTGCGTCATGCCGTCCGCCATGTAATTGTCCACATGGTTCCAGTAGATCCAGGACTGCGTATCATAGGCCCGATAGCAGGAACAGACATACACCGTGTAGCCGGCCTCGCGTGCGTCGGCGATCAGCTGCTTGAGGTGCATCGCCGCACGGGAATCGAACATCTCGCCTCGTTCGATCTCGGTCAGCTCCGGCACAAAATCCGCCGTCAGCGGGTTGTCCGCCCGCACAAGCCGCAGCTCCCATGAGTTCAAATCCACCTCCGGCGGCGCCGGCGTGGGCTCGGGCGTTGCCGTCGGTACCGGCGTCGCCGTCGGCATTGAATCAAAATCCGCCGAAACCTCCGCGTGCTCCGCGGCGCTTTGGACTACGCTTTTCGTCGCTTTCACCACCAGAAAAACAATGCCGCCCAGAACCGCAAGCACCACCAGAAGCACCAGCGCCATCTGGCAATAGGAGCGAATGCGTATCTTCTGCCTTCTTGAAAATTTAGCCAATTTCTCCTCCGGGGATATATACCCTTTCCTATCATCAGAATATATCCATTATAGAGTCCGCAGGCCGTTTTGTAAAGTCGAATTCCATCCGCTGCGGCGAAATAACCACGCCTTTCCCGCGCAGGAATTCACAGGTTGTTTCTTTTCTTTTCACAGGAAACGTGATATAATATCTGGTTAGAAAATAATTCTTTTCAGAAAGGCGAATGATATGACCCGAATCGACATCGTCTCCGGCTTCCTCGGCGCCGGCAAGACCACCCTCATCAAAAAACTCATCGCCGAGGGCTATCAGGGCGAGAAGCTCGTCCTCATTGAGAATGAATACGGCGAGATCGGCATCGACGGCGGCTTCCTGCAGGACGCCGGCGTGACCGTCAACGAGATGAACTCCGGCTGCATCTGCTGCAGCCTCACCGGTGACTTCCGCGAGGCGCTGCACATGGTGACCGAGCAGTATCACCCCGACCGCATCATCATCGAGCCGTCGGGCGTCGGCAAGCTCTCCGAGATCGTTGCCGCCGTGCAGACCGCCGGCATCGAGGGTCTCGAGCTCGGCGGCCTCACCACCGTCGTGGACGCCTCCCGCGCCAAAATGTATATGAAAAACTTCGGCGAGTTCTTCGACAACCAGGTTCAGTCCGCCAACTGCATCGTCCTGTCCCGCACCGGCGGCATGACCGAGGAGAAGATCGCGCAGGCGGAAGCCCTGCTGCGTGAGAAGAACCCCGGCGCCGTCATCGTCTCCACCGACTGGGAGGCCATCACCGGCCGTCAGATCCTCGACGCCATCGAGCAGAAAAATACCATTTCCGCCGAGCTTGACGCCCTGCTCCGGGAGCATTTCGAGGACGACGAGTGCGACGATCCCGACTGCTGCTGCCATCATCATCACCACGACCATGATGAGGAGCATGAGCATGAGCATCATCACCACCATCACCACGATGACGATGACGATGAGGATGAGGAGCACGAGCATCATCACGGCTGCTGCGAGCATGACCATGACCATGACCATGAGCATGAGCATGAGCATGAGCATGACCATGAGCACGAGCACGAGCACCATCATCATCACCATCACCACCACGGTCACGATGCCGACGAGGTGTTCCAGAGCTGGGGCGCGGAGACCGCGAAGAAGTACACCGCCGGGGAGATCGACGCGATCCTGACCGCGCTCGGTGACGAGGAGAAGTTCGGCTTCGTCGTCCGCGCCAAGGGCTATGTCGCCGCCGACGACGGCACCTGGATCCACTTCGACTACACCCCCGGCGAGAAGGACATCCGCACTGGCCCCGCCAACATCGCCGGACGCGTCTGCGTCATCGGCGCAAACCTCCGCGAGGAGGCCGCGAAGGAGCTGTTCGGACTGTGAAAGACATTCCCGTATATCTGTTTACCGGTTTTCTCGAGGCTGGCAAGACCAAATTCATCCAGGAGTCCATGGAGGACGCCCGCGTGAACAACGGCGAGCGCACGCTGATCCTGCTCTGCGAGGAGGGCGTGGAGGAGCTTGACCCCTCCGCCTTCGCCAGCTCCAACGTCTGGATCGCGCCCGTTGAGAACGAGGAGAATCTGACGCCCGACACCCTGCAGAAGCTGCTCGACGCGCACCGATGCGAGCGCGTCATCGTCGAGTATAACGGGATGTGGCAGCTCAACACGCTCTATCAGCAGATGCCGGAAAACTGGGTCGTCGCGCAGGAATATCTCTTCTGCGACGCGAACACCTTCCTCTCCTACAACACCAATATGCGCCAGCTCGTCTATGACAAGCTGCGCTCCTGCGAGCTGGTGGTCTTTAACCGCTGCGGCGACAACATCGACCGCATGGAGCTTCACAAGATCGTCCGCGCAGCCAGCCGCCGCACGGATATTGCCTACGAAAAGCCCGACGGCACGGTCGAATACGACGAGATCGAGGATCCGCTTCCCTTCGACCTCGACGCGCCCGTTGTGGACATCAGCGACCGCGATTACGCCCTGTTCTACTCCGACCTGTCCGAGGATTTCCGCAAATACGACGGCAAGACCCTCCACTACAAGGGCATGGTCGTCAAAAGTGCCCGGCTCGCGGACGACTGCTTCATCTTCGGCCGCCAGCTCATGACCTGCTGCGCCAACGACATCCAGTTCACCGGCCTCGCCGCCTCCTGGCCGCACGCCAAGGAACTCGGCAAGGGTCAGTGGGTCGATCTGACCGCCAAGGTCACGGTCAAATGGCACAAGGCCTACGGCAAAAAAGGCCCCGTACTCAACGTGACCAAGCTCGAGCCGACCGAGCCCCCGGCCGAACCTGTCGCCACCTTCTACTAACGATCCTAAAAAAATGCCTCCGGCAAAAAAGCCGGAGGCATTTTTTATTCTCAGACATTTACATTTTGTTTTACAAACAGACTTTTGATTTTGCCCCAGTTCCTGCCAAGCGCCTTTGTGCAGCCCATCGACACGGCATTGGCAACCGCCGCAAGAGCCACCGTGACAGCCAGGTACAGGAAAAGCCAACTCAGTTTAAAGTCCGAGCTGCTGAAAAATTTAGAAAAAACACGCAGCACGAGTATCTGATTCAGATAGATGGAATACGAAATTTTCGAGAGATAATCAACGATCGGATTATGCAATATCACATTCTTTTTCTTTCTCGAAAAAGAGATCGCAACACATACCGCCAGAATCGGCACGCAAAGGAATTCCGTTTCCCAGTGATTTTCTCTCAATGTTGCCAGCAGCACCGTTCCATATCCGAGAATCTCAATAAATGTAAGTAAAACTTCACCCCAGCGTGTGAATTCAAGTCTATTCAGCTTTTTGTATGCTTCGTAAACCAGAACGCCCACCGTCATTCCCGCAAAGCCTCTGCACAGCGCGACCGAAACATAGATCGGCAGAAGCTGCAGGTGGCCGGACAGCGCGCCGACTTCTTTATAAAGCATTGCGTAAATGACGATCATCGAAAGCGGCGCGATAAATCCCACGAATAATTCACGCTTGTTCTTATACATCCAATAAATAAAATAACCGCAGATCACCATACTGGATATATACCACGGCACGCCGTTTACGTTGAGATAGCTGACACAGGACGCCTGAACAAGAAGCAGCTCGTCAATCAGATTAAACAGGTACCAGAATATTCCGTAGATGGACATCCTTCCGTCAATCATCATGAAAGAGACGACCAGCAGGAGCATAAAGAGGTACTCCGGATAAAGTCTTTTAAATTTGCTCTTCGTATATTCCCAGGCGGTCATTTTACTGGATTCGCACTTATACGCCAGGAGAAAACCGGAGACTATGAAGAAAAACTCAACGCCGATTCTCCACCTGACAGCTACATTGTATCTGCTGAAAAATTCCGGATAGTAGCCTCCAAAATGAAAAATGGCAATTGCGAACGTAAAAACAACTCTCCAGAAATTCGTGTCGTTATATCTGTTTAGCTTGATGGCTGTATTCACGTTTTTCTCCCTCTCTTCGGCAATTGCATCGTTCATCACTCCGTGATCCTGCGGCACTCGAGATACCAGCGTTTATCGAGGCTGTGTCCCACGGAGAAGCTCTTTTTCGGGTAGTTTCCCTTCTCCTGAATATGCGGGAACAGCTCCTCCTTCGGCAGTGTCGGCAGGATCAGCGCCGCGCAGCCGGGACGCGAGCCCATTTCCCGGGCCTCGTCCTCGCCGTGGATATAGTCCACCGTGCCGCCATGCGCCGCGATGTATTTCCGGCAGAAGGCGTCCGCCTCCGCGACCAGCTCGCCGGTATCCTTCCCGGTCAGCTCGCGGATAAAGCCGCCCTCGTCGGTGTCGAACAGCACCCGGTGAATGGGATAGAAGTCCACCGCGTCGTCCCGGAGGTTCTCAAGCTCCGCCAGCGCATAGCGGGCCGGATGATCCATCGGCGCGCCCGCCGCTTTCAGCTCCTCCCAGCGGTTTTTCGCCGCCGCAAGGCTGTGGTTTCCGTCGCCCATGGCAAACTGTATCTCGCCCGGCAGGGCGTTGATCGCCGCGTTCACCTTCTCCGCCGAGGCGCCCGTCAGACGATAGCCGCGCAGATGGCCGCCGCCGGCGTACATATCGAAGTCATAGAGCATCTCGCCCGGCTCCGCCGCGCCAAACACGCTGTCAGCGGGGTCATCAATGAACAGCACGATGTGCGGCATCTCCAGCACCGCGTTTTTCCGCAGCTCCACGCGGGTCGGCAGACGCTCCGGCACCGTGGCCTCCGTCGAGCGGACCGGGGATCTCGAGCCGGGCGTCCAGTCGTATGCCTCAAGGTCAAGCTTCCCCACCAGGCCGTTTCTGATTTTCCCATTCGGAAGAGTTCTCTCCACAAATACATAGGAATCCGGAATTTCGCGGAATACATCCCCCACCAGGTATTCTTTCATTGTCTCCGCCATCGCCGCCTTGCGCTCGGCCAGATCGGCCGCGCCGAGATAGGCCTCCGGCAGCATCAGCCGCAGGGCGGACGGGGCATCGCCCACGAAATCCGACAGCGCCTCCCAGTACTCCGGCTGCGCCGAAAACTGATCGCAGGCCACGACCGCCCAGCGGGGCATATCCGTCCCGGTCACGGGCAGCAGCATATCAGCGGGGGTAAAAATATCGTTCATCGGTAATCTCCTTTGTTTTCTGTCATTAGCAATTTTACCCTATCCGCCATAGAATGGCAAGAGGTGATGACCAATGGATTTCACATTACAGGGCGCCGATCCGCGCTTTCGATACCTGAAGCAGCGCCTGGAGGCAGACGGACACCGCCTTACGCCGAACAGCGAAAATATCATTGCGCCTCCGGCGGAACGCCGGGGCCTTGCCTATTACAGCGACCCGATCTTCGCTCTGGAAAATGCCGCCCTCACCGCGGAGGGAGCCGCAGAGCTTCTCATGCGCCGTTCCGACGGCTCCGTCAGGGGGATGAACATTCTCCTGTCCGGCTATGGGCGCATCGGTCAGCTCCTTGCGGGCACACTCTCCCGGCTGGGCGCTCATGTGACCGTCGCCGCGCGAAATCCCCTTGACCGTGCCGCCGCCCGTATACAGGGATTGCAAACGGTTGACATAACAAATATCACAGGCGTATATGACACCGTGATAAACACCATCCCGGCTCCGGTGCTACACGGCGATTACGGTGCGGAAATATGCCTTGATCTTGCCAGCGCTCCCGGTGGATGGGCGGATCAAACGCCCATTTTGAAGGCGCCGGGCCTGCCCGGTATTTATGCACCCAAAGCCGCCGCCGACGCCATGGCGGAGGCGATCTATCGCATTATGGAGGTTGACATAATTGAATAAACTGCGTCTGGGTCTGGCCCTGACGGGTTCGTATTGTTCCTTCGGGAAGCTGGAGCGGGTGCTCCCCATCCTGCTGGACGCCTTTGACATTCAGCCGATCTTCAGCGAAAACGCGCAAAAGGACAGCCGCTTCGGCGACGGGGCGGACTGGCTGGCCAAGCTGGAAACGCTCAGCGGCAGGCCGGCCGTGACGTCCATCGCCGCAGCGGAACCTCTCGGCCCGAACAACGCGCTGGATGTCCTCGCAATCATCCCCTGCACGGGCAATACCCTCGGAAAGCTTGCGGGCGGCATCACGGACAGCGCGGTCACCATGGCCGCCAAGGGACATCTGCGAAACGGCAAGCCGCTGGTCATCGGCATTTCCACGAACGACGGGCTTGCCGCCTCGGCAGAGAACATCGGAAGGCTTCTGAACCGGAAGAACATCTATTTCGTGCCGTTCGGCCAGGATGCACCGGACACGAAGCCCACCTCTCTGAGCCTTGACTACGACCGCATCGTTCCGACGGTGACGGCCGCCTATGGGGGCTCGCAGCTGCAGCCGATCCTTGTGTAAAAAAAATCTCCTGCCAA
>JBJDYS010000037.1:0-1590 GCA_051867595.1 Oscillospiraceae bacterium
GGCAGGGGCTGACGCATGACCTGAGCAAGTTTGTGCCGGTGGAATTCTGGCGCGGCGCAAAATACTATCAGGGCTTCCGCAGCCCGAATGACGCCGAGCGCCGGGAAAACGGCGTGTCGATCGCATGGCTGCATCACAAGGGCCGCAACCGCCACCATTTTGAATACTGGACGGATTACTATGTCGCGCCGGACGGCTCGGTGGGTTACGGCGGATGCCGGATGCCCATGAAATACATCGCGGAGATGTTCTGCGACCGGATCGCGGCGTGCCGGACATATCTGGGCGACGCCTATACGGATGCCGCGCCCTATGAGTATTACGTCCGGTCAAAGGACCATATCCTCATCCATGCGGAGACGAGCGATGAGATCGAGGAAATGCTGCGCGTGCTCCGGGACGAGGGCGAGGATGCGGCGGTGTCCTATGTCCGCCGACGGCTGAACGAGGCGGAAAATAGGAAAAAATCTTGACGGATGGCTTGTTATACGCTTATATTCTAAGAGAGAATCACATATCAGACAGAGGAATATAGATGAGTGTTTTTGATGTAATCTCCCTTTTGGGCGGATTGGCCATGTTCCTGTACGGAATGCGGCTGATGGGAGACGCGCTGAAGGAAAACTCCTCCGGTACGCTGAAGGCGGCTATGGAGAAGGTGACGAATAACCCCTTCAAGGCCTTCATTTTGGGTCTGCTCGTTACGGCGCTGATCCAGTCCTCGACGGCGACCATCGTCATCACGGCGGGCCTCGTCGGCGCAGGCATTCTGACGCTGCACCAGTCCCTCGGCATCATCATCGGCGCAAACGTCGGCACGACGGTCACGGGACAAATCATCCGGCTGCTGGACGTGGATGCGTCCGGCGCCTCCTGGCTGCAATTTTTCCAGCCGTCCACGCTGGCGCCGATCGCGCTGATTCTCGGCATGGTGCTCATCATGGGCAACTTTGTGAAGAACTCCAAGTCCGTCGGCAATATCGCCATCGGCTTTGGTATCCTGTTTTCCGGCCTTCTGAACATGACGGGCGCGGTGGATGCGCTGGCCGAGTCCGGCGTCATCGAAAACCTCTTTGCCGGTTTGGGCGCAAACCCGGTGCTGGGCTATATCACGGGCGCAGGCGTTGCGTTTGTGCTGCAAAGCTCCTCGGCGGCGGTGGGCATTCTGCAGGCTTTTTCGGCGTCGGGTCTGCTGACGTTTAAGTCGATCTATTCCGTGATCGTCGGTATCTATCTCGGCGACTGCGTCACGACGGCGATCGTGATCTATATCGGCGCCAAGGCGGAGCCGAAGCGTGTGGCCATTATAAACATCATCTTCAACCTCTGTAAGTCGGCGCTGGTGCTGATCGTTGTGACGGTCGTTCATAAGCTCGGACTGCTCGACGGACTGTGGGACAAAACCGTCAACTCCGGCGTGATCGCCAACACCAACTCCATCTTCAATATCGCCTGCGCGGTACTCCTGTTCCCGCTGATTAACAAGTTTGAGAAGCTGGGACGCCGGCTCGTGAAGGATGACCCCGAGCCGGAGGATAAGTACAAGGAAGAGCTCGATGCGCTGAACCCCGTGTTTTTTGATACGCCCGC
>JBJDYS010000037.1:1690-54767 GCA_051867595.1 Oscillospiraceae bacterium
ATAAGTACAAGGAAGAGCTCGATGCGCTGAACCCCGTGTTTTTTGATACGCCCGCGCTGGCGCTGCAGAGCTGCCACCACCTGCTGCTGACCTCCTTTACGGCGTCGCGGAAGAATATCGACCGATCTCTGCGCCTGCTGTCGGATTTCGACGAGGAGCTGTATCAGGAAATTATGGAGGAGGAGTCGCAGATCGACCGCCTGACCGACCGGGTCAATAGCTATATTGTCGAGCTTCTGCCGCATTTGCAGCTCGAGGATCACGTCGCTATCCTCAACCAGTATTACAAGGTCACGACGGAGTTTGAGCGTCTAGGCGACCATGCCGTCCGGATCGCGGATACGGCGGCGAGCATGAAAAAGGCCAACACGGTTTTCTCGCAGACGGCCATGGCCGAACTGAGCGTGCTGGAGGATGCCGTGGCGGATGTTCTGGATGATACCGAGCAGACGTTCCGCAAGCGCGATCTGGGGGCGGCCAACCGCATCGAACCGAAGGTTCAGATCATCGGGGAGATCGTCTCCCAGCTCAAGCGGAACCATCTCCAGCGAATGAGCACCGGGCAGTGCAATGTCTATGCCGACGTGAGCTTTTCAAACCTGATGGTGGAGTTCCGGCGGATAGCCGGTGTCTGCTCCAATGTCGGCGTGGCGACGGTGGTGCGCGTGCATCCCGAGCTTGCCGACCACGAGCATCTCTATTTCGAGAGCCTTCATGCCGGCGGCGACGCGGCGTTCAACGCGGTCTATCAGAAAGCCTATGAGCAGTATTTTGACCGTTTGGCGGGACGACCGGCGGTGGTATGACCGATGGATCCCCGCATATAAACAGACAGAGAAAAACCCGCATCCGGCCGGATGCGGGTTTTGTCATGCCTTTTTCACTTCGACAAGGATCGTGTGCTGGGGGTTTCCGTGGGCAAGCGGCGTGGGCGTCTGCCCGGTGAGGACGTTTATGCTTCCGCCGCGGTCGATGCCGTTTTCGTCGGGGTCATACCATGCGCCCTGCGCGAGCGCCGTAACGCCCGGGGCGATGTCCCCGGTCACATGAGCGGTCGTGCGGACGGTTCCGCGGCCGTTGCAGACGAGAACCGCGTCGCCGTCGGTGATGCCGCGCTCGGCCGCATCCGACGGGTGCATCCATAGCCGCTGCGGGTGCATCTTCGCCAGCGAGGGATTGTTTCCGTGGACGGAATGACAGCGGGCGATGGTGTGCCAGCCGACCAGTTGGAGCGGGTATTCCGCGCTCATGCCATAGCCTTCGGCGGCGGGGACGTAGGCGGGGATGGCGGGGATCTTCGGGTCGTTTCTGGCGGCCAGCGCGGGGGAGTACAGCTCGATTTTCCCGGAGGGAGTGGGAAACGGCACGCCGTCCTCGACCTGCTCCCGGAATGCGACGCGCTCGATGGGCGTTTGGTAGCGGTATGTCCCCATGGTGCGGAAATCGGAGAAAGCCGGCAGCTCCGGCTCCTGCCGGCGCAGGTCGTTATAGATATCCTCGAGCCAGTCCGTCGCGGAGGTGTGCCCGGCGGTGAATGCCTCTTTCAGTCCGAGGCGGTCGGACAGCTCGGCGAGCCAGTCATATTCAAAGCGGCATTCACCCAGCGGCTCGATGATTTTCGGGGAGAAGCCGATGAAATCGCCCTGAGACCACGGCATGGTCAGGTTGTCCTGCTCGAACATGGACGTGCCGGGCAGGAGCAGGTCGGCAAACTTCGCGCTCGCGGTCATGAAGAGGTCGGAGCAGACGATGTATTCGCAGAGGCTCTCATCCCGCAGGATGGCGGCGGTGCGGTTGAGGTCGCTGTGCTGGTTCATGAGCTGGTTTCCGGCGAGGTTGAAGAGCAGCTTGATGCCGGTGTCCAGCCGGTCTGCGCCGACCAGGCCGTCTTTTGCGGTGAGCTCCGGCCCGCGCCGGATGGCGTCCGTCCAGAGAAAGACGGGGATCTCCGCCCGGACGGGGTTTTCGAGCGGCGGCATTTTCGGGAGCGGGTGCGTGTGACACCAGCCGATGCCTCCGGCCCAGCCGCCGCGGACGCCGACATTGCCGGTCATGCAGGCCAGCGCGCAGAGCGCACGGGTGAACTGTTCGCCGTTTTCATGCCGCTGACCGCCGTAGCCGGCGAGGAGAGCGGTCGGCTTCGTGGAAGCGCAGTCAACGGCGAACGCACGGATGGTTTCCGCGGGCAGGCCCGTGATGCGCTCGGCCCAGGCCGGGGTCTTGGGCGTTCCGTCCGCCTCGCCGCGCAGATAGGAAAACCACGCCTCCCAGCCGAGGCAGAATTTCTCCACAAACGCGCGGTCATACAGCGCTTCCGTCAGCATAACGTATGCCATCGCCGCGAGCAGCGCGCCGTCCGTCGCCGGGCGGATGGGCAGCCATTCGGCGTTCAGGGTCTTGCACGTCGCGTTCCTGCGCGGATCGACCACGAGGATCCGTGCGCCGTTTTCCCGGGCCCGGCGCAGCCAGTACAGGAGATCGTCGAAGATCGTCTCCGCCGGGTTATGCCCCCAGAGGACAATGAGCTTCGAGGCGGTCAGCGTCGAATAGCTGCTGCCGGACTCCGCCGTGCCGTAGACATAGGGCGTCGTATACGCACCGCAGGCGGTGGAATAGGAGTTGTAGTAGTCGAGATGCCCGCCGTCGAGACGGAGCAGCCTCTTGCAGAGGCTCGTGCCGCTCAGAACGCCGCTTTCGCCCCATGCGTAGTTTACATAACGTGACTGCGGGCCGTATTTGTCCCGGATGCGAACCCAGTTTTCGCACAGCTCGTCCAGCGCCTGATCCCACGAAATCGGCGCAAACCGTCCCTCACCCCGTGCGCCGATGCGCTTGAGCGGGGTGAGAAGACGGCGGTCATTCAGGAAGGTGTCGGCGTAATGAAGCCCGCGGAGACAGGGCGTGCGGCCCGGCTCCGGGTCGTTCGGGTCGGCGGAAAGGCGCACGATGCGTCCGTCCTCCGTGTGCACACGGAGGCGGCAGCATCCGCCGCAGTTGTTCCGGCCGGTGGTGAGAATGATCTGTTCCATAAACGGCCGGTCAAAGCCCCCGGTACATATCGGGACGCAGGACGGAGGGGTCTTCCTTCGCGATGATCTCATCGAGCATGGCGATCGTCTTTTCCCGGTCCTCTTTGAGCGTGCACTTGATCGGCAGGTAGTTGGAGGCGTGGTTCGAGGTGTAGTGCAGGCCGCTCAGCTCGATCTGGCGGACGAGCTCCCGTGTCTCGAGCAGGGTCTCAAACGGCGTCTGGAGCGTCAGCTCGCCGCGCTGCACCTCGGCATACAGCGGCGTGCCCTCGATGGCCATGAGGGTCATGGAGGACAGGTGCTTCGGCTTCATCTCGTTTATCATCTTCGCGGTGAGCGAGGCGTTGCGCTCAAGCGCGTCCCGGCCGCCGCCCTCAAGGCCCGTGATGATGATGGCCCAGAGGTCAAAGCCCGCGGCGACGAGCCGCTGTCCGGCCTCCAGCATACCGTCCGCGCCGACGCCCTTGCGGACGTGCTTCAGAAGCGCGTCGTCGCCGGTTTCAACGCCGAGATAGGTGCGGTTGAGACCGGCCTCGCGGATGATGCGAAGCTCGTCTTCGGTTTTGCGGAGCGTGGAAAGCGGGCCGGCATAGGTCGTGACGCGGCGCAGGCGGGGGAAGGCCGCATACAGCGCCTTCAGCACCGTGAGCAGGTAGTCCATCGGCAGATTGATCGCGTCGCCGTCGCACAGGAACACGGTCTCCGTGTCCCGGTACCAGGTGGCTTTTGCCATCTCGATGTCCTCCAGGACATCCTCGAGCGGACGGACGTGATAGCGTTTGGACTTATACATGGAGCAGAACGTGCAGGTGTTATTGGAGCAGCCCACCGTGCATTGGAGCAGATAGCTTTTCCACTCCCCTGGCGGACGATAAATATCGCCTTCGTAGCGCATGGTATTTTCCTCCTTTAAATGGGGTAATCTAATGTCAGAGGTGATCGCAATGACAACACAGCTGACAGCAGTATTTGATGACAGGGATGGGGCGGATCTCGCGCTGATGCGCCTGCGCCGGAACGGGATCGAGTATTCCGTCGCGGAGCTTCGCGCACCGGATCGGAGCGCAAAGTCGGATATGCCCCTTATCAACATGAGTCCCGGCTATGGTCTTTCGATGACGGACGGCGTCTCCGCCGGGGAGATGTACGCGGCGGTATTGGGTTCGCGGGCCGTGACGCGCCGCAGCGCCGTGGCGGCCGGACAGGCCCGGCTGACACTCAACGTGCGAACCGATCAGGTGCTGCGCGCACGGGAGATCATATCCACCGTGAAGGGCCGGGTGCTTTAAGGGTTTCCCTTGACAAGCTCCCAGTATTTTTTGGCGGTCTGCTCGGTTTTATTCTCGCCGAACTCGTAGTATTTCGCATCCCTGAGCGTGTCGGGCAGGTATTGCTGTCTGACCCAGTGACCGGGATAATCGTGCGGGTAGAGATAACCCTGCTCGCGCTCAAAGCCCGTGCCGTCGGCGTGGACGTTCTGAAGCTCCCGGGGGATGGGCCCGGCTTTTCCGGCCTGCACATCCGCCATGGCGGCGTGGATGCCCATGTAAGCGGAATTCGACTTCGGGCAGGTGGCGAGGAAGATGACGGCCTCGGCCAGAGGCAGCCGCGCTTCGGGCAGACCGAGCTGCAGGGCCGAATCCACGCAGGCCTTCACGATCGGCACGGCGAGGGGATAGGCAAGGCCGATGTCCTCGCTCGCGGAGCAGAGGATGCGTCGGCACGCGCCGATGAGGTCGCCGGTTTCGAGAAACCGGGCGAGATAGTGCAGTGCCGCGTCCGGGTCGGAGCCGCGCATGGATTTCATGAGCGCGGAGAGGATGTCGTAATGCTGGTCGCCGTCCCGGTCGTAGTGCATGGAGCTGCGCTGGGTGACGGCCTTTGCGTCGGCCAGCGTGAAGCGGAGCGCGCCGTCCGGGCCGGGAATGGCGGTCGAGTAGAGAAGCTCCACCGTGTTTATGGACTTGCGCGCATCGCCGCCGCAGGCGGTGGAGATGTAGTCGAGGACGCCCTCCTCCATGGCGAGGCGGGTGCCGTCGCGCTTCTGCAGAAGGCGCAGGACACGCTCCTGCGCTTTGCGTATATCGGCCGGGGCGAGGGACTTGAACTCAAACACCGTGCTCCGGCTCAGGATCGCATTGAACACGCAGAAATACGGGTTTTCCGTCGTGGAGGCGATCAGCGTGATCTTTCCGTTTTCGATGAAGTCCAGAAGCGACTGCTGCTGTTTTTTGTTGAAGTACTGGATCTCGTCGAGGTACAGAAGCACGCCGTCCGGGGCGAGGAAGGTGTCGAGCTCGTCGATGATCGCCTTGATGTCCGCGATACCGGCGGTTGTGGCGTTCAGGCGGCGCAGAGGCCGGTTCGAGCGCTTGGCGATGATGCGGGCGACGGTGGTCTTTCCGGTGCCGGACGGCCCGTAAAAGATCATGTTCGGGATATGTCCGCTGTCCGCGATGCGGCGCAGCATACCGTCCGGGCCGAGGATGTGCTCCTGCCCGAAAACCTCGTCCAGCTCCTGTGGCCGCAGTTCATCTGCGAGCGGGCGATACGCTTTTTCGCTTGTCGTCTCGTTAATAAATTCCATAACAAATCAATTATAATGAAAGCACTTGGATTTTTCAATACGGCGTGGTAAGATTTATACCATCGAATACTTACGAAAGAGAGAAGAGGTATGCGAACGGCAGAGCAGACGGCGGCGATCATTGAAAAGCTGGAGCGGGAATACCCGATGGCGGAGTGTTCGCTGAATTTTGACGAGGCGTGGGAGCTTCTCGTCTCGGTGCGGCTGGCGGCCCAGTGCACCGACGCAAGGGTCAATCAGGTCGTACCGGCGCTGTTTGCGCGTTTCCCGAACGCGGCAGCGATGGCGCAGGCGACGCCGGAGGAGGTCGAGCCCTACATACATTCCTGCGGGTTCTACCACGGCAAGGCGCGGGATATCGTCGGCGCGGCGAAGATGCTGGTGGAGGATTTCGGCGGCCGGGTGCCCGATAACATGGACGATCTTCTGAAGCTGCCCGGCGTCGGACGCAAAAGCGCGAATCTGATCCTGGGCGACGTCTATCATGTCCCGGGAAGCGTGGTCGTGGATACGCACTGCATCCGGCTGACAAACCGTCTGGGCCTTGTGGACAATCTGAAGGATCCTCCGAAGATCGAGACCGCCCTTCGGGCGATCCTGCCTCCGGAAAAGAGCAATGATTTCTGCCATCGGATGGTGCTTCACGGACGGGCCGTCTGTTCCGCCCGCTCGCCCCGCTGCGAGGCCTGCTGCGTGAAGGATGAGTGTTTGAGTTTTGAGAAAGGTGAGTTTACATAATGTTCTTGGATTTTGAAGGAATCGAAAATGTCCGCGACCTCGGCGGCCTGCTCCGCACCGACGGCGCGAAGGTGAAGTCCGGCGTGCTGCTTCGCACGGGCCATCTCCAGGAGGCCACCGATGCCGATGTGGCAAAGCTGCGGGATATGGGTCTGTGGGCGATCGTGGATTTCCGGGATGACGGCGAGATCCTGCGTGCCCCGGATCGCGGGGTGCCCGGCGCGGCGTATTATCATTATCAGGCGCTGCCGCCGCTGTCGGAGAATTTTAAGCCCGTGAATGATCCGACCTATACGGTGGAGGAGATCCACGAGGACTTTCGGCGGCTGTACCGTTTTCTCGCGCAGTCGAACGAGGCGCAGGAGGCGTATACGGAGTTTTTCCGGGTGCTGCTTGCGTCGGAGGGAAAGCCCGTGCTCTGGCACTGCACGCAGGGCAAGGATCGCACCGGCGTGGCGGCGCTGCTGCTCCTGACGGCGCTCGGCATCGACGAGGAGACCATCACGCGGGAGTATCTGCAGACCAATGAGTTCATGCAGAAAATCCTGGACGCCTTTGCCGCGATGGAGAAGCCGCCCATACCGATGGAGGCTGCCCGCGAGGTGTTCTGGGTGTTTCCGGAAAACATCACCATGTACCGGCACTGCCTGGAGATCGAGTACGGCTCGGTGATGAATTATCTGGAGCTGGTGCTCGGCATCGGCCCGGACGAGATTGAGAAGCTGGAGAGTTATTATCTGGAATGGTGAAAAATACGATGATCCGTCCGTCCAAGGCGGACGAGGGCGCGGCGCTGGCGCGCATCGAGGCGGTCACCTTCCCGGCGGCGGAGGCGGCGTCCGGCGAACAGATTGCCGCACGCCTTGTGGTGTTCCCGGAATGCTTTCTCACGGCGGAGCGGGACGGTATGCCCGTCGGCTTCATAAACGGCGCGCGCACCGATGCGCCGGCGCTGCCCGATGCGCTGTACCATGACGCCGGACTGCACCGCCCGGACGGCGCCTGGCAGACCGTGTTCGGCCTGAGCGTCCTGCCGGAATACCGCCGGAACGGCGTGGCGGCCCTGCTTCTGAACGCGATGATCGCGGTGGCGAAAGAGCGCGGCTGCGCCGGTGTGGTGCTTACCTGCAAAGAGCACCTGATCCATTATTATGCGCGGTTCGGCTTTGAAAATCGCGGCGTGGCGGATTCAAGCCACGGCGGCGCGGTCTGGTACGATATGCGCCTGACATTTTAATCGAATACAGCAAAAACAGCTCCGATGAGAACCTCATCGGAGCTGTTTTTGTCTGGCGGCCCGTCTGTAAATGGGGCGTTCCCACAGATAAGTGAAAACCGTACCGGCGGCGATCGCCGCCAGAAAGCACAGAAGCGTATAGCGGCTCTGCCACGGCTGCTCACCGGCCTGATTGGGCAGCTCGGCGGTGTAGGCGGGGATGTGCCATTCCTTGAGCCGGACGGCCAGAAGCTGATGCCAGATATAGAAGTTGTAGCTGATGCCGGACAGAAACCGCGTGACCGGGTTTCCGAGGGCGCGGGACAGGCCCGCCGGCTGCAGGCACCCGCTCACGAGAAACACGCCGGCGGCCAGGCCGAGCGGGAAGCGCAGGACGAGCTGGCTGCGGCGGACGACATCGCCGTCGCCCAGCGTCTGCTTATACAGGATCTGGAAAATCACGCAAAGCGCCAGCAGGGCGGTAGGGGCCATGACCCATCGCAGCGCGGGCGAAAGGCTCCGCTCGGACAGGCGGACATAGACCCAGGCCGCCGCCATGCCGCAGGCGAACAGGTCGAGCATACAGGGGAGCTGATTGACCCAGAACAACGTGTTGTCGTTGGAATACACCCACAGCCGGACGCAGAAGGCGGTGAGGCTCAGAAGCAGGCAGGTGAGGCCCGGACGCTCCTCGTAAAACAGCGCAATCATCGGAAACAGAAGATAGAACTGCACCTCGACGCCCATCGTCCACAGCACGCCCGGCAGCGGCGTGAAAAAGTAGGTGTCCATCGAGAGGTTGTGCGTAAAGGTCAGGTGCGTGAAAAGGTCTTTGAGAAGAAAGCCGGTCGATTCGTACTCGCCCCGGGGCAGCGCCCGGAACAGGAATACCAGCCCGAGGGCCAGCGCGTAGGAGGGGAAAATGCGCCAGAATCGCTTTACATAAAATTCCTTGGCACGGGGGCGAAGCCCGCCGGTCAGGGCGGTTCGTGCATAGGGAAGAGCCAGCAAAAAACCGGACAAAACCAGGAGAATATCGACCATCATGTAGCCGTTGCGGACGACCTGCTGTAAGTTTACATAATATGAACCGATCGAGAATCCGGGGTTGAGCCAGCTCTGCTGCCAGATATGGTACCAGCCCACCAGACCGATGCACACGACGCGCAGGACGTCCGCCGCGGCGAGATAGCCCGCATCACGGGAGCGCGTCATGACTCCGGGGCGTCTTCCGGTGCGGCGCGCTTTTTCTCCGGCACGGGGGTGGCCGGCCGGTCTTCGGTCTTGGTTGCGACACAGCGGTGAATGGGGATGCCCTGCTCATGGAAGCGGGCTTCATAGTTTGTCATGATGCCGGTGACGCCGTTTTCGTGCAGATCGCGCGTGACCTCGGAGAGCCGGTAGCCCATGAACTCGAACTGCTCAAGGGACCAATCGAAGAGCCAGGGCTGGTCGGTCTTGTACTCGATGCGTCCGCCGACGGGCAGAATGTCCCAGTACATGGCGAGGAAGCTCGGCGCTGTGAGGCGGTGTTTTGCCTCCTTTTTCCGGGGCCACGGGTCGGGGAAGTTTATGTAGATGGCGGAGACCTCGCCGGGGGCAAAGATGTCCTGCAGGGTGACGACGTCGGTGTCGATGAAGCGGACGTTTTGGATGTCCTCGGCGATGGCCCGCTCCATAGCGGTGACCATGGCGTTGGGGACTTTTTCAAGGGCGACGATGAGCGCTTCGGGGTTTTGGCGGGCGACCCCGGCGGTGAACTGCCCCTTTCCGCAGCCCATTTCGGCGCGGACTTCGGTGCAGCCGGGGAGAAGAGACGCCCAGCGGCCTTTCAGCCCGGCGGGCTCATATATCTGCACCGCGGCGCATTTTTCCATGCGCGGGATGAGGTTTTTCTTGTTTCGCATACGCATAGGCTTCTGTTCCTCCGAAGATTTGATCTCGGGGGTATTATACCATACTTTTTGCATTTTTGAAGCCATGGCGGAAAAGTCCCACGGATTCGACAGGTTTGACGCGGAAAGCGTGCTATATTCGGTTGGAAGCCGTATAAACGGGAGGGGATGCGACGATGAAAAAACGGAGGAAATTTGCTGTGCTGACGATATCCGCGGCGGTGCTGGCAGGAGCGTGGCTCCTCGCGGAGTATACGGTTCGTATGCCGGCGGAACAGGTGCTGGCCCCCATGGGGGAGGACGCGGAGACAATCGACCTCTCCATCGGCCGTGCGCGGGAGATCACGGCTCTGTCATGGTCGTGGGAGGGCCAGACGGTGAATCTCCGCTGGGACGACGCTGCGGCCCGGTGGATGAACGCGGGCGACGCGGACTGCCCTGTGGATAATGCCGAGGCGCTGGCGCTGGCCCGTGCGGCGGCGGAGGCCAAGGCCTCCATAGCGATCGAAAATGTGACGGAATTCGGGCAGTATGGGCTGGACAAGCCGGCTCTGACCGTGGTCGCGGCCACGGAGGAGGAGACGGTCACCTACGAGGTGGGGAACATGAGCATCACGGGGGAGTACTATATGCGCCGCGCCGGGGAGAGCACGGTGTATCTGGAGAGCGGGACGCTTGCGGCGTTCCGGCTCGGGCTTGAGGATATACTGGAGCTGGATTCCGTGCCGCAGGATGTGACGGAGGTGACCGGTCTTCAGGTCACGTCGGAGGCCGGAGACTATGAGATGCAGTACCGGCTCGATCCCGAACCGGGCTGGTATCGGATAGAGGAGGAAACGGCCGTGCCGCTGCGGGAGGAACGGGTGCGGATGCTGACAAATATCCTCCGGGAGACCGAATTTTCCGAGTGTGTGGCGTGGAATGGCGATCCGGCGGCGTATGGACTTGCGGAGCCGCTTGTCTCCTCAACGCTCTTCTATGTCGATGAGATGGGGCGGGATACATCCTTTACGCTGGAGTTCGGCGACTATGCGGGCAGCGAGGTGTATGTCCGCTTCCCGGGGTCGGGGATGATCTATCTCACATCGGCTTCCGTACCGGATGCACTCCTGTATCCGGACTGGTCGGCATTGGAACCGGCGACGGTGATGACGGCGCTGGATACGGCGGATATCAGCTCGATCCGGATCGAGCTGGACGGGCGGAGCCGGGAGATCCTGCGGCTCGAGGAAATTACGGAGCTTCCGGCGGAGGAGGGGGAAGAGCCCGTCTCCGTGACGGATGTGATCTATTCTGCGAATGGGTGGGTTTTGGACACGGATGAGGTGGAAAAATGGCTGACGGCCCTGGCGGGACTGACCGCGGAGGACACCGCTCCGGCAGGAGAGGGACGGCAGACGCTCCTCTCCGTCACGCTGTCGTGGAAGGATCTCGAGGGCGTTCCGGCGGAGCTGGAGCTGCGGAGCTATGACAGCGCGCATGACCTGTGCATCATCGGGGGAGACCGGTATCTGCTGGTGTCCAAAACGGAAGCGGAGTCGATTGCCGCCACGGCGGCCGGTTTTTTTGCGGAAGAGATAAGCGAGTAAATAAAACCGCCGTATGGAGCGATGGAACCATACGGCGGTTTGCGTTTTTTTACAGGGCGTCGTCGTTGACGCGGTCGGGCATGGTCTCGAGCTCCTCCGGATGCTGCAGAAGCTGGCGGAAAAGCTTGAAAGCGGCGCCGACATAGGCGCTGTCGGCGATGCGGGAATCAAAGCTGACGGTGTAGTCGATGTTGTGCGCCTCGCGCATCTGCCCGGTTTTGGTCATCTCCATGGCTGCGCGCCGGCGTCCGATCGAGAGGCTCAGCGGCAGGCAGCCCATGTTGTTCAGGCTGCGCGTGAAGGATGGCAGACCGCTTGCGCCCTCGTCCGAAATGACGGCGGAGCCGTGGAACGGGCTGCGGTCGGTCCAGGTCTCGCTCAGCCAGCCGTGGTAATCGATCCAGCGCAGGATGCTCATGCCGAGGCGGAGCACGAAGCGCGGCGTTTTGACCAGCGTGGCGGCAAGACGCTCCATGCGGCTGGCCTCCTCGTCGGCCTTGATGCTGTCGATCTGGGCGTTGATCTTGCGGCAGACATCAAAGACGGTGTCCGTCGGCAGAAAGCGCACCTTGGCGGTGATGGCGCCGGCGTCGGCAGAGCCGTTGCGTCCGGAACTCAAAACGATCTCGATCCAGTCACGCGCATACAGAAAACGCCCGGCTACGAAGCGGTTCAGCGCAGGATACTGCGCGAGCGTGCGTACATAAGCGGCGATAAAAATGTGCATGATGGATATGTCGGCATGGCCCTTTTCCCGGCGATCCAGTACCCATTGTTCCAGGGCGCTGATCTCGATCTCGTCGGTGAAGCTGTTCATCGCGTCGGCGGGGGAGCGCATGAAGAAGGGCGTCAGCAGAAAAAGCGGGGACAGGGTGCTCAGACGGCGTCCGTCCCGGCGGTCGCCGATGCGTCGGCGGGAATACTGTTCTGCCATGGGATACCTCCTGTTCTGGGGTCGGTCTCTCATTATACATGAAATTTTCCGCAAGGACAAGATATAAGGTAAAAGCGCGTCAAAAAAGACAAAGATTGTTAAAACATTGTACAAAGTGCTCAGAGTGGACGACGGGTTACAGGGGTTTTTCGGGGAAATGCCGATTGTTATTGTCGAAAAATTGGCGTATTATTATATATGAGGAAAATTTTGCTTTTATATTAGTATAAGTTTTTACCTACTTTTGACCCAAGTTTGGAGGTGTTTATATGTCGTTGGAAGTGCTGGATACCATCGCGCTGGCGGAGGAAAAAGCCCGTCAGATCCGAGCGGCTGCCGGTACGGAGGCGAAGAAGACGATGAAGGAGGCCGAGGACGCTGTGGCGGCGATGATCGCCGAGGCGGAGGAAAAGGCCGATGCGGAGATACGCGAGCTTATCCGCAAGGCGGATGAGAAGGCCAAGGAGGATGCGGCGACGTTGGCGTCGAACACCCGCAACCGGGAGGCCGCCATGCAGGCCCGTGCCGACCGGAAGATGGATCAGGTCGTGAACGGGATCGTGGAAAGGATCGTGAGCGGCTGATATGTCCATAGTAAAGATGAAAAAGCTCCGCATCGTCGTCCTGCGTCAGCAGCGGGACGAGCTGATGCAGGCGCTGATGCGGCTGGGCTGCGTGCAGGTGACGGAGCCGGAGGGGATGCTCTCCGATCCGGATGCTGCGGCGCTGCTCATGCCGGAACGGGCGAATCTGCCCCGGCTGCGTACCGAGCAAAGTGAGCTGAACGCGGCGCTGAAGGTGCTCGCGCAGTGTGCGCCGGAAAAGAAAAAGCTCCTGTCCGCCCGTCCGGAGGTCAGCGAAAGCGACTTCCTCGACGGGGACGCGCTGAAAGCGGATCTCGCGCTCGCGGAGAGCATCAACGAGAGGGACAGCCGTGTCCGCCGGATCGCGGCGGAGGAATCCCGCATCCGCACGGAAATCGAATCCCTGCGGCCGTGGGAGCCCCTTGACCTGCCGCTGAACGACGCCGGAACAAAGTTCTGCGCTGTCGGCCTTGTGAGCGCGATCACGCAGATCGAGCCGGAATCCGTCCGGGCTGCGGCGGAGAGCGTGACCGAGGCGGTGCAGCTCGTGGCGGTATCCGATGACGAGACCCAGCGCTGCTATGTGGCCGTGGCGCTCAAAGAGGAGCTGCCGGCCGTCATGGACGCCATCCGTGCCATCGGCGGAACGCAGGTGACCTTCCCCGGCGTGGAGGGTACGGCCAAAGAAAACATCGAATGGCTTGAGCAGCAGCTTACGGAGCTGGGTGCGGAAAAGGCCGAGCTGCTTGAGAGCCTGCGGGCCGAGGGCGGCCGCGCCGCGGCCCTTCGCCTGTCCGCCGACCGTATGGCGGCGGAGGTTGCCAAGGCCGAATCCATTGAGCGTATGCGCGGCGTGGGCTCCGTCGTTGTGCTGGAGGGCTGGTGCTCCGTGCCGGAGCTGGGAAAGCTCGCGGAAACACTTTCCGGCTTTGACTGCGCCTGGGAGACGGAGGATCCGGCGGAGGAGGAATACCCCGAGGTGCCGGTGAAGCTCGAAAACAAGCGCTTTGTCAGGCCGATGAATCTCATCACGGAGATGTACTCAATGCCGGCTTACGACGGCATTGATCCGAACCCGCTGATGTGGCCCTTTTTTGTGCTGTTCTATGGCATCATGATGGCCGATATGGGTTACGGCATTCTGATGATGCTGGCCTCGGTCATCGCCGTGAAGTCGATGAAGCCCAGGGGAGGAACGGGACACCTGCTGCGTCTGCTTGGTATGTGCGGCATCAGCACGTTTGTCTTTGGCGCGCTGACCGGCGGCTTCTTCGGCGACCTGCTGCCGCAGGCCGCGAAGCTGATAAACCCCGGCACGACCTTCACGGCGCTGCCGAGCCTGTTCACCCCGATGAACGACATCATGGCCATTCTCGTGGGCTCGATCGCGCTCGGCGTGGTGCAGATATTCACCGGCATGACCGTGAGCGTTGTGCATAAGTGCAAAAACGGCGAGGTGCTCAGCGCGGTATTCTCCGAGGGCGCATGGTGGTGCATCCTGATCGGTGCGGCGCTGGCGATCCTGAAGCTCGGCTCGTGGCTTCTGATCGTGGGCGGTGTGCTTCTGGTTGTCGGACAGTTCTATGAGAAGAAAAGTCTGCCGGGGGCTCTTATGGGCCTGTTCGGGAGCATTTACAACGGCGTTACCGGCTATCTCAGCGACATTCTCTCGTATCTGCGCCTGATGGCGCTGATGCTGTCGGGCAGCGTGATTGCGATGGTGTTCAACACCCTCGGCGCGATGACCGGAAACGTCGTGCTGTTCCTCGTCATTGCGATGTGCGGCAATATGCTGAACTTCGCGCTGAACCTGATCGGCTGCTTTGTCCACGATCTGCGCCTGCAGGTGCTCGAGTTCTTCAGTCGCTTTTATAAAGACGGCGGCAAGCCTTACAAGCCGCTGAATATAGATCCCCAATACGTAGATATAATCAAGGAGGAAATATAACATGGATTTCATCAATGCGTATGGCGGCCTTGGTCTGGCCTTTCTTGGTTCCGCGCTGGCGGTCGGCTTTTCCTGCGCCGGCTCCGGTAAAGGCACCGGCATTGCCGGTGAGGCAGCCGCAGGTCTTCTGAGCGAGCAGCCCGAATCCTTCGGTAAGTGCCTGATCCTTCAGGTTCTTCCCGGCACGCAGGGCCTGTACGGTCTCGTCGTGTGGTTCATGGCGATGATCCAGATTGGCCTCATCGGCGGAAGCGGCCTTATGGATCTGACAGTCGCGCAGGGCATGGCCGTGTTCGGCGCCTGTATGCCCATGGCGATCGGCGGCTACATCAGCGCGGTGGCGCAGGGCAAGGTTGCGGCCTCGTCCGTGAACCTCATGGCCCGCAATCCCGAGCAGTTCTCCAAGGGCATTATCATGTGCGGCATCGTGGAGTTCTACGCGATTCTGTCTCTGCTGGCATCCATCCTGATGGTGATGCAGGCGGTGTGATATGAACGGCATCGAGAAGATCACGGCCCGTATTGAGACGGATGCCGTGGCGGACGCCGCACGCGTGGCGGAGGAAGCCGCCAGGGAGGCCGAAGCGGTTCGATCCGCCGGCGAGGCGAAGGCGCAGGAGGCCTACTGGCAGAAGCTGCAGGAGGGCGTAAAGACGGCGGAGGATCGCGTCCAGCGCCTGGAAAAGGCCGCCGATATGGAGGCTCGCAAGAGCATCCTGAGCTATAAGCAGACGATTGTCGCGGCCGCTTTCGACAAGGCGGAGGAGAAGCTCCGCTCCCTGTCGGGCGATGCGTATATCGACTTTCTCGCGGGCCTGGCATCGCGGGCCGCCGCCACCGGCAGGGAGGAGATCGTCCTTAGTGCGGCGGATCGCGAGACCTGCGGCACGAAGGTCGTCAAGAAGGCAAACGCGGCCCTGAACGCCGCGGGGAAGACGGGCGCGCTGACCCTCGCCGACAAGGCGGGCGATTTTGAGGGCGGCCTTCTTCTGAAGGACGGCAATATTGCCGTCAACTGCACCATCGGGGCGCTGATCGCGCAGGCGCGGGAGGATCAGGCATCCGCCGTGGCCGCGGAGCTGTTTTCCTGATGGCGCGGGACACTGCATTGACAAGGGGTGATAGAGCTTGTCAAAAATGAAAGATACGGACTACATTTACCTCTCGACCTACATCCGGGCGAAGGAAGCGGGGCTTCTGAGCCGCGAGCGTCTTGAACGCATGGCGGCTGCGCCGGACGCGGACGAGGCGGCGAAGGTTCTGGCCGAGTGCGGCTATCCCGAGCTGGAGGGCGCGTCCGACGCGGAGCTGGAGGCGGTGTTTGCCGAAAGGCGCATGGCGGTGCTGGACGATATGGCACGTCTTTGCCCGGAGCCTGCGCTCGTGGAGGCCTTCCGCCTGCGGTATGACTACCACAACGCCAAGGTTCTGGTGAAGGCCGAGGGGGCGAACGTCCCGGGCGGGGACATTTTGTCCGACAGCGGACGCGTGTCCGCGGCGAAGCTGACCGAGGCCTGGGAGCAGGATGACTGGCGAGGCGTCCCGACGGCGCTGGCAGCGGCGATCCGGGAGGCCCGAAGCGTTCTGGCCCGCTCCTCCAATCCGCAGCTCGCGGATATGGGGCTTGACAAGGCGTATTACGCGGAGCTTCTCGCGCTGACAGAGACCCTGTCCACGGACTTCTATACCCGCTATGTCCGGCTGTCCATCGACACGACGAATCTGCGGAGCGCGGTGCGCTGTATGCGTGGGCACATGGACGAGGGCGTCCTGCGGGCGGCTCTCATCGAGGGCGGCGACGTGCCGACGGCGCGTATTGCCCGGCAGGCCTACGGCGACGGCCCGGCGGCGGTGTTCACCGACCGGCGGCTTCAAAAGGCCGCGGAGCTGGGACAGCAGGCCGTCGAGGGCGCGCCTCTGGCCCCGTTTGAGAGGGCCTGCGACAATGCGCTTACCCGGTTTCTGGACGAGGCGAAATACGTCTCCTTCGGCCCGGAGCCTGCGGTGGCTTACATCGCGGCGATGGAGGGGGAGATTGTGGCGGCGCGCATGGTGCTTCTCGGCAAGCGCAGCGGTCTGAGTCAGGAAGAACTGAGAGAAAGGCTGCGTGAGAGCTATGTATAAAATCGCGGTAATGGGCGGGCCGGACACGGTCATCGGCTTCAAGGCACTGGGACTTGATACCTTCCCCGTGCGCGAGGCGGAGGAGGCCCGGAAGATCCTGAAAAGGCTCACGAAATCCGAGGGTGGGGACACCTACGCGATCATCTATATCGAAGAACGGCTGGCACAGGCGCTGACGGCGGAAATTGACAAGTTCAAGGACAGCCCCAGCCCGGCCATCATCCTCATTCCCGGCAAGGAAGGTTCTCTCGGCCTGGGGCAGTCGGCCCTGCAGGCTGCGGTGGAACGCGCCGTGGGCGTGAATATACTCTGATTTATCCCAAAGGAAGGTAACGATATGAGCGGAACGATTACAAAAGTTTCCGGCCCGCTGGTGGTGGCCGAGGGGCTGGCGGACGCCAACGTCTCCGATGTTGTGCGCGTCGGCAGCCAGCGGCTCATCGGCGAGATCCTGAACATGAAGGGCGACAGCGCTTCCATCCAGGTCTATGAGGAGACCTCCGGTCTGGGACCGGGCGCAGCGGTGGAGACCAGCGGCACCCCTCTGAGCGTGGAGCTTGGGCCGGGACTTCTGACGAATATTTACGACGGTATCCAGCGTCCGCTGGAGGAGATCCGCGCCCTGACCGGCTCGACCATCGCCCGCGGTGTGGATGTGGCGCCTCTGAACCGGACAAAGGAGTGGCAGTTTGATGCCGTGGCGCAGCCCGAATCCATCGTGAAGCCCGGCGATGTGCTGGGCACGGTGCAGGAAACGAAGGCGCTGCTGCATAAGATCATGGTGCCCGTGGGCGTTTCCGGCGTCGTGAAGAGCATTAAGAGCGGCAAGTACACCGTCGCGGAGACCGTCGCGGTCATCGAGGACGACAAGGGCAGGCGGCATGAGGTCAACATGATCCAGCGCTGGCCCGTCCGCGTGGCCCGTCCCTATAAGCATAAATATGTCCCGAGCCGTCCGATGAACAGCGGCCAGCGCGTCATCGATACGCTGTTCCCGATCGCGAAGGGCGGCACGGCGGCCGTTCCCGGCCCGTTCGGCAGCGGCAAGACCGTCGTGCAGCACCAGCTTGCCAAGTGGTCGGATGTGGACGTCGTCGTCTATATCGGCTGCGGTGAGCGCGGCAACGAGATGACCGACGTTCTGAACGAGTTCCCCGAGCTGATCGACCCGCGCAGCGGCGAGTCCCTGATGCAGCGCACCGTGCTCATTGCGAACACCTCGGATATGCCCGTGGCGGCGCGTGAGGCGAGCATCTATACCGGCATCACGATCGCGGAGTATTTCCGCGATATGGGCTATGACGTTGCGGTTCTGGCCGACTCCACCTCCCGCTGGGCGGAGGCCCTGCGTGAGATGAGCGGCCGTCTCGAGGAGATGCCCGGCGAAGAGGGCTATCCCGCGTATCTGGCGAGCCGTCTCGCGCAGTATTACGAACGCGCCGGCGTGGTCGAGTGCCTCGGCTCCGACAGCCGTCAGGGCTCCATCACCGCCATCGGCGCGGTGTCGCCTCCGGGCGGCGATACATCCGAGCCGGTCTCGCAGGCGACCATGCGTATCGTCAAGGTCTTCTGGGGCCTCGACAGCTCGCTGGCCTATGCCCGTCACTTCCCGGCGATCAACTGGCTGACCTCGTACAGCCTGTATGACGACACGCTGCGCGACTGGTATGACAAGCAGTTCCCCGGCTTCATGCGCCAGAAGGAAAAGACGATGGCGATCCTGCAGGAAGAGGAGAGCCTGAACGAGATCGTGAAGCTCGTGGGCAAGGATTCCCTGAGCGAGAACGACCAGATGACGCTCGAGACCGCGAAGATGCTGCGCGAGGACTTCCTGCAGCAGAACGCGTTCATGGAGGAGGACGCCTATTCGTCTTACGACAAGCAGTTCCGGCTGCTGGGTCTCATTCTGAAATACGACGAGCTCTGCCGTCAGGCCATGGCCCGCGGCGCGGAGCTTGCAAAGCTCTTTGAGATCCCCGCACGCGAAAAGATCGGCCGTGCCAAGATGATCCTGCCCGGCGAATACGAGGCCGGCTATGCGGAGATCGAGGAGCAGATGGCCGCGGAGATCGAGGCCCTTGTGGAAGGAGGCAACGACTGATGATTCGTGAATACATGACGATCAGTGAGATCGCAAGCCCTCTGATGATGGTCAAGGACGTCGAGGGCGTCACCTACGACGAGTTGGCGGAGATCGAGCTTCCCTCCGGCGAAAAGCGCCGCTGCAAGGTGCTGGAGGTCAACGGCGATACCGCCGTCGTCCAGCTGTTCGAGTCCGCGCAGGGCATTAACCTGGCCGGTTCTAAGGTTCGTTTCCTGGGCCATCCGCTGGAGCTGGGCGTGTCCGAGGATATGCTCGGCCGCGTTTTCAACGGCATGGGCGAGCCCATCGACGGCGGCCCTGCGATTCTGCCCGAGGAGTATAAAGACATCAACGGCCTGCCGATGAACCCGGCGTCCCGTGCCTATCCCGCCGAGTTTATCCAGACGGGCGTGTCCACGATCGACGGCCTGAACACGCTGGTTCGCGGTCAGAAGCTGCCCATCTTCTCCGGCTCCGGCCTGCCCCATGCGGCGCTCGCGGCGCAGATCGCACGGCAGGCGCGTGTTCTCGGCTCCGACGAGAAATTCGCCGTCGTGTTTGCCGCCATTGGCATCACCTTTGAGGAGTCGGAGTACTTCATCAACGACTTCCGCCGTACCGGCGCCATCGACCGCACGGTCGTGTTCTCGAACCTTGCAAACGACCCCGCCGTCGAGCGCATCGCGACCCCGCGCATGGCGCTGACCGCCGCGGAGTATCTGGCGTTCGAGAAGGATATGCACGTGCTCGTCATCCTGACGGACATCACAAACTACGCCGAGGCGCTCCGTGAGGTCTCCGCCGCGAAGAAGGAGGTTCCCGGCCGCCGCGGCTATCCCGGCTATATGTATACCGACCTTGCCACCATGTACGAGCGCGCCGGACGCCGTGTGGGCGAGAAGGGTTCCATCACGATGATCCCCATTCTCACCATGCCTGAGGATGACAAGACCCATCCCATTCCCGACCTGACGGGCTACATCACCGAGGGGCAGATCATCCTGTCCCGCGAGCTGTACCGCAAGGGCATCGTGCCTCCCGTGGACGTGCTGCCGAGCCTGTCCCGTCTGAAGGACAAGGGCATCGGCGAGGGCAAGACCCGTGAGGATCATGCCGGCACGATGAACCAGCTCTTCTCGGCCTATGCCGCCGGTAAGGAGGCCAAGGAGCTCATGACGATCCTGGGCGAGGCCGCGCTGAGCGAGACGGATAAGAAATTCGCGGAGTTTGCGGACGCCTTTGAGAAGAAATACGTCAACCAGGGCAACCAGACGAACCGCACGATTCAGGAGACGCTCGATCTCGGCTGGGAGCTTCTGAGCATCCTGCCGCGCGCGGAGCTGAAGCGTCTGAAGCTGAGCGAGATCAAGAAATATATGCCCAAGAAGGCAGAAGCAGAGTAAGATCGGGGTGATCCAATGCCGAAAAAAGCTGTAACGCCCACGCGCATGGTGCTGAACCAGCTCAAGGGCCGGCTTCGCACCGCGAGCCGCGGTCATAAGCTGCTGAAGGATAAGCGCGATGAGGAGATGCGCCAGTTTATGGACGTCGTCCGCCTCAACAAAGTCCTGCGCGAAAAGGTGGAGCAGGGCCTCACGGATGCGTTTGCCGCGATGAGCATGGCGAGCGCGGTCATGAGCCCGGAAATGCTGGAGCAGAGCCTCCTGTATGCCAACCGCAGCGTGGAGCTGGGCGTATCCTACAAAAACATCATGAGCGTCAATGTCCCGGTCTATGACTTCCGGACGCATTCCGGCTCCGGCGAATCTACGCTGCCGTACGGCTTCGCGCAGACGAGCGGCGAGCTGGACGATGCGCTCACGAAGCTGTATGAGGTGTTCGAGGATATGCTGAAGCTGGCCGAGGTCGAAAAGACCATGCAGCTTCTCGCGGAGGACATCGAAAAGACCCGCCGCCGTGTCAATGCCCTCGAATATGTCATGATCCCGGAGCTGCAGGAAAACATCCGCTACATCACGATGAAGCTGGCGGAGAACGAGTCCTCCACCAAGGTCCGCCTGATGAAGGTCAAGGACATGGTGCTGCAGGACGCGCATCAGTTCCAGCAGTGATTTGAAAAAACACACCGAACCGAAGTTGACAAGTTTTGCCGGAAACGGTAGACTTGTGACTTTGGAAAGGTGTGTTTTTATTTTGAAAAAATACGATATCTCGATTCTGGCTGCGGGCTGTCTCTGGGGTGTGATCGGCCTGTTTACGCGGCAACTCTCGGCGGTCGGCGTGACCTCCGGCGGTGTGCTGATTATCCGTTCGGGCGGCTGCGCGGTGCTGTTTACGCTGTGGGCGCTCCTGCGCGACCCGAAGCTTCTGAAGTTCCGGTGGAAGGATGCGTGGCTGTTCTTCTGCTTCGGCGTTCTTTCGACCTTCTTTTTCACCTATTGCTATTACCGCTCCATTGAGCTGGGAAGCCTGTCGGCGGCCTGCACGCTGATGTATTCCGCGCCGGTTTTCGTCATGGTCATCAGCCTCTTCGTGTTCGGGGAGAAATTCAGCCGCCGGAAGCTCCTGGCGCTGCTCTGCGCGGTGGTGGGCTGCACGCTCGTATCCGGGGTTCTGGAGGGCGAAACAAATCTCAGTGCCGCGAGCGTGATCTACGGCCTGTTGGCCGGCATCGGCTACGCGTGCTACAGCGTGTGCATCAAGGCGCTGTCGAACCGGGGGTATGACACCCTGACGATCAATGCCTGGGGCTGGATCCTCTGCACGGCGGCCGGGATTGTCGTCTGGGGCTTTGCGCCGGCGGCGCCGATGTTTGCCGATGGACGAAACGCCCTGCTCTGCGTGGGGCTTATTGTGATCTCCGGCTTTCTGCCGGCGCTGCTTTACAGCCTCGGCCTGCGGGGCGAGGAGGCCGGAAAGGGCGCGGTCATGGCGTCGGTCGAGCCGGTGGTGGCGTCAATCGTGGGCTTTCTGGTGTTTCATGAAACGCCGACGGCGCTGGGCGTAGTCGGCATCGTTCTGGTGCTGGGCGCGGTCGCGCTTCTGAATCTGGGCGGAACACAAAACGGACAGGAGAGATGAATACCATGAAATATGATTTTACGAGTATTCTGGAGCGCCGGGGCATGGACGCGCTGGCGGTCGATGTGGTCGGAGAGGGCGGAGCTGCCCCGGCTGCGCCGCGGGAGGGCTTTGACGTGATCCCGATGTGGGTCGCCGATATGAACTTCCCGGTCGTCCCGACGATACAGGAGGCGATCATCCGCCGGGTCGGGCATCCGGCCTTCGGCTATTTCAAGCCGCGTGACGAATACTTTGACGCCATCATCGACTGGCAGAGGCGGCAGAACGGCGTCGAGGGTCTGACGGCGGCGCATATCGGCTACGAAAACGGCGTGCTCGGCGGTGTGGCCAGCGCGCTGAACGTGTTCTGCTCGCGTGGAGAGAGTGTTCTGCTCCATTCGCCGACCTATATCGGCTTCACGAACACCCTGAAAAACAATGGCTACCACATTGTCCATAGTCCGCTCCGCGCGGATGAAAACGGCGTGTTCCGCATGGACCTGGCGGATATGGAGAAGAAGATTGCCGAAAACCACATCCATACGATGATATTCTGCTCGCCGCATAATCCGCTCGGCCGTGTATGGGAGGCGTGGGAGCTGGAATCCATGATGGCGCTGCTCGAAAAATATGACGTCTCGATCATCTCGGATGAGATCTGGTCGGACATCATCCTGCCGGGCCACCGGCACATCCCGACGCAGTCGGTCTCTGACTATGCCCGGCAGCACACGGTGGCGCTGTATGCCCCCTCCAAGACCTTCAACCTGGCCGGCCTCGTCGGGAGCTATCACATCATCTACAACGATACGCTCCGCGATCGCGTTCGCAGGGAAAGCTCCCTGTCCCATTACAACAGCATGAACGTGCTGTCCATGTACGGCCTGCTCGGCGCGTACAGCCCCGAGGGGCGTGTCTGGCTGGGAGAGCTGCTCGAGACCATCGAGAAGAATGTCACCTATGCCTGCGGTTATATTCGGGAGCATTTTCCGGGCGTGTCCGTGACGAAGCCCGAGGGGACGTATATGCTGTTTGTCGACTGCACACGCTGGTGCGGGGAACACGGCCAGACGATCGACGAGGTGGAGCGCGCCTGCTGGGAAGTGGGCGTCGCGCTGCAGGACGGCCGGATGTTCCACGGGCCGTGCCACCTGCGGATGAATCTCGCGCTGCCGTTTTCGCGGGTCAAGGAGGCGTTTGACCGCCTGAACCGCTATGTTTTCGGAAAAGAATAATCGAAATGACCGGGGCCATGCCCCGGTCATTTCTATGCGGTAAATGGTTCAGTTTTTGAGGCTGTGGATGGGAGCGGGGATGTGACCGCCGCGGGCGATGAAGTCTGCGGCGCTCTCGCCGTGGAGGGGCATGACCGGCGCGGAGCCGAGCAGGCCGCCGAAATCGACCATATCGCCCACCCTTCCGGCGGGGATGAGGCGCACGGCGGTGGTCTTGTTGTTCTGCATACCGATTGCGGCCTCGTCCGCGATGATGGCGGAGATCGTGTCGGCAGTGGTGTCGCCGGGCACGGCGATCATATCCAGGCCGACGGAGCAGACGCAGGTCATGGCCTCCAGCTTGTCGATCGTCAGAACGCCGGAGCGGGCGGCGGCGATCATGCCCTCGTCCTCGCTGACCGGGATGAACGCGCCGGACAGACCGCCGACGCGGCCCGAGGCCATGAGACCGCCCTTCTTGACGGCGTCGTTCAGAAGCGCCAGCGCGGCGGTGGTGCCGTGCGTGCCGACGGTGCCGAGGCCCATTTCCTCCAGAATGCGGGCGACGCTGTCGCCGACGGCGGGCGTGGGAGCGAGGGAGAGGTCAACGACGCCGAAGGGAACGCCCAGACGCTGGGAGGCCTTCTGCGCGACGAGCTGGCCCATGCGGGTGATGCGGAACGCGGTCTTTTTGATGATCTCCGCGACCTCGTCAAAGGGTTTTCCTTTCGCGCTCTGCAGCGCGTGGTATACGACACCAGGGCCGGAGACGCCGACGTTGATGGCGCGCTCGGGTTCGCCGGGGCCGCAGAAAGCGCCCGCCATGAAGGGGTTGTCCTCGACGGCGTTGCAGAAGATGACGAGCTTGGCGCAGCCGATGGCGCCGCGGTCGGCGGTGCGGGCGGCCGTCAGCTTCACGATGCGGCCCATGGCGGCGACGGCGTCCATGTTGATGCCCGCCTTGGTGGAGCCGACGTTTACGCTGGAGCAGACGAGATCGGTCTCGGCCAGCGCACGGGGGATGCTGTTGATGAGACGGCGGTCGCCGTCGGTGAAGCCCTTCTGCACCAGCGCGGAGAAGCCGCCGATGAAGTCAACGCCGCAGGCCTTGGCGGCGCGGTCAAGGGCGACCGCGATGGGGGTATAGTCATCGGCGGAGCAGGACTGCGCGACCATGGCGATGGGCGTCACGGAGATGCGCTTGTTCACGATGGGGATGCCAAGCTCGCGCTCGATGCCCTCGCAGACGGGCAGAAGATCCCGCGCAGAGCGGCAGATCTTGTCATAGACGCGGCGGGCACATTCATCGATATCCGGATGGGCGCAGTCGAGAAGGTTGATGCCCATGGTGACCGTGCGGATATCGAGGTGCTGGTTGTCCACCATGTCAATGGTCTGAAGTATGTCGAATGTATTCAGCATAGCGGTGAGCGGCCCTCCACTTAAATTCTGTGCATGGCGTCGAAGATGTCCTCCCGCTGGATGCGGATGGAGAGCTCCAGCTTCTCACCCTCGGCTTCCAGCGCGGTGCGGATCTCGTCGAAAGGCTTATCGGAGGTGGAGGTATCGACCAGCATGACCATGGTGAAGAAGCCGTTCATGATGGTCTGGTTCAGATCCAGAATATTCACGTTCATGGACGAGATGAGCACGCAGACGTCGGCGATGATGCCGATGCGGTCCTTGGCAAAAACAGATACGATCGCTCTCATAAGTTGTTCTCCTGTGTTTGGTTTCTATAATTCGGCGATCTCCACCACGGTCAGGCGGCTGCCGTCCACGGTAAAGCGCACGTCGTAGGTGAGGTAGTTGAAGCCGTAGCGCCGGCTGGGGTCGTCGATATAAGCGGGGCGGGGATCCTGGGCGAGCAGGCCCATGAGTGCCGGCTGCTTGTCCGGAGGGATTTTGGAAAGAAGCTCGTCGGGGAAATCGACATCCAGATGATAGTCGAGAACCTCGTCGGCAAAGCCGCCGATGGCGTCCGGGTGGCTGTCCGTAAAGGGGAGATAGGGCTTGATGTCGTAGATCGGGGTGCCGTTCATGAGGTCGGCGCCGGTGACGTGCAGCACGATGCCGAGCTTTTCGTCGTTCTCGATGGAGGCGAGCTTCACCGAGGACAGGCCGAGCGCGTTCGGGCGATACGGCGAGCGCGTGGCAAAAACGCCCATGCGCCGGTTTCCGCCGAGGCGCGGCGGCTTCACCGTGGCGGCCCAGGAATCGCGGTGGTTTTCGGAGAATCCCCAGATGAGCCAGAGGTGGGAGTATCCGTCCAGCCCGCGAAAAGCCACCGGATCGCGGTATATCGGCTCAAAGACGATGCGCGCACGAAGCTCCTCCACAAGACCGCTCTGCCGGGGTAGGCCGAATTTGGTGGGGAGGTCAGTCTCGATGTGTGCGATCGGCTCGATGGTTCGTTTTTCATCCAGCATCGAAGCACCTCATGATCGGACGAAGGAGGATTTCGTCATCGGATGCAGCGGGGCGGTCACGCCTCGTAGCCGTTGGGGTTTTGGCTCTGCCAGCGCCACGAGTCGGCGCACATATCCTCGACGGTCTTTTCGGCGCGCCAGCCGAGGACGGTCTGGGCCTTGGTCGGGTCGGCCCAGCATTCCGCCAGATCGCCCGGACGGCGGTCGGTGATGACATAGGGGATGGAAACGCCCGTGGCCTTCATGAACGCGTTCACAAGCTCCAGCACGCTGACGCCGTGGCCGGTGCCGAGGTTAAACACCTCCGTGCCCTTATGCCCAAGGGCATATTCAAGCGCGGCGACATGGCCCCGGGCCAGATCGACCACATGGATATAATCGCGCACGCCGGTTCCGTCCGGGGTGGGATAGTCGTTGCCGAAAATGCTCAGATGATCGCGCTTGCCGACGGCGACCTGCGTGATGTAGGGCATGAGGTTGTTGGGGATGCCGGTGGGATTTTCGCCGATGCGGCCGCTTTCGTGCGCGCCGACGGGGTTGAAGTAGCGCAGCAGCACGACGCTCATGTTGGGGTCGGCGACGGCGGCGTCGCGGGCGATCTGCTCGATCATAAACTTTGTCCAGCCGTAGGGGTTTGTGCAGCCGCCGACGCGGGCGGTTTCCACGCAGGGAACCTGCGTGTCCTCGCCGTAGACCGTGGCGGAGGAGGAGAAGATGAACGGCCCGACGCCGAATTCTGCCATGACCTCCAGCAGGGACAGCGTGGAATCGAGGTTGTTGCGGTAGTACATGAGAGGCTTTGCCACGCTCTCACCGACGGCCTTGTGTCCGGCGAAGTGCATGACCGCGTCGGGCTTCGTTTCCGCAAAAATGCGGCGCAGAGCGTCTTTGTCGGCGACGTCGGCCTCAAAGAGCGGCATTTTCCTGCCGGTGATCTCCTCGCAGCGGGCGACGGCGATGGGGCTTGAGTTGTTGTAGTTGTCCACGATGACGACGTCATAGCCGACGCTTGCCAGTTCGACGGCGGTGTGGGAACCGATATAACCGGCGGCGCCGGTCAGCAGAATGGTCATAGGTAGAATTCCCCTCATTCGTAACCATATTTTTCGTTATTCTACCATGAGTTGAGGCAAAAAACAACCGGGACGGAGACAAATCTCCGTCCCGGATACGCGTTTTGTCAGGGGCGTTCGTCGATGGGAACATACCCGGCGCGGTTCATGACGGCGCGGTAGGCCGGGCGCATGATGCGGCCGCCGGTCAAAGCCTCCTCCATCCGATGAGCGCACCATCCGGCAATGCGGGCGGTGGCAAACAGCGGCGTGTAAAGCTCGGAGGGGATACGCAGGATGCTGTAAACAAAGCCGGAGTAGAAATCGACGTTCGCGCACATGGGGAAGCCGTCCTTCTTTTTCTCCATCAGAAGCTCGAGACCGATGCGCTCCACGCGCTCCATAAACTGGAACTCCTCCAGCCGTCCCGCGGTCTCCGCCATGGAGCGGGCGTGCTTCTTGATGGCGACGGCGCGGGGGTCGGAAAGCGTATAGACCGCGTGACCCAGACCGTAGATCTTGCCGGAGCCGTCGCCGCCCTCTCCGGCGAGGAGTTTTACGAGGACATCGCGGATCTCGCCGTCGTCCTCCTTGTTCCGGATGGTCTCGTTGAGCCAGGCGAACATCTCCATGACCTTGGCGTTGGCGCCGCCGTGCAGGGGGCCCTTCAGAGAGCCGACCGCGCCGGCGATGGCGGAATAGGTGTCTGTGCCGGAGCTGGACATGGCGCGGCATACGAAGGCGGAGTTGTTGCCTGCGCCGTGCTCGGCATGGAGCATCAGCATGAGGTCGAGGAGCCGCGCTTCGTCCGGCGTGTACGCCTTGTCCTTGCGGATGAGGCGCAGGAAGTTCTCGGCGAGGGACAGCTCGTCTTTCGGACGGTGGATGTAAAGGCTCTTGCCGTCGTAGATGTGGCGTTTCACCTGATAGGTCTGCGCGACGATGACGGGCAGGCGGGCAATCAGGCTGATGGACTGTGCCATGAGATTCTCGACGGAGCGGTCATCCGGGTCGTCATCATAAGTATAGAGGGCCAGAATGCTGCGGGCCAGCCCGTTCATTACGTTCGGGCTGGGATTTTTCAGGATCATGTCGTCGAAGAAGCCCTGCGGCAGGGGACGCGCCTCGGCGAGCATGGCGGAGAAAAGCTCCATCTCTTTCCGGTTCGGAAGCTTGCCGAGCAGGAGCAGGTAGGCGACCTCCTCATAGCCGAACGTGCCCATCTGCCAGTGGTTCTCCACGAGGTCGCTGACCTTGATGCCGCGGTAGAGGAGCTGGCCGTTCATGGGTACGCGTTCGCCGTCCTCCATGTAGTAGCCGCGGACGCTGCCGATGCGGGTCGCGCCGACCAGAACGCCGGTTCCGTCCTCGTTTCGCAGGCCGCGGTGCACGGCGCTGGTGAACACCGAGGAGGGGATGTCATACCGCTCCGCGACATCGGCGCACAGGGCGGGCATATATTTATCAATGATGTATTTCTCTTCCGACATAAGAGACACCTCGCTGATATCATGGGATGGTTTCTATTATAGCGGTTTAATTTGGATTTGCAAGTTTTTCTTTTTGAAAATGCAAAATTCGTCTGTTGTGCAGGAAAAAGCGAAGAAAAAATGGGCTCTTTTGCAATTTATGCACAACGATTTAAGCAAAAAACTTTATCACTTTGTAAGAAAAAAGAGTTTACGCGGCGGCGGAACGGTTGTATAATCGGTTTGTATACAAAAAAGGGAGACAGAGATATGATTACAATCACCGATCAGAAAGTGATGTGGCAGGGCGGTGCGCCGGTGCAGCCCACCCCGGAGGCGTCCGCCGATAAAACGATGGCGGCAAAGGTGCTGGCCTCCCACGGCGGCGAGAAGATCACCTTTGACGCGCTCATCAGCCACGATATAACCTATGTGGGCGTTATCCAGACCGCGATGGCCTCGGGCCTGAAAAAGTTCCCCGTGCCCTATGTTCTGACGAACTGCCATAACAGCCTCTGCGCCGTCGGCGGCACGATCAACGCCGACGACCATGTGTTCGGCCTGTCCGCCGCCCGAAAATTCGGCGGCGAATATGTCCCCGCGAATCTCGCGGTCATCCACCAGTACGCCCGTGAAAATCTCGCCGGCTGCGGCCGGATGATTATCGGCTCCGACAGCCATACCCGCTATGGCGCGTTCGGCACGATGGGCTTCGGCGAGGGCGGCCCGGAGATCGTGAAGCAGCTTCTCGGCGATCCGTATGAGCTGCCGAAGCCCCGCGTGATCCTCGTATACCTCACGGGAACGCCCCGTCCGGGCGTCGGCCCGCATGACGCCGCGATCGCGCTGTGCGGCGCGGTGTTCGATTCCGGGTTCGTGAAGAACGCCGTCCTCGAGTTTGCTGGCCCCGGCGTGAAAGGGCTCACGATGGACTGGCGCATGGGCGTGGATGTGATGACCACGGAGACGGCCTGCCTGTCGAGCCTGTGGCAGACCGATGAAAAGACCGAGGCGTGGCTTGCCCTGCGCGGACGCATCGGCGACTATAAGCGCATGGAGCCGGAGGACGGCGCGCTGTATGACGGCATGGTTGAGCTCGACCTGTCGCAGCTCGTGCCGATGGCGGCGATGCCGTTCCACCCCTCGAAGGCTGTGCCGGTGTCCGAGCTGGCGGGCCGGACGGCGGGGCAGGGCGTCATTGCCGGCTGCGCGGGCGGAACGCTCCAGAACATCCTTGAGGCGGCGGCGATCCTGAAGGGTCGCAGCGTGGGCAGCGGTTATTTTGACCTGTCCGTGTATCCGTCCAGTATGCCCGTGAACCTCGCCGCGATGAAGGCCGGCGCGGTGCAGACGCTGATGGAGGCCGGTGCGGTCATGAAGCCCTGCTTCTGCGGCCCGTGCTTCGGCGCGGGCGATGTGCCTGCGAACGACTCGGTCAGCCTGCGCCATTCCACGAGAAACTTCCCGAACCGGGAAGGCTCGAAGCCCTCGGACGGCCAGTCCGCCGAGGTCATCCTGATGGACGCCCGCTCCATCGCCGCGACTGCGGCAAACGGCGGCGTCATCACCCCGGCGACGGCGATTGACTACGAGGTTCCCGCGCCGTTTGACGATTACGATCCCGCGCCGTATGAAAAGCGCGTATACAAGGGCTTCGGAAAGCCCCTCGCAGACGAGGAGCTGCGCTACGGCCCGAACATCCGTCCGTGGCCTGCGATCCCCGCCATGCCGGAGGATCTCGAAGTGACCTTCACGGCGGTCATCCACGACCCGGTGACGACGACCGACGAGCTGATCCCCTCCGGCGAGACGTCCAGCTATCGCTCGAACCCGATGAAGCTCGCGGAATTTGCGCTCAGCCGCCGTGTGCCGGAGTATGTCGGCCGATGCAAGGCGCTGCAGGCCGAGGGCAGAGCCAGCGCGATCTACGCCGTGAAGCCCGGCGACGGCTCCGCCCGTGAGCAGGCGGCCTCCTGCCAGCGCGTGCTGGGCGGCGGGGCGAACCTCGCCGTGGAGTATGCCACGAAGCGCTATCGCTCGAACCTCATCAACTGGGGCATCGTGCCGTTTACCTGGGACGGAGAGTTTGTCTGGGAGCCGGGCGCTGTGCTGCGCGTTCCCGGCATCCGCGCCGCGATCGAGTCCGGGGCGGAGGAGATGACCGGGTATATCGGCGATACCGAAATCAAGCTCAGCGTGGGCAAGCTCTCGGAGAAGGAACGCCAGATCCTGCTTGCCGGATGCCTCATGAACTGGTATAAGGAATACGGGGAGGTCTGAGCCGTGGAAAAGATCCGGATGCAAGCGCCCATCGTTGAGATGGACGGCGACGAAATGACCCGCCTCATCTGGCAGATGATAAAAGACGAGCTCATCACCCCGTTCGTGGAGCTCAACACCGACTATTACGACCTCGGCCTTGTCCACCGCGAGGAGACGGACGACGCCGTCACAAAGCAGGCGGCGGAGGCGCTGAAAAAGCACCGCGTCGGCGTCAAGTGCGCCACGATCACCCCCAATGCCAAGCGCATGGAGGAGTATCACCTCAGCCGTATGTATAAGAGCCCGAACGGACAGATTCGCTCCGCCGTGGACGGCACGACCTTTCGCGCACCGATCCTGCTTCCCGGCACGACGCCGCTTGTGCCGACGTGGAAAAAGCCGATCACCATCGCCCGTCACTCCAACGCCGACCTGTATAAGGATGTGGAGCTTCGCATCGAAAATCCCGGCGAGGCGCATCTGACCGCCGACGGACAGGATAAGCTGCTCTATCGCTACGACGGGCCCGGCGTGGCGCTCGCCATGTATAACACCGACAAGAGCATCGAGTCCTTTGCGCGGAGCTGCTTCTCCTGCGCGCTCGATAAGAAGCAGGATCTGTGGTTCTCCTGCAAGGACACGATCTCCACGGTCTACGACGGACGCTTCCGTGATATTTTTCAGACGGTGTACGACGCCGAATACAAGGCGCCGTTCGAGGCGGCGGGGATTCGGTATCTCTACACCCTCATCGACGACGCCGTGGCGCGCTGTATGCGCTCCGAGGGCGGCTTCGTCTGGGCGCTGAAAAACTACGACGGCGATGTCATGAGCGATATGATCGGAGCGGCGTTCGGCGCGCTGGCGCTGATGACGAGCGTGCTGATCTCGCCGTCCGGCTGCTTCGAGTACGAGGCCGCGCACGGCACCGTGACCCGGCATTGGTACCGCCGGCAGAGGGGCGAAAAGACCTCCACGAACCCCATGGCTACGATCTTCGCGTGGAGCGGCGCGCTGCGTAAGCGCGGCGAGCTCGACGGAAACGCGGCGCTGGCCGCCTTCGGCGGCAAGCTCGAGCAGGCCAGCATCGTGGCCATCACGGACGGGATCGTCACGGGCGATATGGCGGCGCTCACGGGCGCGTCATCGGGCGTGGACACGGAGACCTTCATCGCGGCCGTCCGGGAACGCCTGGAAAAGATTATGTAAATAATATTATGTAAACTATACTGCGAAACGAATCCCCGGCCGTCCCTGCGGACAGCCGGGGATGGTTTTATTCCGTCGGCGTGGAGACGGCTTTCCGCAGCCGGAAGAAACCGAGCCAGCCGCGGATATGGCAGACGGTGAAAACCAGCACCGCGGCGTACCAGACAACGACGACGGCGAGAATGCCGGGCGAGGGGAGGCCGTTTGCTATCATGTCGCGGATATGCGGCACCATCATGAAGAGGATGACGACAGAGATGACCAGCATCCGCATACGCAGGATGCGCTGGAAGGACAGCAGGCGATCATTCGGCGCGGTGAACAGAGCGTCGTCCTCCTCGGTGAGGAGGGCGGCGGGTTTCCGGAAATACCGGTAAATACCGGCGTCCTGCACGTCTTCCCAGCCATGCTCGCGGTAGGGCCGCATATAGGCGGCCTCATCCTCACCCTTCAAGGGGCAGAAGTCCAGCCGGTAGACGACGTCCTCGGGCTCGCCGTGTTCAAAGCGATAGACGCCGGTCAGCGGGTGCGCGGTCAGACGCCAGCCCTCGCGGTGCTTCCGGGTCAGGTAGGACTCTTCTTCGATATATTCCGTCAGGGGGAAATAATGGATCTCGTATTTTGTCATGATGGAACCTCTCAAGTGAACTGTGCTGCGTCAGGTAGACGGCCTGTCATACCGGGCGCAGGATGGGATGAAATCCGCACACAAGGCTGCCATGTCCTCCGGCATCGGAGCGGTCAGGTCAAGCAGCTCCCCGGTGATGGGGTGCAGAAGATGCAGATACGCGGAATGGAGTGCCGGGCGGGAAAGGGCGTGATCCGCCTGGCCGTACAGGCTGTCCCCGACGAGGGGATGGCCGAGCGAGGCCATGTGCAGGCGAATCTGATGCGTGCGCCCGGTGTGGAGACGCAGGCGGAGAAGCGTGCGGCTGTTGGAGCGGGCCAGAACCTCGTAATCCGTGCGGCTGGGCAGTCCGTTCGGATCGATGATGCGCCTCGTGCCCTCCACCGGCTCGCGGCCGATGGGCCGTTCGATGCGGCCGCTGTCCGGATGGACACAGCCTTCCGCGACGGCGAGATATTCCCGCCGGAAATCCTCCGTGTGCAGCATCCGCCGCAGACGGTCATGCGTGTACCCGTCCTTTGCGGCGACCATCAGTCCGGTTGTCCCCACATCTAGGCGGTTGACCGGGTGATATTCGATATTCGCTCCCCACTTTTTTGATAAAAACCCGGCGATATTGGGCGTTCCCTCTCCATATACACCCACACCGGCCGGCTTGTTCAGAACGGCGAGGGCGTCATCCTCCCACAGAATGGGAACATCGATGGCGAGCGGCGCGGCCTGATTGCGTCCCCGGTCGGCGACGTGAACGGTCAGCCGGTCTCCGGCCCGGACGCGAACCGTCACACGCGCCTGCCTGCCGTTCAGGAGGATGCCGTCGGGGCGGAACTTCAGCGAGGAGATAAAGCCGTCGGACATGGACAGCTCCCGGCGCAGGATGCTCCCCACGGTGCGTCCCTCCTGCGCGGGGGAAACGGTCAGCTCAAGCTTCTCCATCGCGGCAGCAAAGCGCGTCGAAGAGCGCGTCCAGATTGTCCTCGGAGTACTCGATCTCCGCCGAATACATCCGCGCAAGCTCCTGCTGATCGGCCGGGGTGAAGGCGCCGTGGGTCTCGTAATGGATGGCCCCGAGCGTGAAGAGCAGACGGGTACTCAGCACGGCAAACGCGGCCTTGCCCGTCACATCGCCGTCGTCATACGCCTTGAGAAAATGGCGGTAGAGAAAGTAGACGAGAAGCTGCTAGTACTCGTGTTCGCGCCCGTTCATATAGCGGCGGAAATGGATTATATCAACTGAATCGCCGCGATCGCGCAGCATATCCAGCCGTTCGCTCCAGGTTTCGTCCAGCCGTTCCAGATGCTGGTAAAAGTCAGCCCAGTCCGCCATGGTGTACGGCGGAAACGCGGCGCCGCAGAGAGCCAGAATGTGTTCCATGCGCGCCTCCAGCGGACGGGAGCGATCCTGCGCCGCGGCAAAGAGCGAGCCGCGCAGCGTGAGCAGCGCGCTGGCTTCGGCGTCTTCGGGCGGCTCGCGCCCTTCGGTCAGCAGACGGACGGGCGCGGTCTGCGAAAGGACAAGCGCCGCGGCGGCCTCGCAGCAGAGACCGACGCCGACCTCCGTCCTGCCGGGGAGAAAGCTGCGAAAGCGCGGATGGTCGCGGCATATCCGGCAGAGAAGCTCATCGTTTCCGGCGGCAAGGATGAGGTCGCAGAGGTCATGCTCATTCAAAAAGGGACAGCGCTCCTGCTCGGTGAGGCGAAAACGGGCGGATTCTTCTTCGTCGTCGATGGCGGCGGCGAGACGGGCGCCGAGCTCGCCGGGGACGGAGCGATAGCGATCCCGCGTATCCGCGTCGATGTCGATCTCCCACCCGGCGCAGCAGGTGTGCCGGCAGCGGCCGGCCAGACATTGGAACCGGGGGTAATAATCCGGGTATACGGTCAGCATCCGCGTGTCTCCTTTCGGGGAGGATGATTCTATTATACCGCCTCGGCGAACGGGTGGCAAGCGGGCTTGAAAAATGTCGGGAAACAGGTATAATATATTTGAAAAAGTACCGAAAAAAATCGGAGGTGAGCGCCGTGAACAGCAGACCGAAGCGGCTGTTCGTGCTGTTTATGCGTCTGTTCGCATGGGCGCTCAGTCTGGCCGTATTTTTCCGGATCATGTCGCTGGGCAATCCGCTTTTGCTGGTGCCGGGCCGCACCTCGGTGATCGTGGCGCTGGCCTATACCATCCTGTACCTGCTGATGCTGAACGTATACGGCGGGTTTGACATCGGCACGCGGAAAAGCAGTCCGATCGCGTTCTCGATGGCGCTCGTCATGCTGTTTTCCGACCTGACGGCGCATCTGTTTCTCTGCATCATGGACTACACGCTGACAAACGACGGGCATTTTGTCTATGAGCATCCGCAGCTTCTTCTGCTGACCTTTGTCGTGCAGGTCGCCCTCACCACGGGGCTTGTCTATCTCGGAAACGCGCTGTGTTTTTCGCTCCAGAAGCCGCAGAGCTGCGTGCTGATCGTCCGGGAGGGCGATGATTACGCCGGCTGGGTGCGTAAGATTGCGAAAGACCGCCGGCAGTATGCCATCAAGCGCATCGTCTATACCACGGATGCGGATATTTATGCGTGGATCGACGCGGTGGAGGCGGTGTTTCTATACGATATGGGCGAAGCGGAGCGTGCGCCCTATGTGGAGTACTGCTACCGGAACCACAAGGATTTGTATTTCAGTCTGGAGATGGCGGACGTCATCCTGTACGGCGGAAAGCGGGTCTACTTTGACGACTCCACCATGATTTTCGCCGCGGCGGACAAGATGAGCGTGGGGCAGGAGATCCTCAAGCGGATCATGGACATCGTGATCTCGACGGCGGCTCTGATCCTCTGCTCGCCGCTCATACTGATCACCGCCATTGCCATCAAGCTCGAGGACGGCGGGGATATTTTCTATCAGCAGAAGCGGGCAACATATGCCGGTCAGGAGTTCAATATTATTAAGTTCCGCTCCATGCGTCCGGAGGTGGGCGATATCCACCGCTCCGTCACCGACGGTGACGACCGCATCACAAAGGTCGGCCGTGTGATTCGGAAGTTCCGCATCGACGAAATACCGCAGCTCTGGAACGTGCTTCGGGGCGAGATGAGCATCGTCGGGCCGCGGCCCGAAATGCTGGAGAACATAGATAAATACACCGAGGAGCTGCCCCGGTTCGCATACCGCCTGCGCGTAAGGGCCGGACTGACCGGGCTGGCGCAGGTCTACGGAAGCTATAACTCCAGTCCCCGCGACAAGCTCATCATGGATCTTCTTTATATCGAGAATTACAGCATCTGGCTGGATATCAAGCTCATCCTGCGTACATTTCTGGTGTTTTTGATGCCGGAGCGCAGCACGGCGGCCTTTGAGGAGGAGCCGGATGAGGAGAACCTGGATCCGGAGCTTCGCAAGCTCCTGAACAGAGAGTAAAACAGGGCGGTTGATGATTGCAAAATACGGCGATTAATGGTAAAATAAAAGCGCATTATTTGCGGAAGATTATTCCGCTGAAACAGAAAGGGACAAAGTCATGGCGAGTGAAAAAGATATTTCTCTGGTGATTCTGGCGGCGGGATTGGGTTCCCGCTTTGGCGGGGTGAAGCAGCTGGCGCCGGTTGGTCCGGGCGGAGAGGTCATCATCGACTACTCCATTCACGATGCGATCGCGGCGGGCTTCAATAAGATCGTGTTCATCCTCCGCCATGATATTTTTGATGACTTTAAAGAAGTCCTGGGCAACCGTCTGGAGGAGCGCTTCCGCGCCCTCGGCGTGAAGTGGGAATATGTTTTCCAGGAGCTGGTCGATCCTCCTGAGGGACGCACCAAGCCCTGGGGCACGGGTCAGGCGCTGATGGCGTGCCGCGGTGTGGTGAACGAGCCGTTTGCGATCATCAATGCCGATGACTACTATGGCCCGGAGGCCTATGTCAAGGCGGCGGATTTCCTGAAAAAGGCCGATCCCGCGAACATCTCGGCGTACGGCATGGTCGGTTTTGTGCTGAAAAACACGCTGTCCGATAACGGCGGCGTGACCCGCGGCGTGTGCGCCCGCAGCGCGGACGGTTATCTGACGAAGATCGTCGAGACGAGCAACATCGTCAAAACCGCCGACGGCGCGGCCGTGCAGGACGGCGAGACCTCGACCCCGATCGACGTGGAGTCGCTGGTTTCCATGAACCTGTGGATGCTCATGCCGGCGTTTCTGGACGGTCTGGAAGCGGGCTTCTGCGCCTTCCGGGAGAGCATGACAAATCCGCTGAAGGACGAATACCTTCTGCCCTCCATCGTTGATGAACACATTCAGGACGGCTCCGCCACGGTGCAGGTTCTGAGCACCGACGGACGCTGGTTCGGCGTCACCTACAAGGAGGATCTCCCCACGGTGCAGAATGCGATCCGGGCGCTGCATGACCGGGGCGTTTACGGGGAGCCGCTGTACGCCGACCTGTAAACCGAATACATACGAAAAACGCCAGCTCGTAAGAGCTGGCGTTTTTGCGGTTATAAGGGGATTACGAGGGCTCGCCGGACATACCGCCGGAAGCGGAGTTGTTCGGGGAGGGAGTCGGCTCCAGAGGCTCGGCAAAGACGATGGTGACATTGCCGACGGTGGTGCCTTCCGTGATGGGCTGGCCGCCGACGGTGAGGCCGTAGTAAACGGTCAGGGTCACGGCGCTGTCCGCGGAGATCTGGTCAAGGCTCTCCAGAACAAGCTCGCCTACGCCGCAGTCCTCGGTGATCTTCCAGCTGGACTGAGCATCAAGGGTGATGTTCGCGTTCTGCATCCAGTTGACGGTCTTGCCGGTCCACTCGGAGTTGAAGAAGTTGGCGTTCACGGTGGCGGGGCCGTTGCCGGCATCCGGGCCGGACATGGTGACGATCTCCGCGACGTAGATATCGCCGACAAGCTCCGTGGTCTCCTGGCTCTCGCCGGTGAGATCCCACTTGGTGGAGCTGTTCTGATCGTAGAAGTTGATCGTGCCGTTGCCGCCGTTATCGCCGGCAACGAGGTAGTTCGTCGCACCCTCATCGCCATACGCGAGATAGTTCTCGTTCACGAACAGGCAGCTGTGGGTGGTGACGGGCGCGGTGCCGGTCAGGATGACGCAGGCCATGACCTCGCCGGTCTGCGGCGCGGTGGTCTTATCCTCGAACCAGTAGCTCTGGACGGTGGACAGGTCGCTGCCCCAGGTGCAGTTGGTCTTGTTGACGAACATATTGAGCATCGGAGCGTTCACGAAGCCCTTGTCGTCCGCCCAGCTCCAGTTCTCATATTCCGCGGCGTTCTCTTCCCAGGAATCCTCGTTGGAGCCGAGATCATAGAACTCGTACGCATCGGGATCGAAGGAGCAGATGATGCGGCTGTTGTAAGCCTCGACGCCGGACCAGGTGCCGTTGCCGCCGGAGCGGGTCTTGATGCCGGCGACGCCTTCAAGGTTGGAGTTGAACGCGAAGATATAGCCGTTCGAGGCGGAAACCAGCGCGCTGTCCATGTTGGAGTGCAGGGAGGAGTTGTAGACAAAGACATAGCTCTCATCGCCGCCGATGGAGTAGACGCCCGCGCAGCCGCGGCCGTAGGTGGTGGCGGAGATGCGGTTCGCGACGATGACGCCGCCGCCGGTATCGGTGGTCAGGGCGGTGCCGGTCTCGTCGGCGGTGACCAGGATGGCGACATCCTCATCGGCCGTCTCGGGGAACACAGGCGCGGCGTAAGCGTTCCAGTCCTCGGTGAGCTCGGTGCGCTCGGCGGTGCCGAGGTCAAGGCCGGGACGGGCCTCGACGAGGCCGAGCAGTGTGTCGTAATCAATGACGGGCTTGCCGTTTGCGTCGATGAAGTTCTCGCCGTTCAGGGAGATCTTGCCGCCCATGCCGACATAGAAGCCGTGGCCGCCGGAGGAGCTGCCGAAGTAGCGGCCGCCGGTGACATAGGCCGTGCCGCCCGCGACGGCGTAGAGGACGTTCTCGGTGCCGACGATGACGGGATCGTTCAGGATGAGCGAGCTGTCGTCGTTGCCGAAGTCGATGTCATCGAAGGAGAGAAGCTTGTAGTCGGTGGTGTTGCCGCCGTCCACGAGGACGGACGAGCCGAGGCCGTAGAAGTTCGCCGCCTCGGAGGGGCCGTAGGCGATGGTGTTGTTCTGGGATTTGAGGCCGTTCACGGTGACGGTATCGCCGGCCTGAACCATCAGGGTGGCGACGTCGCCCTGGATGACCTGGTCAACGCCGTCCACGATGTGCTCGTAAGCGCGCTCCCACTCAAGGTTGGACTCAACGCCGCTGACCTCGGTGCCGATGGATTTGTAGAGGTAGCAGGTGTAGATGTGGAAGTTGCCGGGACGCGGGCCGTTCGCATAGCTGTGAACGTAGTTGTAAAGGCGGATGAGATCATAGTCCTCGCCGAACACCAGACCCTCGGTCTCGTACACGGCGTTGATGATCTGGGCCTTGGTGGCGTAGCGGACGTTCTGGGTGATGTAGACCATCTCATAGAGCATACCGTCAACGGCATAGACCGTGCCGGTCTCGACGCCCATGGTGGAGACGTACTTGTTGGTGCCCTCGCCGTCGATGTCGGCGACCTCGTCGAACACATCGGCGGGAAGCTCTGCGCCGGGCGCCACCGCGCCGTCCACGATCGAGTCGGCGGGCACATCAATGGCTGCCGCCGCTGCGGCCGCCGCGTAGACGTCGATGGCAGGAGCGTCAGGCTCCTCGCTCGCGGCGTAGACAGTCAGGTCGGTGCCGGTCAGAGGAGCGGGGACATGATAGACGGAGCCGTCGATCTCGACGGTCTGCATATCCGCCGTGTCGATCTCGTGACCGGTCGCCGTGCCCATCTCGACGGCTGCGGGGCATACGGAGGCGTAGAACACACCGCCGCAGCTATCCAGCGCGCCTTCCGGCAGGTCGGTCAGGGTGGAGGGGAAGCTCCAGCCGGGTGTGCGGTTGAGATCATAGAACGCGCCGGTCCCGATGGCCTCGACGCCCTCGGGGATCAGAACCCAGCCGCTGGCGTTTGTGATGACGGCGGTGCCGTTTGCGCCGATGGCGGTCACAGGGTAGCCGCCCAGCTCGGCGGGGAAGAGGATGACAGCTGCCGTTTTAATGGCGTCGCTGGTGGAGACCACCGTGGCCTCGCCGCCGGAAACGGTATAGTACCAGCCGTCTTCGACCTGTACGCCTTCCGGGTCTGCCGCGGAGGCGGCAGCCGGGGCGCTGACCGCGGTCAGCATACTCAGGGCTTCGGGGTCGGTGATCTCAATGGAGACCGTGCATCCCGCGAAGGCCAGAAGCATGGCGGCGCAGATCAGGAGCGCGATAAGTTTTTTTGCTTTCATGTTTTCTCCTTTCGTTTTTTGTTTATCAGAAAACATTATGATTATACCATAGTTTAAACATTTGAAAAGAGGGAAAACTGAAATTGAAAGCAGTTTCCGCATCGTGGACAGAATTGGAAGCTGAAATTTTTAGCACTCAATGACGTAGAGTGCTAAAATTCATAATTTGTTCACGGAAACACATAAATTCCGTAACAAATCATGTGTATTATGAGGACAACAAAAACAAATGGAGGTAAATGAAAATGTTTGATATGGTACCTTTTACGGCGAGATACGCGAGCCCCAGAACGTGGGATCCCTTCCAGGAATTTTTCGGGACGGTCGTTCGTTCCGCTGCGACGGATATTCGGGAGACGAACGAGGCGTTTCAGATCGAGACGGAGCTGCCCGGCTATGACAAGAGCGAGATCAGCGTCAGCGTCAAGGAGGGCGTGCTCTCGATCAAGGCCGAGCACAGCGGTGAGAAGAGCTCCGATGACGGCTATCTGCGCCGGGAGCGCACCTGGGAGACCGTGGAGCGCAGCTTTGAGGTGTCCGGTGTCGATACCGGGGCGATCAGCGCAGCCTATACGAACGGCATTCTGACCGTGACCCTGCCTAAACTGCCGGAGGTCATTCCCGAGCAGCATCAGATCGAGATCGTGTGATCGAATACCCGGCATACAAAAACCGGCGTCCGTTGGGACGCCGGTTTTTGTATAAGTAAAACCACTCGCTGGGCGAAGTTATAAGATAAAGGTAGACATCATGTTTGTTTATCACAGGAAGATCACCCATGTCTAAGATAACTGCATCGGCGCGGCGTGCCGCCTTACCACAACACCAGACACCACTCATTACAATTCATTAGGAGGAAAATCTATTGACCCTTGCAAAACGATCCCTGGCGATCATCTTGACTCTGCTCCTCCTGTGCGGCCTGTTTCCGTTCGGCGTGTTTGCCGTATCGGACGAAATCGAGACAGACACCGGACAAGAAGAAAGCAGAGAGGAGTCCTTGGAGCCCTATACGCTCGACCTTGCCGAACTTGTTGAAGAGACGTCCTCAGAAAGCGGCGCAGAGGAAGAAACCGATCCCGGCGAGGCCGTCGCCGCAGTCCAAATCGACGACACCACGACCATCGAGTACGAGGAGTACAGCGAAGATACCCGTGCCGAGGTGCTGGCAGAGATTATGACCGAGGCCGTGGAAGAGGCCATGTAGCTCGTGGATGAGGAGGAAATGCTTGATCCCCGACTCCATCACCGTGCTGAAAACGGACAACGACGGGCATCCGGGAGGCGCGGTATTAGCGGTCTAGTCTCCGTTTGCGAGCCCCATATATTGCGAGAAACACCGCTAACCAGCCGAAGTACCAGACGGTGTATACCCACAACGGAACATCCGGGAGGAGGGAACTGTGATACGTTAGGTGAATCGAATACACCGTGCCGTCGTTTGGGAGGGACTCTCCGGGCGCACAGGCGGCATCCCAATCGACCGACAGACTGTATGTTCCCGCCCGGAAGAATTTGTATGTTCGCTCTCCGTCTGGGTATAATACGCCGCTGTCAACGATCTGGCCGCGCTCGTCCGTGATCGTGAATACGGGATACCGAAGCATCGTCCCGGCGTCGGTTGCGGACATCGGACGGTTTATTTCCATTTCCAGTCCGTATAGCTCTGGTGCTTTCACGGTGAATTCCGTGGACTGTGTGCCGGTCGTCGGCCCGGACATCATGGACATCTGCGAGCTATTGCCCCCAAACAGATACGCAAGCCATAGAACGAGCAGCAGGGAAGCCACCAGACCGGAATAACGCCATAGGTGGAAACGGTATTTCTTTGGTACGCGGCGAACCCTTTTGAGTCTCCGCTGCCGGGAAAAGTCGGCTGCGGCTACGATCAGCCACGACAGAGCCAGCAGCAGTGTGGGCATACAGGGACGGGAAAGCAGAATCTCCGGCAGCCATATTATGCCGAAAAGGTTGATGCCTGCGGTGAGTCGGCTCTTCATGTCCTGGAAGCTGAATTCGTCGGTGTAGAGGAGGTATTCCGCCTCCGGCAGAGACGGGTCATAGGGCTTGCGGAAAACATACAAGCCGGTCCGGCCGTGTGTAGGGACATACGTCCAGCCCTGATCTGCGAATTCTGTGCGATACTGATTGAACTCGAACGCGGACAGTTCCGGCGGACAGTCGATGGCGTAGCGGTAAACCACGCTGTCATCCCGGACATATTTCTGGTAAAACATACGCATATCCTGAAGCTGCCATCCGCGTTCGGACATCTCGTTGAGCAGACCCAACTCCTCGTCAAAGGCGGATATGTTGAAACTGTGCCACAGGGTTTTGCCCGTTTTCATGTGCGCCCCTCCTTGATGACAATGTCAGCCACGTCCGTCAGATGACGCAGTCGTGCGACCTCGCCCAGCAGCACATCCCGCCCGGCATCTGTCAGGCGATACATCCGGCGCCGGGAGAAACCGCCGCCCTCCGGGGGCAGTTCCTCAATCCAGCCCTTACGGATCATGTTCCCCGCCGCACCGTACATGGTGCCGGAACCGAGATGCACGTTTCCAGCCGACAGCGCCAGTGTTTTCTGCATGATGCCGTAGCCGTGGTTTGGCCCGCCGTACAGGCAGAGCAGGATGTAAAAATAGCTCTCCGTCAGCGGTTCAAAGCTGTCTGTCATATCGGTATCGCCTCCCTTGAGATATGTCGAGGTACGACATAAAGTGAATATATCGTAACACGACATATATCAGCTGTCAACATGAATTGTTCTTTCGTGTGCGAAACAGAAAAAAGCTTGCCGCCCCCCAAAAAAGGCCGGACGGCAAGTTAGCTTTACATCGCATGAGGTCGCACTATGAAGAATCATTTGGAACAGCTTCGCAAGGAGCTCGGTGTCCGGCAGGAAGAATTGGCCGCCGCTATGGGCGTCAGCCGGCAGACCATCATTTCGCTGGAAAAGGGCCGGTATAATCCATCCATTCTGCTGGTGTTCAGGGTGGCCAAATTTTTTGGCCGGAGCATGGAGGATTTTTTATTTATGAGGAGGTAAACACCAAGGACTTTGACCTGCCCCGCACCGGCTCCCGCGGCACATGGATCTATCCCGTCGTGGGCGTTATCGTCGCGTGTTTGGCCGGAGGCACGGTCTTTTTGCTGAAGAAAAAGCACAAGAACTAAGTCATATGCAACGACACCCAGCCGGTTCGGCTGGGTGTCGTTTCTCTGCGCCTTCAAAATGTTTTTATACACTGATCTTTCATGAATTGCATGATGCTCCTGTCATCCCGTCCTTCATAAAACGCGACCAGAAGCTGCTTGAACGCAGGAACAACCTTTTCCGGAATAATAATCATTCCGCCTCCTTGTGATATCAGAAAATGATTGGCAAAGATAACGGCAGCCCTCTTATTTCCATCGTTGAAAATCTGCGTCTTCATACAGTACAAACAGAGCCGGATCGCTTTCTCCTCCGCAGACGCGGCATCCCGGATGATTTCAGCAAGGGTTTCCTTCACAATGGATTCGATGGGCAGGGGAGGGATATAGCTTGTTCCCCCTATCGTAACCGGCACGCCGCGTATACGGCCGCCATCCTGATAGAATCCCTCGTTTACCAGCTTTGCAATATGACACAGGATTGAATAATCGGATGGGTAGCTGATAACATCCGCATCCAGAATAAACTCCCATGCGTGTTTCAAATTCAGAATCTTTTGAACATCCGACGCCGTCATACCACTGACTATACCGTTTTCAAGAATATCCTCCGTCTGGGGAAAGGTTGTAGCCACACCCTCCAACACGGCCTGATCATAGATGTTGGATTTCATGTTTGCTCTGGCAAAATCCAGATTCAACTGCACTCTCGGCGACAATTCCGTATTCGCATACCCCAGCGCCGCCAGTTCCTTATCTATGTGCCGGATATTCTTTCTCAGTTCCCGCGCCTCACGGGCATTACGCAGCAGGAGCTGATATAGTTCGTCCGAGTATACGTCAACATAGGTTGACGTCAGTCTGCTCCCAACACGTTTTCGGACATAAAGGTATTTTTTATCTCCTCTGTCCTTGACTTCCGGCGATCCGTCATAGGGCAGCAAATTCAGCCTTGCTTGAAAGTCCGCTCTTTTTTGGAGCAATTCCTGTATCTGAGAGTAATTATTCTCCATACAGCGCCTCCTTGGGGAATTTTATAGTCAATACAATACCATAATATTCCCTATTTTTCAACCCATATCCCAACCACACGGAGAATTCTTTATGAAAATCAAACGGCTCGCTCTTCATCTTATGGTCAGCATCGTTTGTGTCCTCATCCCCTTGTGCATTATGTTTTACCCCATTGTGAGCAACACCCTCGCGGAGCAGAACAAGAGCCTTGTGCTGACCGAATACGCAAAGACCGTGGAAGCCATAGACGACAACGGCCTCGAGCAGATGCTCGCCGCCGCGCAGGAGTATAACGCCTCGCTCATACCCGGCCCACAATGACACGCTGGCCTATGAGGTGGATCAGATAAAGGTCGTACTGCCCGAAAACACGGACTACCTCGGCATTGAAAAGGAGGCCGACTACTGCACCCTCGTCACCTGTACGCCGTATGCCGTCAACACCCATCGGCTCCTTGTCCGGGGGCATCGTACAGATTATGTGGAATCGGAGGAAGTCACGGCGGCCGTCACAGAGTCGGACGAACAAGCTGCCTCCACATGGACGCAGGAGTATATCAAGGGCATCCTCATCTCGCTTTTTGCCGCCGCCGTTATGACCTTGTGCATGGTTATATTCCTGCCATTCCGAAAAAGGGGGAAGCATGAGCGCCGTTAGACGAATCCTTATTGCTGTTTTTGTGTTGGTATTCATCGGCGGGATCGGCTATGCACTCTACCCATTTTTCATGGGGCGCTGTCTGGAACACCAATACGCCGAGGAAGCGGAGCATTTCCTATATCACACCATCCCTGCCCTCGCCATGCAGGACAGCGACCCGGACGCTCCGCCCTCAACCGCTGTCACCGTCCCCATAGAACACCAAGACCTGCTGGACGCCATGCGGGAATACAACCGACGGATATTTGAAGAAAAGCAGACCGGCCTGTGCGACGCATGGGCGATGACGACGCCCGCATCCTCGTCGCGGACGGCAACCTGCACCGCGAGAAGATCAGCACCTACGATCAGAGCCGCGCGCTCCGCATGAAAATGGACTCCATGAAGCATAAATCGGGCCGCCGCAAAAAGGGCGAAACCGCCGTCGGCAAGACGGATGAAGTCCTCGCCGGAGAAATGGGCATTTCCACCGCCAAGCTTCACCGTCTCATGCGGCTGTCCGACGCCAGCCGGGAAATCTGCGGCATGATCGACGACGGCAGGCTCACCCTGTCCGTGGCCTCGGCCATCAGCCAGCTCAAGCCTGCGAATCAGGCAAAGCTCGCTGACCTCATCGACATTGGCCTCAAGCCCTCGGCCGATCAGGTGGAGCGCATGAGAAAGGCCGAGGCGTCCGGCAGGCTGACTGAAAAGGCCATGCGGGACATCATCGACAACAAGGACATCGCACCCAAGGAGAAGCCCGCGCCCGTAACGCCGCCTCCGGCTCCGATGACAACGTCCGCGCCCGCCAGCCCCACGCCCTCTATGGCTCCCGCGCCGTCCGGCATCCCCAAGTCCCCGGATGTTGCCGCACCTGCCGTATCTGCGCCGAACGTTGTTCCTTTTTCCACTGTAACCGCGCACAACCATGCCGAGGAGAATATCCCTTCCAAGCCCGCCGAGACCGATCCCTTCGTGGGCAGGCAGGAGCGCCCGGAGGAAACAAAGGTCATTTTGCGCGGCGACCGTCTCCGCAAGTATTTCCCCGACGTGAACATGACGCCCCGCGAGATCGAGGACAAGGTCTATATGGCGCTGGATTTTTACCAGAAGCATCAGGAGAAGCAGAAGCAGAAAGCGGCTATCTTCGACAAGGGCAAGGGCGGCTCTGCCCGGTAAGGAGGCAGTGATATGAATGTACTCGTCGTGGAGCCGGGCTGTCTGCCCTATGAAAAAGAGATCAGCGGCCTGGAGCAGATGCAGGCCGTTGTCGGCGGGCTGATCCAGCCCATTTACCCGTATGAGGAACCCGTAGCCATCGTCTGCAATGAGGAAGGCATAATCAACGGTATGCCGTTCAACCGAAGTGTCCCGGGCGGCTATGGCGGCGTATTCGGCCCGTTCTTTATCTGTGGACTGGAGGAGGATCATTTCTGCTCCCTTACACCAAACCAGATGAAGCGCTTCAAGACGGAATTTGCCAAAGCGGAGCTCCTGATCGGCGCAAAAGGAAACGACCCCATCACACTCAAATTTCCCGCAGAGCAAAAACCTGACAAGGAAAGGGGCAAACCCTCTCCGGGGCATGACCGATGACGCCCCAGGCTGCCGAGCGCATGAAGGAACTGACGGATAAGCTGAAACAGGGCGTTCGGGACGTGTTTGAAAGCGGCCAATACGCCGAGTATCTGAAAACCGTTTCCAAGTTCCACAGCTACAGCTTTCGCAACGTGATTCTTATTCTCATACAGTACCCCGAAGCCTCCCGCGTGGCGGGCTTCAACACATGGAAGAAGCTCGGACGGACAATCAGAAAGGGCGAGAAAGGCATTGCCATTCTCGCCCCCGTCTCTTTCAAAAAGCTTGTGGAGACTGCCGTCTATGACCCGGACACCCATGCCCCTGTGTACGACGCGGACGGCAATCCCGTAAAGGAGACCCAGCTCGTCAAAAAGCAGAGCTACAAGATCGTCCATGTGTTCGATATCAGCCAGACCGAGGGCCGGGAACTGCCAAGCATCGGCGTTGACGAACTGAGAGGGGATGTGTCCGGCTATGACACCATTCTGAACGCTGTCACGAATATAGCTCCCGTGCCCATCCATTTCCGAAGCGGTGAGAATATCTCCAAGGGCTGTTACAGCCATTTGGAGAGGTGCATCTACATCAACGAGGGCATGAGTCAGGTGCAGACGGTGAAAACCGCTGTTCATGAGCTGGCTCACTCCATGCTCCATGATCGGAGGCTGGCAGAGAGCCCCACAAAGGACAGGCGTACAAGGGAGGTCGAGGCCGAGAGCATCGCCTACGTTGTCTGCCAGCATTTCGGCATTGAAACGTCGGATTATTCCTTTGCCTACGTCACCTCATGGAGCCAGAGCGAGGAGCTTGACGAGCTGACGGCCTCGCTGGACTGCATCAGCAGCACCGCCGCCGCGATCATCGACGGCATAGAGGAACGCTGCCCGGAGCTTCGCCCAGCCATGACGGAGGCAATCGAACGGGCCCACAAGAAACACGCCAGTGCTCGTGCGCAAGCTACTGAAAAAATGTTTTGCCATGAAACTCATTTCCTCGCTCGCTTTGATGGCTAGTTGCTTGCGGCCAGTCCAGAAAGGCCGGCTATGGAAAATTTACGAAGAACGCAACCAGGCGTGTCCCCCTCTGTCGTAAGAAAGCAAATAGAGTCTGTGTAAAATGCTCTTTATATAGTTTCAAGCAGATATCACGACCGATTATATTCAGACAACATATTTATGAAAATGATGATTGCCGCCATCTACCACTGTCAATTTCAAAGTATAACAGTCTCTAGAGTCAGGTTTTAGCAAGCCTTGTGTTGCCAATGCCAGTTACATTTTTTTCTGTTTACTAATTCACGGAATTATATTATAATAAAAATAATAATTTGTTGAATTCTATAGAAAAAGGCGGTCACGTGAGGGGTTATGTTATACTGGGATAAATTATTAGAACCGAAGAGATTCCGTAGTACATCTAGTGTTTTTGCAGCGCCAAGTGATAAGAGATCTCCTTTTAAGAAAGATTTTGATACTGTTTGCAATAGCACAATTCTTCGTCGGCTACAAGACAAAGCTCAAGTTTTTCCGTTGGAACAGGAGGATTATGCGCGAACGCGACTGACCCATTCGATAGAAGTTTTGTCAATTGCGGAAAGCCTTGGTATGCAAGCAAGCAAAATCATCCTTAACAATTTGGATGGTCACTTAAGCAGAAATGATTATTCCGAAGATGAACTAAATAGAATTAAACAGAGTATTAATGATATCCCCATTATATTAGGGACAGCCGCCTTGCTTCATGACATGGGTAATCCCCCGTTTGGGCATTTAGGAGAGCAAATTATTGGCGACTGGTTTCGAGAGAACTTACCGCGACTAGTCAAAAAAACAGATGGAACATACGCGTATAAGGATGGCGGCGATGCAGAGAACACTCTTTCCTATAAGTTAAAGGGAAGTTTAGCAGAAGACCTAATCCATTTTGACGGCAATGCTCAACTGTTAAGACTGGTAACCAAACTCAACTATGTTGTTGATGAAAACGGTATGAATCTAACATTTCCAGTCATGGCAACATTTATCAAATATCCTTGTGCATCAACCCAAATCAACAAAGCGACTCTCTCAACAAAGAAAGTTGGTTACTTTACATCCGAAAGTACACAATTTAATGAAATTACCGGTGCATTAGGTTTAACAGGATGTCGCCATCCACTTGCTTTTTTGTTGGAAGCAGCCGATGATATAGCGTACCTTTCGGCCGATATTGAAGATGCGCAGAAAAAAGGTATTGTATCGCTTGATTGCCTCGAAACATATCTTAAGCGCAACGAAAAAGATGTAGTTGTCGAACGAGTTTTAGAGCAAATTAAATGCTATAAGAAAGAAGCTAAAATAATAAAATATCCAAATGTTGACGATTATGTGATTCGTCGAATAAGAATTCTTATTAAGGGGATTATGATAGATGCCATGAATGATGCGTTTTCTAACGCATATCAGGATATTATGAATGGAACTTGTGAGAATGAATTAATTAATTTATCTAGTGTGGCAACCCTTGCAGAGAACTTAAGAAGCATAGAACGTGATAAAATCTACTATTGTGACAGTATTGTAAGGAGTAAGACACGGGCTTTCCGAATCATACAAAAACTATTAGAGGCTTATGTTCCCGCTGTTCTTAATTATAAGGACTCAGATTCTGGACGAGATACTGCTGAACATATTCTATATCTCTCTTTGTCGGAGAACTATCGCTTTGTGTGTGAGCAAGCAAATAAAAAAACAAAAGATGAGGCTATAAAACTATATAATCGTTTGCTTCTTGTGACGGATCAGATTTCCGGAATGACAGATTCTAGGGCTATGAGCATATATCAAATGATTACTGCAATTTAGTCTTATGATAGGTATACGTGCCATACTACGAGCTGCACGATCCAGTCAGCCCAGCCAGCCCAGCAAGTACGTCATTTGTTCAACACAAACGACCCTTGTTAGGGGGAACCCCCTAATACCCCTGCGCCGGGAATGGGTTTCACCATGAAACCCATTTCTTGCTGAACCCACGCACCCTATTACACCACTATACAGGAAATGAGTTTCTCCGTGAGACTCATTTCTTTTTTATTTCATCAAAAGGGAGATTTCTATGCGCAGACGCACCCACTTTATCGGCTTGTGGCTGGACGACGCTGAATATGAGCATCTTTGCGAGCAGTGCGGTATATCCGCCCTCACGGCCAGCGCCCATGTGCGGAAGCTCATCATGGGAAGCCAAGTGCTCCCGCGCCCGCCGGACGAGCTTTCAAAGCTCCTGCGGCAGCTCTACGGCATGGCCAACAACATCAATCAGATCGCGCACCACGTCAATGCCCGGAAATGCGCCACGGACACAGACCTCCAGGAGCTTGCCACTCTTGTCCGGGAGGCATACCGACTTATAAAGGACACATTGTAATGGCCTACGATAAGATCATTCCCGTCCATGCCCGGCTGGACAAGTGCATCCATTATGTGTGCAATTATGAAAAGACCGCGCCTCCCACCGGCGTTATCCTCCAAGCCGCCATAAACTGTGAGCTGGAAACAGCCTATGCCGACATGGTCGCCACCAAGTATCGGTGGGATAAGACCCACGGCGTCCTCGGCTATCACATCATCCATTCCTATATGCCCGGCGAGGTCACGCCGGAGCAGGCACAGGAGCTCGGCGTGGAGTTTGCCCAGCGGCTCCTGGGGGAGAAATACGAGGCCATCGTAACCACCCACTTGGATCACGCCCACCTCCACTGCCATATTGTCTTCAACTCTGTGTCCTTTGTGGATGGCAGAAAATATCAGAACAAGTTCCACGATTACTTCGGAGACATCCGGGGCATATCCAACGAGGTCAGCCGGGAAAACGGACTGTCCGTGATCGAGCCGAAAGGCCGCGGCCAGCACTATGCCGAGTGGAACGCGGAGCACAGCGGCAAGACCACCGTGCGCGGACTCATCCGGCAGGACATAGACGCCGCCGTCGTGGACGCTTTTACCCTGCAAACGTTCTTTTCCATTCTGGAAAAGCGGGGCTATGCCGTCAAGCGCGGCCCCAGCATAACATACACCGCCGTCCGGCCACCGGGCGGCGCTCGCTTTATCCGGCTGGACAGTCTGGGCGAAGGCTATGCCGAGGATGACATCCGGAAACGGATTGCCGGGAGCCGGAATGAGCGCCCCGCGCCGGAGCCGCCGAAGCAGTCCCCGCGGCCGTTTCTTATCGTAACGGCCGCTCCATGCCGTTACATCGTGCGGCGCGGGAGCATACGCCGCCCTCACAAGCTCCACGGCATCCGGGCGCTGTATGTCCGCTATCTGTACCTGCTCGGAAAAGCCGGGAAAAGCCGATATAAGAAGCCCATCCCCTTTGAGATACGCAGGGAGATCACAAAGCTGGAGAAGTACAAGCGCCAATTCTGCCTCATGCAGAAATACCACATTGACACGGACGACCAGCTTTCCATGCTTACGGACGCCCTGCAAGCCGACATCGACGGCCTCACAGATCAGCGCCGAACGCTGTACCGCCGCAAGCGGCAGGGGGAGGACGTGACGCCGGAGATTGAGGCCATCAATATTGCCCTGCGCCCCAAACGCCTGGAAATGCGGCTGTGCCGCCAGATCGCGGAGCAGGCGCCCCGCATCCGGGCGCAGGAAATGGAAGCCCGGCAGCAGCCGGAAATCATAAAGCAGAAATCCAAGAACAAGGAGCAGACCTTTCAGCCATCATCAACAAGAAAAACGAAGCAGACAAACAGTGGAATGCACAGAAGCAGGCCGAGCGCGAAAACGCCTCCGCCATGCAGGATGCCGCCGTGGTCGAGGTCACGCAGAACCCCGAAATGTATGCGAGGTTTCTCGATATGCAGGGCGACAATCCCACATACAGCCCCGGCAACGTCGTTATGGTCATGGCGCAGAATCTCGGCTTTACGAAGTTCGGCACAGCCGAGCGGTGGAGAAGCCTCGGCAGAAACGTCATTCCCTCCGAGGCCGGACGCGGCGCTAACATTTTTGCCCGCCAGACCTTTGGGCGGGGATATACCCTTACGCCCGTGTATGACATCACGCAGACAACAGGCAAGAACTTTGTCACACCTACGCTGGCGGATGGCACCGAGCAGATGGATATGGCGCTTACCACACTTCTCAATTTTTCCGTTGTGCCGGTGGAAGTAAACGGCGATCTGTCCGTCCCGGCCAGATATAACGAGAGGGAAATGAAGCTTTCCGTTAATCCCAATCATTCGGACCGCGAGTCCTTTGCGGCCATAGCCGGGGAGATTGCCCACTCTCGTTTCCATGCCAAAGGCATGAACGCCGGATACACCCGCGTTGAAAGCGAACTGGACGCGCAGAGCGTGGCCTATCTCCTATGCCGCCGGTTTGGAATAGCAGTGGAAAAGCCGGATATGCAGAACCTCGCCGCACTCTATGACGGCTGGACATCCCAGGAGCGGCGCGGCGCTCTCGATCAGATAGCCAACATGGGCAAGCAAATTGGAAATGCCATCGCCCACCGGATAGACCCGCCCCAAAAGAGCAGGAACGTCTCTCGAAGGGCCATGTGACAGGCGGTGTTATCCCCCTGCAGGGATATGTAATACGGCGTCCGGCTCCCGTCAAGGCCGCGCATTTGCTGGACGCAAATGCGCTCGAGTCGGCCAGTGTGTGCACTGGCCGAGCCTTGACCGCAGCCGCCCGCCGTATTGGTGGTAACTAAGGGGATAACACCACCAAAGCCCGCTGACGCGGGCTTTGGCTATCGTGGGAGCGCGGCGATGACTCCCAGCGTGTGGCTGAAAATGAGTTTCACCATGAAACCCATTTCCGGCAATTTTATTTTCGGAGGTGACGCCTATACGTCAGAACAAATCCTTTAAGGACGCTGCGCCCGTATGGGCGGTGTGCTCCGTCATCGTAATATGGCTCGCCGTGCTCGGCGCGGGCGTGTATGAGGACGGCATGAATCTCATGGAGTTTATGGGACAGTTCAGCGCCGCCCTCCAGAGCCCCTTTGCTCTCCACTGGACGCCATACACGGTCAAATTCATCCTCGGTTTTCTTATCGTCTATGTCTGCGCCATCGGCTATCACTATTCCACCCGCGTTAACCGCAGGCCGGGAGAGGAACATGGCTCGGCCAAGTGGGGGAGCGTCCACGACGTCAACCGGCGCTATGCAGACAAGGACACCTATAACAACGCCATCCTCACCCAGCATCTGAGTATGAGCCTCAATCCACGCCAACACATGAGAAACCTCCTGCAGATCATCGTCGGCGGCTCCGGCTCTGGCAAGACCCGCTTTGTAGTGAAGCCCAATCTTCTGCAAGCCAATGCCAGCTTTATCGTGACAGACCCCAAAGGGGAGCTTGTCCGCTCCGCCGCGCCGTTTCTCATGCAGCAGGGCTATATCGTCCGCGTGTTCGACCTTGTGGAGCCGAAGAACTCCGATTATTACAACCCGTTCCACTACATACGAAACGACGCCGATGTGTTCAAAATCATAAACAATTTTATCAAGAACACCACGCCAAAGGGCGCACAGTCGAACGATCCCTTTTGGGAGAAATCGGAGATCGCGCTGGACGCCGCCCTCATGCTGTACCTTCTGCATGAATCCCCGCAGTATGAGCAGACCATGGAAATGATGCTCTACATGATCGAAAACGGCGGGGCTAGAGAGGGGGACGACGATTATAAATCCGCGCTGGATCTCCTCTTTGAAGCATTGGAGGAGGAACAGCCGGATCACATCGCCGTCCGCGAATACAAGATTTTCAAGCAGGCCGCGGGTAAAACCGCCATGTCCATTTTGGTGAGCGCCGCTGTGAGGCTGGCGTCCTTCACTCTGCCGGAAATTCAAAAGATCACGTCCCGTGATAACCTGGAGCTGGAAAAGCTCGGCGAGCGCAAGCAAGCCGTATTCTGTGTCATCCCGGACAGCAACGATACCTCTCTGAATTTCCTCGTGGGAATGCTTTATACGCAGGCGTTTCAGGAACTGTACTATCAAGCCGATAAGAAGCACGGCGGAAGCCTGCCCATCCCGGTGCGACTCCTGTTTGACGAATTTGCCAATGTCGCCCTGCCGGACGGCTATGCCCGGCTCCAGGCCACGATGCGCTCACGCAACATCATGGCGACCATCATTCTGCAAAACATATCCCAGCTCAAGGCGCTGTTTAAGGACGAATGGGAGGGCATCATCGGCAACGCCGACAGCCTCGTTTACCTCGGCGGCAATGAGCAGAGCACCCATAAGTACATCTCGGACCTGCTGGGCAAGGCCACCATTGATACGGTGCGCCCAGATAGGGCGTTGAGCAAAGTAGTGTAAGGCACTACCCCGTAAGATA
>JBJDYS010000038.1:0-15588 GCA_051867595.1 Oscillospiraceae bacterium
TTGGCACGGCATGAGGGATTCGAACCCCCGGCCTTCTGGTCCGTAGCCAGACGCTCTATCCAGCTGAGCTAATGCCGCTCGCGCCAAAGTATAATATCATACTGCGGCGCGGATTGCAAGTATTTTTTTGAAATTTCCACCAGAATTACAGACCGAGCGTGTCCGCGACATTGTCCACGACATCACCCATGGACTTGAGCGCCTTACCGATGCGGAATTTGCTGTGCTTCGGCGTGGCGATCATGCTGATCGCGGCGCCCATGGCGGCGCCGATGCCGACGCCTTTCAAAAACGACATTTTGTTCATGCTTTCCCCCTCTTTCACACCTAGTATTTCCCCGGAATCCGTGATATATTTATAAAAGATCAAAAAAACGAGGTACACAGTATGATCATAACGGTTCTCGCCATCGGCGACATCTGCGGCGCGCCGGGGCTCGCTTTTCTGGAAAAACGATTAAAAGCCATTCAGCGGCAGTTCGGCGTGAGCTTCACCGTCGTGAACGGCGAAAACGCAAACGTCGTCGGCGTCACGCCGGAGCAGTGCGACCGCATCTTCAACGCCGGTGCGGATGTCATCACCCTCGGAAACCATACCTGGGTGCGCTGGGAGCTGCAGCCGTATCTTGCGGACAATGTCCGCGTCATCCGCCCGATCAACTATGCGCCGCAGTGCCCGGGCCGGGGCTTCGGCGTCTATCACACGCCCTTTGGGGATATCTGCGTCATCAATGCGCTGGGCCGCTTCACGCTCGATAACAACACGGACAATCCGTTCGTCGAGGTGGATCGGCTTCTGCAGGAGCTTGAGCCGATGCCGAAGATGATCCTCGTGGATATGCACGCGGAGGCCACCAGTGAGCGATTGGCCATGGGCTATTTTCTGGATGGCCGCGTCAGCGCCGTGTGGGGCACGCACACGCACGTGCAGACCTCGGATGCGTGTATTTTGCCCGGCGGCACGGGGTATATCAGCGACCTGGGCATGACCGGCGCCTGCCGGAGCGTGCTCGGCATTGATGTGGAGCAGTCCATCAACAAATTCCTCGGCGACCCGCCCCGGCGGTACAAATCCGGTTCCGGCGCCTGCAAGATCGAAGGGTGCCTGTTCGATATCGACACGGAGACGGGCAGCTGCGTCCGGGTCGAGGCGCTCCGCATCGAGTGATATAGAATCAGACAGACAGAGAAAGACTATACCTATGAGAATCAAAAAGATGATCGCGCATTTCGGCGCATCTGATCGGACGCTGGAGCTGTGCGATGGACTGAATGTTTTGTATACGCCGGATGCGGGCGAAAAAACCGGGTGGTATGCGTCCATGCAGGCGACGATGTCCGGCGCGGGCGACGGAAGCGTGCAGCTTGTGACGGAGGATGAGCCGTCGCTGGAAGCGCTCGACCGAAAAATCCAGTCGGCCCGTTCGGCTCTGCGGAAGAATGCGCTGGCCTCGATGGGGGAGGCGCGCCGGCAGGCGCAGGAAGCGGAGGCGGCTTGCCAGAGCGCGCGAGATGCGCTCGAGCGGGCGAAAGCCGCCCTGAACGCCACGCCCTACGGCGAGATGGGGCCGGAGGAGGCCTCACGCCGTTCGGAGCTTGACCGCCGCAATGCCGGAGAGCTGCTGCGTCTGGCGGACAAGCTGCCGCCGGTCAAGTGGGCGTATATCCCGCTGGCGATTGCGGTCGCGGCGTTTCTGGCGGCGTTCTTCCTGCCGTGGAAGACGGAGTGCGCCGGGGTGGGATGCGTGTTCATCCTGCTGTTTGTGGTGATGTTTACGCGGCTGCAGGGCCTGCAAAAGACGAAGGCGGACACGCTCGCCGACCGGCAGCGGATTCTGGATGCCTACGGGGTGGAATCGCCGGACGAGATCGAGGGCCTGCTGGCGGAGTACCGCCGCCTCTGGAAGGAAAAAGAGCGGGCGGAGTTTCGTATGGAGGAGGCGGTGTCGACGCTGGACGAGAAGCGTGCCGCGCAGAGACAGGCCGAGGCGGAGGCGGTGAACAATCTCGATTTCACCGGCGGCGATAACGAGGCCGTGCGGCTGACCCGGGAGCGGGAGAGCCTCCGTGACCGGATCGCGCAGGAAACAGCCCTTGTGCTGGAGGATTCCTTCGACGGGAAGGACATCGAAAGCGCCCTGGAACGGCTGCGCGCCGCCGCCGAAAAACGGCAGGTGCTTCTGTTTACAAGCAGCGAGCGGGTGAGCGCGTTCTTTGCAGACGACCCCGCCGTGACGATCATACAATTATAAAAAAGGAGAAACCATGAAACAGAGAAAGAACTTGATGATCGGGCTGTCCGCCGGCGCGCTGGTGCTGGCGATCATCCTGCTTGCGGTGACGGGCTTCGGCGGCTTCCGCGTGATGGCGGGCGCCAAAACCGTGACGGACGGCGCCGAACTGAAGAAGGGCGATTATGTCTGCGCGGATCTGAGCTATATCCTCGATGTGATCGGCGCGGAGCAGAAAAACGGCGAGAATATTGCGTATTATGCGGTCGCGCCCATCGGCAACGAGTTTACCGTGATCCGTTTCCCGGCTTCGGAGTTTGAGAATATGGATTCGCTCGAGAAGGCCACGATCGCGTTCCTCTACGGGGAGGCAAAGACTATTGATTTCCATGTGCTCGTCACCGGCGGCGTGAAAAACCTCGACGAGACCACCGCGCAGCTTTTCGCGGACTGGTTCAATAACAACGCGTCGTGGATGAGCCAGGCCGGCGTCATCACGGCGGTCGAGAATTACGGCGATTACTTAAACGGCGTCATGATCGAGTCCGGACGCATCGGCGGCATGAGCGGCGGCCTGTCCGTGGGGCTGACGGCGGCGGCGCTGGTGCTGGCGGTGTTCTCCGTGGTGGGCTTTGTCGTTGCCGGCACGGGGAAAAAACGCCATGCCTGAGTTTGTTGTACCCTGCCTGTTCGGGCTGGAAGGCCCGGCGGCGGATGAGCTGCGGCGCATGGGCCTTGACAATGTCCGGGCCGAGAACGGGCGCGTCCGTTTCTCCGGCGACGGTCTGGCCTGTGCGAAAGCCAACCTGCGCCTGCGGACGGGGGAACGCGTGCTGCTGCTTCTGGGCAGCTTTCCGGCTGCGGATTTCGACCAGCTTTTTGAGGGCGTCAAGGCCCTGCCGCTCGCGGATTACATACCCCGGGACGGACAGTTTCCGGTCAAGGGCTATTGCCTGAATTCGGCGCTTTCCTCCGTGCCGGCCTGCCAGCGGAGCATCAAAAAAGCCGCGGCGATTGCGCTTGGCCGCGCCTATGGCGTGCAGCAGCTTCCCGAGACCGGCGATCTGTACCAGATCCAGTTTTCGATCATAAAGGACCGCGCGGAGGTATACCTTGATACGACGGGCGCGCCGCTGTTCAAGCGCGGTTACCGCCCCGGTCATGTGGCGGCGCCCCTGCGCGAGACGCTGGCGGCGGGGCTTGTCGGCTTTGCGCGCTATCGCGGGCGGGATGCGTTTTATGATCCGTTCTGCGGCAGCGGCACGATCCCCATTGAAGCGGCGCTGATCGCGAGGAATCGTGCGCCGGGCCTGCATCGAAGCTTTGCCGCGCAGAGCTGGGCCTTTGTCCCGGCGCGTGTCTGGAAGGACGCCGCGGAGGAGGCAGAAAGCCTCGAGTACCACGGGGAATATCACATCTTCGCCTCGGACGCCGACCCGCGTGCCGTCGCGCTGAGCCGCGAAAATGCGCGCCGTGCCGGTGTGGAGGACGATATTACGTTCTCGGTCGCGGATGCGCGGGAAATCAAGGCCCCGGCGGAAAAAGGCGTTATCGTCTGCAACCCGCCCTATGGCGAGCGGATGCTGGAGCGGGACGAGGCGCGGACGCTCTATCGCGCCTTCGGGGCGGCGTCGGCAAGGCTTGAGGGCTGGAAGCGCTTTGTCATCTGTTCGGACCCGGATTTTGAGCAGTTCTTCGGCCGTCCGGCAGACAGGAAGCGCAAGCTGTATAACGGGATGCTGCAATGTAATTTATATATGTATTTTGCTGATTAAAACGGCGTTTGTTTGTGCAAAATGCCAGTTGAAGAAATTGGATAACTGGGGTATTATATGTGTGTTAGCACTCCGATGGATCGAGTGCTAACACACAAAATTTGTTTATAAAAATTTTTCATACAGGAGGCAATCGAAATGACACTGAAACCTTTGGCTGACAAAGTTGTCGTGAAGCGCCTGGAGGCGGAGGAAAAGACCAAGAGCGGAATCCTGCTGGCGGCTGCCGCGCAGGAGAAGCCGGAAATTTATGAAGTCGTGGCGGTCGGCCCCGGCGGCATGATCGACGGCAATGAAGTGAAGATGGAAGTCAAGGCCGGTGACCGCATCCTCACCGGTAAGTACACCGGCACCACGGTGAAGATCGAGGGTGAGGAGTACACCGTCGTTCGTCAGAGCGACATCCTGGCCATTCTGGCAGACTGATTAGGAGGTTTTTGAATTATGGCAAAGCAGATCATTTATGGTGAAGAAGCCCGTGCCGCTCTGCAGCGCGGTGTTGATAAGCTGGCGGATACCGTCAAGATCACCGTGGGCCCCAAGGGCCGCAACGTCGTGCTCGACAAGAAGTTCGGCGCGCCCCTCGTGACCAACGACGGCGTGACCATCGCGAAGGAGATCGAGCTGGAGGATCCGTTTGAGAACATGGGCGCCCAGATGATCAAGGAGGTCTCCACCAAGACCAACGACGTGGCCGGTGACGGCACCACCTCCGCCACCATCCTGGCGCAGGCCATCATCCGCGAGGGCCTCAAGAACCTCGCTGCCGGCGCCAACCCCATGGTCATGCGCCGCGGCATTGCCAAGGCGTCCGCGGCGGCGGTTGAGGCCATCAAGCAGAACTCCCAGCCCGTTTCCGGCAGCGGCGACATCGCCCGCGTCGGTGCGGTTTCCAGCGGCGACGAGAAGATCGGCCAGCTGATCGCCGAGGCGATGGAGAAGGTCGGCCAGAACGGCGTCATCACGGTCGAGGAGTCCAAGACCGTCGATACCTACTCCGAGGTTGTCGAGGGTATGCAGTTCGACCGCGGCTATATCAACCCCTACATGGTCACCGATACCGAGAAGATGGAAGCCGTGCTGGACGATCCCATGATCTTCATCACGGATAAGAAAATCTCCAACATCCAGGATATCCTGCCCGTCATGGAGCAGGTCGTGCAGGCCGGCCGCAAGATGCTGATCATCGCCGAGGACGTCGAGGGCGAGGCTCTCGCGACCATCGTGCTCAACCGCATCCGCGGCACCTTCACCTGCGTCTGCGTCAAGGCCCCCGGCTTCGGCGACCGCCGCAAGGATATGCTGCAGGACATCGCCATCCTGACCGGCGGTCAGGTCATCTCCTCCGACATCGGCATGGAGCTGCGTGACGCTACCGTCGATATGCTCGGCTCGGCCCGTCAGGTCAAGGTCTCCAAGGAGAACACCATCATCGTTGACGGTGCCGGTGATCCCGCCGCGATCGCTGACCGCGTGCGTCAGATCACCAACCAGGCGGATGCCACCGAGAGCGAGTATGACAAGGAGAAGCTCAACGAGCGTCTGGCGAAGCTCGCCGGCGGTGTGGCCGTCATCAAGGTCGGCGCCGCTACCGAGACCGAGATGAAGGAGAAGAAGCTCCGCATCGAGGATGCGCTGAACGCCACCCGTGCGGCGGTGGAAGAGGGCGTTGTCGCCGGCGGCGCTACCGCGTATGTTCTCGGCTCCAAGGCCGCGGCGGCCGTCGCGGAGACGCTGGAGGGCGACGAAAAGACCGGTGCGGTCGCTGTTGCCAAGGCTCTGGAAGCTCCCATCATGCAGATCGCCGCGAACGCCGGCCTGCAGGGCGCCGTCATCCTCGACAAGGTCGTGTCGAGCGATGTGCCTTCCTTCGGCTTCGACGCTGCCGCCGAGCAGTTCTGCGACATGATCGCTGCCGGCATCATCGACCCGACCAAGGTCTGCCGCAGCGCGCTGGAGAACGCCGCTTCCGTCGCGTCCATGGTTCTCACCACCGAGAGCCTTGTGACCGACATCAAGGAGCCGCCTGCTCCCGTTGCCGCGAACCCCGACATGGGCGGTATGTACTGATAAGCAACTAAAACAATATGAGGCCCCCGATCCTGCTGCGGCAAGACCGGGGGCTTCCCGCATATAAATATAAGATATATGAATTTGTGCTTGACATAACAAACGCTTGGACTTAAAATTAAATAGTTACAGTGTCTATATGATGGGTAAATATATATGCTGTTTCAGTTTTGCTTGTTCGGATTGGGTGCTTGATGCCCGCCGTGTCACACAAAACATTTATTGGATGGGAGGTGTGTACTCTTACAATGCCAATATGGTTGTCAATTATTCTCATACTCGTCGCGCTGGGTGCCGGTGCGCTGATCGGCTATATGTACCGCAAAAATGTCGGTGAACGCGAAATCGGCTCCGCCGAGGATGAGGCTAAGCGTATACTGAATGATGCCATTAAGTCCGCGGAGAGCAAAAAACGAGAAGCTCTCCTGGAGGCAAAAGAAGAAATACACAGAAGCCGCTCGGAATATGAGCGGGAAGTGAAGGAGAGACGCGCAGAGCTCTCCAAGCAGGAGCGCCGCCTTCAGCAGAAGGAGGAGCATCTGGACAAAAAGACCGATGCCATCGACCGGAAGAACGAACTGCTCACGCAGAAGATCGCCGATGTCGAGGCACAGCAGGAGGAGGTTCAGCAGCTCAAGCGATCCCAGCTTGAAGTGCTGGAACGCATCTCCGGCTATTCCGCCGAGGAGGCGAAAGCGCTCCTCATTGACTCTCTGGCCAGCGAGGTGACCCACGAGCAGGCCATGAAGCTGCGGGAAATCGAGCAGCAGTACAAGGACGAGGCCGAGGAGCGCGCCCGCGAGATCATCACGGTGGCGATCCAGCGCTGCGCGGCCGATCATGCCAGCGAGGTGACCGTTTCCGTGGTCAGCCTCCCGAACGATGAGATGAAGGGCCGCATCATCGGCCGCGAGGGACGGAATATCCGCTCCATCGAGACCCTGACCGGCGTTGACCTCATCATCGACGACACCCCGGAGGCCATCACGATCTCCAGCTTTGACCCCGTCCGCCGCGAGGTGGCGCGTCTGGCGCTGGAGAAACTGATCGCCGACGGACGCATCCATCCCGCCCGCATCGAGGAGATGGTTGCGAAGGCCCAGAAGGAGGTCAACAACACCATCAAGGCCGAGGGCGAGCGCGCCGCGCTCGAGACCGGCGTGCATGGCCTGCATCCGGAGCTTATCAAGCTCCTGGGCCGCCAGAAATACCGCACGAGCTATGGCCAGAACGTCCTGAACCACTCCATGGAGGTGGCCCATATTTCGGGGCTTATCGCCGCGGAGCTGGGCGTGGACGTCGCCACCGCCAAGCGTGCCGGTCTCCTGCACGACATCGGCAAGAGCATCGACCACGAGGTCGAGGGAAGCCATGTCACCATCGGCGTCGATATCGCCAAGAAGTACAAGGAATCCGAGGCGGTCATCCACGCGATCCATGCCCACCACAACGATGTGGAGCCGCAGACCGTGATCGCGGTCATCGTTCAGGCGGCCGACGCTATCTCCGCCGGTCGTCCCGGCGCCCGCCGTGAGAACATTGAGAACTACGTCAAGCGCCTCCAGAAGCTGGAGGAGGTCTCCATGTCCTTCCAGGGCATCGACTCCTGCTACGCCATTCAGGCGGGCCGTGAGATCCGCGTGATGGTCAAGCCCGACCAGGTCAGCGAGGACGAGATGACGCTGCTGGCCCGCGACATCGCCAAAAAGATCGAGGAGGAACTCACCTATCCCGGTCAGATCAAGGTTCATGTCCTGCGCGAGACAAAGGCCGTCGAGTACGCCAAGTAATTCCGGAAAACCAAAACAAAAAGGCTGTCCCATCTGGGGCAGCCTTTTTACTATGATTTATTTCCCGGTCAGCCTTCCGCCTGCCGCCGTAGGATCTCGTCCAGAAGCGCATTCGCGGCGGCGTCCTTTGTCAGCAGCGGCAGCTCGATCTCCGCATCGGCGGCGATCAGTGTCAGCACATTCGTGTCCACGCCGAAGCCCGCTCCGGCGACCTTCACGTTGTTCGCCGCGATGAGGTCGAGGTTTTTCTTCGCGAGCTTTTTGCGGCTGTTTTCGAGCATATTCTCGGTCTCCATGGAGAAGCCGCAGAGAAACTGTCCGGGGCGCTTGCGGCGGCCCAGCTCCGCGAGAATATCCTGCGTGCGGGCGAGGGGGATGGCCAGATCGCCGTCCGCCTTTTTGATCTTGTTGTCGGCGACCTCAGCCGGACGATAATCCGCCACGGCGGCGGCTTTGATGATGATGTCCATGCCGTCTGCGCGGCTTGTGACCGCGTCGTACATATCCTGCGCCGAGGTGATCGGGACGACCTCCATATAGCCCGGCGCGGGCAGATCGACCGGGCCGGTGACAAGCGTCACGATGGCGCCGCGCCGGCTTGCGGCCTTGGCGATGGCGTAGCCCATCCGTCCGGAGGAGTGGTTCGTGATGTAGCGCACGGGGTCGATGGCCTCGCGGGTGGGGCCGGCGGTGACGAGTACGCGCTTGCCGGTCATATCCTTTTCATGCGCGAGCGCGTGGAGGCAGACCTCGACGAGCTGCTCCGGCTCGGGAAGCTTTCCCTTGCCGACCGCGCCGCAGGCAAGACGGCCCGAGGCGGGCTCGACGATCTCCCAGCCGTAGCCGCGCAGCTTTGCAAGGTTGTCCTGCGTGACGGGGTTTTCGTACATCTTCGTATTCATGGCGGGAGCGGCGGCTTTCGGGCAGTCGCAGGCAAGGACGGTGGTCGTCAGCATATCGTCGGCCAGGCCGTTTGCAAGCTTTGCCAGCACATTCGCGGTGGCCGGGGCGATCAGGACAAAGTCCGCCCGATCGGCGACGGAGATATGCTCCACCTTGTGCTGGAAGTTCCGGTCGAAGGTGTCCACCAGAGCCTTGTTCCCGGTCAGCTGCTCGAAGGTGATGGGGCTTACAAACTGCGTGGCGTTTTCGGTCATCAGCACCTGCACGTCGGCATGGAGCTTGACGAGCGCGGAGGCCAGCGCAGCCGCTTTATAGCAGGCGATGCCGCCGGTGACGCCGAGAACGATGGTTTTTCCTTTGAGCATACAATGCCCTCCCGATACGGTTAAAATCAGCGCCCATATCATAGCATACCGGCGCCCGAAAAGCAATGAAAACGCCCCGGCGCATGAAAATCATGGGCCGGAGCGTTTGCGATTTTGTTCAGCCTCGCTCAAAAACGAGAAGGCTTTGGTCGAAATACCGCAGGATCGCGGAGCGGGCCGCGGCGAAATTGCCGCTTTCCACCGTCACGGTGACGGTGTCGCCGTTTGCCTCGGCGGTCAGCGCATAGTCGGACAGGCAGGGGAAAACAGAATCCTCCAGCTCGGCTGCCAGCTCCTCCGTATGGGCGGCGTAATATGCCGTCGTCTCCGGCGCGGCATAGCCCGGGATCGGGTCCTTGCCGCTTGTGAGGCAGATGGCGGACACCAGCACGGCGAGGATCAGAAACAGTGCCGCACCGGCAGGGCGGATGCGCTTTACGAACTGCTCGCCCGCCGTCTCGCGGGGCGTGTTATCGGGGCGGCTGTCCAACTCAGTACTTGACGCGCTCGGCGATGTAGGCCTTGACCTCGCTGATGGGGATGCGTACCTGCTCCATGGAGTCGCGCTCGCGGACGGTGACGCAGTGGTCGGCCTCGATGGTGTCGTCGCCGACGGTCTGGAAGTCGAAGGTCACGCAGAACGGCGTGCCGATCTCATCCTCGCGGCGATAGCGCTTGCCGATGGAGCCGGTCTCGTCATAGTCGCAGGAGAACTCCTTGCTGAGCTCGGCGTAAAGCTCCCTGGCGGGACCGGTGAGGACTTCCTTCTTGGACAGGGGCAGGATCGCGACCTTGTAAGGCGCGAGCTGCGGATGCAGATGCAGCACCACGCGGATATCGGGATTGCCCTTCTTGTCCACGCCGACCTGCTCCTCGTCGTAAGCGTCCACGAGGAAGGCGAGCATGGCGCGGTCGGCGCCCAGAGAAGGCTCGATGACGTAAGGAATGTAGCCCTCGGCCATGCCCTCTTCCTTGTATTCCATCTTCTCGCCGGAGAAGGTCTGGTGCTGCGTCAGGTCGTAGTTGGTGCGGTCGGCGATGCCCCAGAGCTCGCCCCAGCCGAAGGGGAAGAGGTACTCAAAGTCGGTGGTGGCCTTGGAGTAGAAGCTCAGCTCCTCGGGGGAGTGGTCGCGCAGGCGGAGATACTCGTCGTTGAGGCCGAGGCCGAGCAGCCAGTTGTGGCAGTAGGTGCGCCAGTACTGGAACCACTCAAGGTCGGTGTCCGGCTCGCAGAAGAACTCAAGCTCCATCTGTTCAAACTCGAGAATGCGGAAGGTGAAGTTGCCCGGGGTGATCTCGTTGCGGAAGGATTTGCCGATCTGGCAGATGCCGAAGGGGATCTTTTTGCGGGTGGTACGCAGGACGCTCTTGTAGTCGACGAAGATGCCCTGCGCGGTCTCGGGACGCAGATAGACGTCCGTGCCGCTCTCCTGGGTGACGCCCTGATGGGTCTTGAACATCAGGTTGAACTTCTTGATGTCGGAGAAGTTGCACACGCCGCATCCGGGGCAGGGGATGTTCTTCTCGCGGATGTACTCGACCATCTCCTCGTTCGTCATGGCCTCGACATTGGCGTCGATGCCCTCCGCCAGAGCCCACTCCTCGATGAGCTTGTCGGCGCGGTGACGGCGCTTGCAGCCCTTGCAGTCGATCAGGGGGTCGTTGAAGTTGGTGACGTGGCCGGAGGCCTCCCATACACGGGGGTTCATGAGGATGCCGGCGTCAAGACCGACGTTGTAGGGGCACTCCTGAACGAATTTCTTCCACCAGGCGTTCTTGACGTTCTGCTTCATGAGGACGCCGAGCGGGCCGTAGTCCCAGGAGTTTGCCAGACCGCCGTAAATCTCGGAGCCGGGGAAGATGAAACCGCGGTTTTTGCAAAGAGCCACGATCTTGTCCATGGTCTTGTCTTGAGCACGCATACGCATAATATATTGTCTCCTTTTCGGATATTGTTTATAAAGTCATGTCCCGGGGCGGGAGGGCTCGCGGTAGTCCATCGTTCCCAGCTCGTCCAGCGTCCGGTCGAAGGCGGGAATGAAGCGGTCGAGGAAGTAATCGACCTCCGGCAGGGCATAGGCCCGCAGCGTTTCGAGGGTTTTCTGCTCCGCCGACAGGAACTCATCGTTTCCGGCTCGGCGCTCTTCGATGCACTTGATGTAGGCCGAGAGCTTGTCCGCGGCCTTGACGATCGCCCGAATCTCCGGGTCAACCTCGTTCAGCAGCGGTTCATAGGCCGGGCGGAGCTCCGGCGGAAGCATACCGAGAAGCTTTTCCGAGGCGGCGGCCTCCACCTGCCGGTAAGCGGCCATGATCTCGGGGTTGTTGTATTTGATCGGGGTCGGCAGATCGCCGGTCAGGATCTCGGAGGCGTCGTGGAACAGGGCGGCTGCTGCGGCGGCATTGGGGTCGCAGGGGACGCCGTATATGTCCCGGCGGATGACCGCGAGAGCATGGGCGAGGACGGCGACCATGTGGCTGTGCTCCTGCACGTTCTCCGTTGTCACCGAGCGCATCAGCGCCCAGCGGTCGATGTTTTTCATCCGGGCGATGAGGGCGTAGAAATTATCCATGGTTTACAAGACCTTTCTCTTTCCAGCCGCCGGTGAAATAGCGGCCCAGGGCGAGAGCCAGCGCGGCGATCCAGCCGACGGGCATCGCTTTCCAGATGGCGGAGAAGTCCATACCGAAGCCGAGCACGAGCGTGTAGCACATCGCGACGCGGATGAACAGCGAGATGAGCGAGCCCATCATGGCGAACAGGACATCGCCCGCCCCCTGCAGAAGCCCGGAGAACACGATATACACCGCGAAGAGCCAGAAGCAGAACGCCAGGAAGCGGATATAGGAGACGCTCAGCGTGAGCGCCTCGCCGTCCACGCCGAAGAGCGTCGCGAGCGAGGAGGCGAAGGTATAGGACAGAAGCTCCAGCGTGACCGCGATGCAGAGGGTGATGACCGTCGCCGAGCGCGCACCGCGGTGCACACGGTCGAGCCGGCCCGCGCCGATGTTCTGCGCGGTGAAGGTGGAAACGCCCACGCTCAGACCGACCGCCGGCACGAAGAGGTAGCTCTCCAGCCGCACGCCCACGGTGTAGGCGGCCATGGCGGAGGCGCCGAAGGAGTTGACGAGCCGCTGGATAAAGACGTTGCCGAAGCTCACGATGGACTGCTGGATCGTGTTGGGAACGCCGAGCCGCAGGCAGTGGCGGCATTGATCCATACGAAAGACGAATTCGCCCTTGCCGAAGCGGAACATCGGGTATTTTTTGAACATATAGGCGACGGATACCGCCGCGCTGCCGAGCTGGGACAGAACGGTGGCGACGGCCGCGCCGGACACGCCCCAGCGAAAGACCACGACGAAAAGCAGGTCGAGCAGCAGGTTGATGGCCGAGCTGACCAGCAGGAAATACAGCGTGGCCTGACTGTCGCCGACGGCGCGCAGGATCGCCGCGACAGCGTTATAGATGAACTGGAGGATGAACCCCAGCGCGTAGATCGCAAAATAGCGAACCGCGAGGTCGAGTACCTCGCCCTCGGCGATGTTCATGAGCCCATGCAGGAGAAAACGGGCAAGCGCACAGCCGAAAACGGAGAAAAACGCGCCGATGCCGATGAGCAGGATCAGCGCCGTGGATACCGCGCTTCGCAGCTCGTTATACTGCTTTGCGCCGAAAAGCTGGGCGACCATCACGCCCGAGCCGTTGCCGAAGCCGATGGCAAAGGCGAGAAAAATAAGGGCCAGCGTACCGGCGGAGCCGGTGGCGGCAAGAGCGTTCTGGGAGACAAAGTTTCCGACGACGATGCCGTCCACGGTGTTGTAAAGCTGCTGGAGAAGATTGCCCGCCATGATGGGCAGGGAAAACAGCAGGATGTGTTTCCATTCGGTACCGACCGTCATATCCCGTTTTCCGACGGCAGCCATGAAAACACCCCCTTCTGCCATTTTACAGTATTTTTCAATATACCATATCCGCCCAAAGATTGCAATTCCATTTCCGCCGTGTTCGCGGGGAAAACAGCACAAAAAATGCCCGCCGGAGGGGCGCTCCGGCGGGCAGGTCGATGGTTGTTCCGGTCAGCGGATGGAGATGGCCGCGGCGAACGCCTCGTTGTTGGCGTCGCCGAGCATACGCGCGCTCTTCACGCAGTCGCCGACGACATACACGCCCTCGGGATAGCGGGCGAGAAGCTCATCGGCGAGCTTGCGGTTGGCGGTGACGCCCAGCGCGAGAACGTAGGTGTCGCCCTCGTAGACATGGCCGGAGGCGGTGTGAACGCCGTCCTCGGCAAACTCGGTGATCGCCTCGGAGCCGAAGCGCTTGACGCCGTATTTGTCGAGCTGGTAGTTCAGCTCGATGTGGTTGAACACGGGCATCTCGGCGGCCCACTTTTCGAGCGGGATCATGTCGATGACGGTGACGTCCCTGCCCTCCATGCCGAGCATGACGGCCGCCTCCAGGCCGACCACGCCGCCGCCGCAGACGACGACCTTCTGGCCGACGGGCTTTGTGTGCAGCTCGCAGTCACGGACGGGGACGACCTTCGGGCCGTCGATGCCGGGAATGGGAGGGTGCGCGAAATTAGAGCCGGTGGAAACGATGACCGCGTCGGGATTCTCCGCGTCGACGAGCTCCGGCGTCACTTCGGTGTTGTAGACGATCTTTGCGCCGCAGCGCTCGGTCTCGCGGACGGTCCACTGCAGATACAGGCGCATATAGGTCTTGAAGTCCGCGGCAGTGGCGATGTTCAGCAGGCCGCCGAGCTTGTCGGACTTTTCGTACAGGGTGACGTCATGGCCCATCTTGGCGCAGGTCTGCGCGGCGGTCATGCCGGCCGCGCCGCCGCCGATGACCATGACCTTCTTTTTGGATTTTGCCAGCGTGCTCAGGTCGATGTTTTTGCCGAGCATGGGGTTGATGGCGCAGCGCATGGAGGTGCCGAAGTTGTTGGCGTTGCCGCACCAGTCGCAGCGTGTGCAGGGCCGCACGTCCTCCGCGTGGCCGCGGACGGATTTGTGGATGAGCTCGTTATCCGCCATGTAGGCCTTCGCCATGACGACAATATCGGCCTTGCCGGAGGCGATGATCTCCTCGGCCTCGGCGAGGGAGGTGATGTTGCCGACGACGGCGACGGGAATATGCAGGCGCTTTTTCGCCTCGGCGGCGAAGGCGACGTTCAGCTGGCGGCCCTTGAAGTAGGTCGGGATGGTGTAGGTGGAGCCGTAGTTGAAGAAGATGTTGCCGCGGGAAACGTGGATGATGTCCACGAACTCCTGTGCGCGCTCCATGAACTGCAGGGACTCCTCGAGCTGCAGACCGTCGGGCGTGTCCTCCTGCGCGGAGACGCGGCACTCGATGACCATATCGGGAACGGCCTCGCGCACGGCCTTCAGCACCTCCAGCGGATAGCGCATACGGTTCTCGAGGGAGCCGCCGTACTCGTCGGTGCGGTGGTTCGAGGCCGGAGAAATGAACTGCGCGAGCAGGTTGTTGTGGGCGCAGTGGATCATGAGAATACGCAGACCGGCGTTTTTGCAGCGGACGGCGCAGTCCACGAAGCAGTCGCGGATATAGTCCATGTCCTCGCGGTTCATGGGCTTTATGTATCCGAGCGGGCCGCCGTTCAGCGGCACGTCGGAGGGCGCGAGCGCGGGGACTTTCGGGTCATGGCTCGAACCGCGGCCGGCGTGGGCAAGCTCAATGCTCATTTCCGCGCCGTGCTCGCGGGCCGTGCGAACCATCTGCTCGATGCCGTGGATGCAGCGATCCTCGGTGACGTTCAGCTCGCAGGTCCATGCGCTCGAATCGCTGTGCACCACCGGGGTGTTGCCGATGGTCAGATAACCGACGCCAATGTCGGCCTGCCAGGCCACATAGTCGAGCATCTCCTGCGTGACGTCGCCTTCCGGCGAGCACTTCAGAACCACGGTGGGGGAATATTCAAGGCGGTTTTTCAGCGTGAGACCGCGGATTTTGAGCGGCTGGAATACGTGGGGGTAGAGGTCGTTTTTAATCATGGTCGGCTTCTCCTTTGCAGTTTTTCTCTATGAGATAGTTTTATCACATCTGCGCGAAAAAGCAAATACGAAAAGGTGATAGAGATATATGAAAAACCATATATCCCGTCACACGAGCCGCACCTTATAAGCGCCGAGCCAGTAGTTCAGCTGGAGCATATAGGCGATGGTCTGCGGCGCGGTCATGAGCTGGCCGTACCAGGGCTGCGTCGTCTCGTTCGTCATCAGCTCCTCGAGCGCCTGACGGCGGACGAGCGCGTGAATGGGCGCGGAGGGGTCGTCGATGACGGCCCGCAGACGGGTCTCAAGGATCGCACGGTAGGCGGGGTTGTGTGTCTTGGGGTAGGGGGATTTTTTGCGCCAGAGCACCTCGTCGGGCAAAAGACCGCGGGCTGCCTCGCGCAGAAGGCCCTTTTCATAGTGCCGCAGATCC
>JBJDYS010000039.1:0-3322 GCA_051867595.1 Oscillospiraceae bacterium
CCCTTGATTATAGCGGACTTTCCGACAAAAATCCACACAAAAATCCCCGCCGGACAGCTGCCTGCGGGGATTTTATACTATTCTCAGATAAAAATGGCACAAGATACGAAGCGAATTTTTCATTCTGGCTAACGCGAATGAAATGAGGCGTAGCGGCGCTACGTTGAATGGAATGAGCGGACGCCAGAATGGAAAAGGCGCAAGTAGATGTGTCAGTTTAATCTGAGAATAGTATTACATGCATTTTACTTCTTAAACTTCTTCACGACATCCAGCACCGCGTCCGCGATGTACTGCGCCTTTTCCACACCGAGTGTGGAGTACATCGGCAGGGAGATCTCGCTCTCGGAGAAGGCATTGGCCTTCGGGAAATCCTCGGGCTTGTAGCCGTAGCGCTTGGCATAGGCGCTCATAGTGTGCAGCGCGATGAAGTGCACGCTCACGCCGACGTTGCGCGCCTTGAGCTCCTCGATGAACTGATCGCGGGAGATGGTCAGCCTCTCCGGCACGATGCGCAGGATGTACAGGTGGCGGCTGTGGTGGCAGTAATCCGGCGTCTTCTGCAGGCGCAGCTGCGGCACGTCGCGGAAGGCCTGCTCATACACCTCCACCGCCTCAAAGCGGCGGCGCTGCATATCCTCCATGCGGCTGAGCTGCACATTGGCCAGCGCAGCCTGAATGTCGAACATGTTGTACTTGAAGCCCGGCTCCTCGATGTCATAGCGCCAGGAGCCGCTCTTGCCGTAGCGGTTCCAGGAGCCGGCACTCATGCCGTGGCAGGAGAGGAGGCTCGCCTTTTTGTAGATCTGCTCGTCATCGGTTACCAGCGCGCCGCCCTCGCCGCAGGCCAGGTTCTTGGTCGCGTAGAAGGAATAGGAAACCGTGCCCTTGGGATGATGGCCGATGAGCTCGCCGTTGTAGCGGGTCTCCACGGCATGCGCCGCATCCTCGGAGAGGAACAGGCCGTAGTGGTCGCACAGCTTTCCGATCTCGCCGATATCCGCCGCCAGGCCGGCGTAATGCACCGGCACCACCGCGCGGGTTCTGGGCGTGATCTTCTTCTCAATTTCCTTGGGATCGATGAGACCGGTATCCGGGTCGATATCGGCAAACACCGGCGTCGCGCCGGCGTGCACAATGGTATTCGCGGTGGAAGCGAAGGTCAGCGGCGTGGTGATGACCTCATCGCCCGGGCTGATGCCCTGGCTCATGAGCGCCAAATGAAGCGCCGCCGTGCATGAATTGACACCCACACAGTATTTCGCGCCCACATATTCGGCAAAACGCTTTTCAAACTCAATCGTTCTGGGACCCTTTGCCCACCAGCCGGAGCGCACCGTATCGTTCACAGCCTGCACCTCCGCATCCGTGATATCCGGCACGCAAAACGGCATCCAATCGTTTCTGACTTTGAAATCGCTCATGAAAGCATTATCCTCCTGCCCGAACGCTCGGACATTATTGAACATATTTATAGATAGTCAGATTATAGCACAAGAAACCGTTCACTTCAAGTGGGGATACAATCCGTCATCCCCAGATATAATATAGAACAGGCATTTTTTATGTATTCAGGGGGGTTTGGGCCGTCAACCTTGTCATCTTCTGCAAACCATGAACGAAAGTTCATAAAAATTCGCGACACCGGGTTGACAAGACGGAATACGCCTGCTATAATGCAACCAATTCAATACAAACCGTTTGAGGGAAGAGAAGTAGAGATCCCGCCCTGTTTCAGAGAGCCGCCGTTGCTGCGAGTGCGGTACAGAAGGATGTTGAAATGGACTTTCCGAGGGCCCTGTCAACCGGCATACCGCCTTATTAGACAGGGACGGGACGCAGACCCGTTATCAGGCTGCACCGTATGTTGGTACGGGGTAAAGCGGGCCGAAAGGCCAAACTGAGTGGCACCACGGAAGGATCTTCCGCCTCATGTTCCGTAAGGAATATGAGGCGTTTTTGTTTTCCTGGTCTCGGCGCTTCATCCACGACTGGTCACTGTTTCCCAACCGACAAACAGACATTTCACAGGAGGAACACATTATGAAGCGCATCATCTCCATCATCGTCTCCATCGCCCTGATCCTCGCCGCCGCCGTCTCCTTTGCGGAAACCTACACCGTCGGCATCGGCCAGTTCGCGCAGCACGGCTCGCTGGACAACTGCTACCAGGGCTTTGTCGAGGGCCTCGCGGAGGCGGGCCTCGTGGAGGGCGAGAACCTCAAGATCGACCTGCAGAACGCGCAGGCGGACATGGGCATCGCCCAGCAGATCGCCGCGCAGTTCGCCAGCGCGAAGGTGGACATGATGGTCGGCATCGCCACCCCGATGGCGCAGGCCTGCTACAACGCCGCCGCCGGCGAGATCCCGACGATCTTCACCGCCGTCACCGATCCGGTCGCCGCGGGCTTTGCCAGCGCGGACGGCACGGCCGCCGGCGAGGTTACCGGCACCTCCGACGCGCTGCCGATCAAGGCGCAGCTCACCACCATCCGCGCCATGCTGCCGGACGCCACGAAGATCGGCATCCTCTACACCACCAGCGAGGTCAACTCCATCTCCGCCATCGAAATCTACAAGAGCATGGCCGGCGACTACGGCTTTGAGATCGTCGAGTCCGGCATCTCCACCACCGCGGACATCCCGCTGGCGCTGGACGCGCTGCTTGGCAAGGTCGACTGCCTCACCAACCTGACCGACAACACCGTCGTCTCCGCCCTCGCGCTGGTGCTGGACAAGGCGAACGCCGCGGGCAAGCCGGTCTTCGGCTCCGAAATCGAGCAGGTGAAGCTGGGCTGCGTCGCCGCCGAGGGTCTTGACTACATCGCGCTGGGCCGCCAGACCGGTCTGATGGCCGCCAAGGTCCTCAAGGGCGAGGCGAAGGCCAGCGAGATCCCGTACGAGATCATCACCGAGCCGGGCCTGTACGTCAACGCGGATGCGCTCGCGAAGTTCGGCATCGTGCTGTCCGACGAGCTCAAGGCCCGTGCCAACGAGGTGGAGTAAACAAAGAGAACGTTCGGGGACGCTGTCCCCGAACCCCTGCAAGGGACATCGTCCCTTGACCCTTCTTCGCTTCGCGGCGGCTCCATGCAGGCCTGCTGACGGCGAACTCCGTTCATCGGCGGGGAAGAATTGGATGCGCCGCAAACTTTCCTACAACCGCACAGACGAATCAAGCTTCGTATATCACATCATTTCCGACGGAGGTATCCCATGAGTCTTCTTCTGAGCGTCCTCGAGCAGGGCCTGATCTATGCCGTCCTTGCCCTGGGCGTGTACATCACCTTCAAAATTCTGGACTTTCCGGATATGTCCGTCG
>JBJDYS010000040.1:0-15138 GCA_051867595.1 Oscillospiraceae bacterium
TGAGCACCAGCACCAGCCCCATGGACACCCAGATGGGGTTCCAGCCCTTCAGCAGACTGGGGATCAGCACCTTCCACAGCAGCAGCACCGTGTCCACGAAAGACAGGATCGCCCGCAGTCCCGTGCCTCTGGCAAACAGCAGGAGCAGCAGCAGAAACAACCCCGCAAGCAGCGCTTCCTTATCGAGCCGATAATGGTCGGTCATATACACCGTGGTAATCTCGCCGCCGGAATGGCTGACCACCACGAAGGCTCTGTCCCCCGGAGCAAAGAGCTTATCCTCCGCCAGCGAGCCGTTGAGCCGGTTGACGGCGATGCACTCCGTTCCCTGGAAGCTCCCGGCCAGGAGCCGCACCAGGCACCGCTGTTCCCCGCTCCGCACCAATCCGGTGTCCACGATGTCGCTTTCGTCCGTGGACAGCACCAGCGCGTCCACCCGGTCGGCGTTTTTGTAGGACAGGGCGCTTTCATAGCCCGTAGGCAGCAGCAGGAGCAACACCAGCAGGAACAGCCACAGCACGACCGGCCCAAGGGTCTTGTTCGTTTTCAGTTTCTCGATCATCTTGCTTCTCTCCGCATACGCAATACAGGGAGCGCATGGCACGCCCCCTGTACTTTTTTACCTTATCTCACTGCACTTCCAGCAATCCCGCGAGCTTGTTGTAGATATCGGTGTTGTCATAGTAGCCGCCGAAATCCTCGGCGCCGACACCCTCGGCAAAGACGGCAACCGGCAGTCCCGTGTGGGAGTAGCTGGTGAAATCCACGCCCGCCTTGTTGTTCAGGATGTGGGTCACAGTGACGGAGAAGGGGTTGTAGGTGCCGTAGAGTACGTACTGCTCCTGGGTGAACTCGTCGGCATTGTACTCGCTCATAATCAGGTCGTATGCGGTACGCAGGCGCTGGGTCTCATACTCGGTCAGCACCAGCCGGTCGGTTTCCTCGCCGGTGAGCTTCAGGCCGAACAGGGTCTCCACATCCTTCATGGCGTCCTCAAAGGAGGTGCCGTTTTCCTTGTACTGGCTCACATACTGCTCGTCGAACTGGACATAGGAGATGGTCTGGTTGGCCAGGGCATCCAGATAGGTATCGTAGTCCGTACCGGCAAAGCCGATGGTCAAACCGCCGGTTTCATGGTCGCCTGTGACCAGAATCAGGGTCTCTCCGGGGTGCTCCGCGGCAAAGTCCACGGCAACCTGTACCGCGTCCGCCAGAGCCAGGGTATCGGTGACGGTTGCACCGGCATCGTTAGCGTGGCAGGCCCAGTCGATCTTGCCGCCCTCGCACATCATGAAGAAACCGGTGTCGTTGTCCAGAACCTCAATGCCCTTGGCCACATAATCCGCCAGCGCCCATTCGCCGTCTTCGCGATCCATGTCGTAGTCCATGGAATCGGAGTCCGCCAGATGCTCGTCGATCAGGATCACCTTACCGTCCGCAGCGGTGACGGCCTCCGCATCCGCCTGGGTGTAGGTGACCTTGTAACCGGCGGCTTCCGCCAGGTCATACAGGCTGGTCTGGTCGTTGTCGGCTCCGGTAACCTTCTTCAGAGCACCGCCGGCAAAGTACTCAAAGCCGGAGTTCACCATCTCCACGCCAATCTCGTAGTAATTGTTCCGGCTGGCCTGATGCGCGTAGAAGGCGGCCGGGGTGGCGTGGTTCAGGTTCACGGAGCTGATGACGCCCACCTTCCAGCCCTTCTGGGCATGGAGCTTTTCCGCAATGGTCTCATAAGTGATGGAGCCGCTTTCATCCACGTTTATCATACCGGAGTAGGTCTTGTAGCCGGTGGCGATGGATGTGGCGGTGGAAGCGGAGTCCGGAGCAAAGCTGCAGGAATCGTAGGTCACGGCGGAACCGGCGACCGCAAAATCCATAAAGTTCAGCTTGATGGGGCCATCCAGCACCGCGCCCTCACGGGTATCCGCTGCGGTGCTGGGCAGCGCTTTTTCATAGTCGTCATCGGCGATGGCGCCCAGATAGTCGGCCGCGGCCTGGAACTGGGGATAGCTCATGCCGTCGCCGATGAACAGGAACACATACTTGGGTGCGGCGGGAACCTCCGCCTCTGCCTCCGCAGCGGTCTCAACTACCTCCAGCGCCGGTGCGGCAGGCTGCGCGGCGGTCTCCAGCGTCCGCTTCTGGGCCGCGCATCCGGCGAACATGGCCATCGTCATGCACAGCACGAGCAAAACCGATATACTTTTCTTCATCTTGGATTTCCTCCGTCTTTTTTGGTTTTGTGTCTCCACGCTGTCAAATATACCCGCCGGATGTAAAATAAAAAACCGTCCCCCGGTAAAACCTTTTTGAAGTCTGTGTAAAGGGCGAAGGAACGCCGGGAAAAGGCCGCTCTGCCGGATAAGCGCAAAAACCCGCCAGTCTCAGCGACTGGCGGGTTTTTATGGAGCTGCTGGGCGGATTCGGACCGCCGACCTCGTCATTACCAATGACGCGCTCTACCGACTGAGCTACAGCAGCTGGCGACCGAGAAGGGACTTGAACCCTCGACCTCCGGCGTGACAGGCCGGCGTTCTAACCGACTGAACTACTCGGCCACGAGCCTTTTGATTATATCGGCAATGCCCTGATATGTCAAGCCCCAATTTTCAATTCCCGAAAAAAATGTTCGTTTATGACAAACGCACAAATTTGTAATTTTTCGTAATATTTTTGTTGCGTTTTCTCCGCCGGTCATATATAATAGGGGAAACTAAATCATTTGATAAGGTAGTGATATTATGCACACAAAACGTGGTTCTACCTGGAAGCTCTGGTTCATTGTGATCGCCCTTGTTCTGGTGATCGCCATCCTCGGCTTCCTCTGTGTACGTTTCTTTCTGAACGGAATCGGGCTGAACCTGTTCGGTTCCTCCTCCGCGCCGACCGTGGACAGTTCTCTTTCCACACAGATCGCCGCTCAGGACGCGAAAGGCAAAAATGTTACCGACAGCATCTCCGTGACAGCCGGTACCCTTCGCCCTGACACGGTCGATCCCCAGGCGGAGCTCACGCTTCTCGAGATCGACTGGTCCGGCAAAAAGTCGGCCAACTTCCCGATGATCCTTACCGTTTCCGATCCGCGCTTCCCCAACGGCGACGGATTGGCGGTTTATCATTACGCGAACGGCGTTTGGGTGCTGATGGGAACCTATCTCATTGAGAACCACTCCGTCTCCTTCCAGACGGACAGCTTCTCTCCCTTCGCCTTCCAGGTCATCAGCTCCACGCCCGAGCCCACGGCCACGCCTGAGCCCACCGCTACCCCTGAGCCCACCGCTACCCCTGAGCCCACGCCGGAGCCCATCGACTACGGCATTTACGATCAGGTGCAGGTCGGCGAGTTCGTGCAGGTCGACTCCCTGAGCGTGGACGGCGCGTATGTCATTGCGCTCGTGGAGGATGACGATGTCACAAAGGCCAACGAGCAGGACGAGAACAACGTCACCTTCTTTGACGCCGTTCAGGGCGGTCAGACCCTGGAGGCCACAGTCCTCATCAACTACGACGGCACCAGGCTTGCCGGTGTGGAGGTGCAGGTCACCAAGGGTTCGGACGGCCGCTACACCATCACCGACACCGTGACCGAGGGTATGCTCTGGACCGCCGTTCTCTCCGAGTACTACAGCGACGCCAACCGCTTCTCCCTGCGGAACAACGGCAAGTTCCTGAACCTCGACGACGACAACGCCCAGATCATCCTGAACGATAACGAGACCCGCACGCGCTGGCTCGCCCAGAGTGTCACGCCGGAAGAGAACGCCAAGAGCTTCCCCTCCCTGACCTATCGCATCGACTCCAACTCCTACTACATCGAAGGCTTTGAAACCACTCCGGTCACCGACGGCGAAGGGACAACGACCGATTTCGACTTCCGCGTTGCGGTCGGCAAGGAGAGCAAAAACGCCAAGCAGATCGTCATCTTCCAGCTTCGGACGGCTGTTCCCACCAACACGCCGGGCAACTCGGACGGTCTCACCATTCTGACCAACACGCCGAGCGCTGTTGAGGGTCTTGACGCCACGCCCGCACCCACCAACACCCCGAACAACGACAACAATCTGGTTCCCATCGACCCCACCGCGCCTCCCTCTACGGCGACTCCCACGGCTCCTCCGGAGGAGACCATGGACAACCCCAGCAATACGCAAGCGCCCGCATCTGACTCGAATGCAAACACCACGCCGGAGCCCGTTGAGGCCGACGACTCCAGCACGAACGCCAATTCCGGCTAAACAACCGCATACATCCCCCCGGCTCTGCTTCGGCAGGGCCGGTTTTTATATGTCCACTCCGCTCAGCGCCCGGATATATATCTTTATTGTATGGCAACAATACGAAAACAGTACTTCTCTCGCTCGTTTTCTTGCATTATACTGATAATTTAGATAATAGTAACGACATAGGAGCAGCTCATGGAAAAAGCATATCTCGTTTTGGAAAACGGCGTTGTCTTTGAGGGACAGGCGTTCGGTGCGAATACCGAGGCCGTCGGCGAACTGGTGTTTACCACAGGCGTGGTGGGCTATCCGGAGACCCTGACCGACCCCAGCTACGCCGGACAGATCATCACGCAAACCTATCCTCTCATCGGGAACTACGGCGTCATCCCCGAGGATTTTGAGGGGAAATGCGCCGCACGCGGCTACGTCGTGCGCGAGTGGTGCGACACGCCGTCGAATTTCCGCAGTCAGGGGGACATCGACGCTTTTCTGAAGGAAAACAACATTCCCGGCCTCTGCGGCATCGACACGCGGCAGCTGACGCGCATCCTGCGCGAAAACGGCGTCATGAACGCCGCCATCTGCCGCGAGCTGCCGGCGGATCCAAGCTTTATCAAAACCTATGCCGTCACCGGTGAGGTCGCCGCGTGCAGCTGCAGGCAGCCGGAACGCTTCCCCGCCGCCGGCGAACAAACATACCGCGTCGCGCTCATGGATTACGGCGCGAAGCGCAACATCGTCCGCGAGCTTCAGAGGCGCGGCTGCGAGGTCATTGTTTTGCCGCAGGACACCCCGGCCGAGGAGGTTCTCGCCCTGTCGCCCGACGGCGTCATGCTGTCGAACGGCCCCGGTGACCCGGAGGAGAACACTTTCTGCATCGAACAGATCCGCAGGCTCGTCGGCAGGCTCCCGATCTTCGGCATCTGCCTCGGCCATCAGCTTCTGGCCCTCGCGATGGGCGGACGGACAACCAAGCTGAAATACGGCCATCGCGGCGCGAACCAGCCCGTCCGCGATCTGACCGGCACCCGCACCTATATCACGAGCCAGAACCACGGCTATGCCGTGGTCAGCGAGAGCCTTGAGGGTGTGGGCCGGGTGATCTTTGAAAACGCCAACGACCACACCTGCGAGGGCGTGGAATACCCCGGAAAGCGCTGCTTTTCCGTCCAGTTCCACCCGGAGGCCTGTGCAGGCCCGCTGGACACCGCGTTTCTCTTTGACCGGTTCATTTCCATGATGGGAGGCGAAAACTGATGCCGAGAGATACATCCATTCAGAAAGTGCTCGTGATCGGCTCCGGCCCGATCATCATCGGCCAGGCCGCCGAGTTTGACTATGCCGGCGCACAGGCCTGCCGCGTGCTGCGGGACGAGGGCGTGAATGTCGTCCTCGTGAACTCCAACCCCGCGACCATCATGACGGACAAGCATCTCGCGGACGAGATCTACCTTGAGCCGCTGAACGCCGAGACCGTCAAGCGCATCATCGAAAAAGAACATCCGGACAGTCTGCTCGCCGGGCTCGGCGGTCAGACCGGTCTGACCATCGCCATGCAGCTTTCCAAAGACAACTGGCTCGGGGAGCACGGCGTGCGCCTTCTCGGCACACCCGCCGAGGCCATCGACAAGGCCGAGGATCGCGAGCTTTTCCGCGACGCCATGAAGGCCATCGGCCAGCCCGTCGTCCCCTCGGAGATCGCCACCGATCTGGACGGCGCCATGAAGGCCGCGGCCGACATCGGCTATCCCGTCATCGTCCGGCCCGCGTTCACGCTGGGCGGTTCCGGCGGCGGCATCGCAAACGACGAGGAGGAGATGCGAACCATCGCGCAGGTGGGCCTCGATATGTCCCCCATCACCCAGATTCTGGTCGAAAAGTGCATCTCCGGCTGGAAGGAGATCGAGTTTGAGACCATGCGCGACGCCGTCGGCAATGTCATCGCGGTCTGCTCCATGGAGAACTTTGACCCCGTCGGCGTACACACCGGCGACTCCATCGTCGTGGCGCCCTGCCAGACGCTTTCCAACAAAGAGTATCAGATGCTCCGCTCCGCGTCGCTCGACATCATCTCCTCCATCGGCATCGTCGGCGGCTGCAACTGCCAGTTCGCGCTGAACCCCGACAGCTTTGAATACGCGGTCATCGAGGTGAACCCCCGCGTGTCCCGCTCCTCCGCGCTCGCCTCCAAGGCCACGGGCTATCCCATCGCCAAGATCACGACCAAGCTCGCCCTCGGCTACACGCTCGACGAGATCAAAAACGACATCACCGGCAAGACCTGCGCCTGCTTTGAGCCGACGATGGACTATATCGTCGTCAAGTTCCCCAAGTGGCCCTTTGACAAATTCCACGGCTCAAGCCGCCGTCTCGGCACGCAGATGAAGGCCACGGGCGAGGTCATGTCCATCGCGCCCTCGTTTGAGATGGGCATCATGAAGGCCGTCCGCGGCGCGGAGATCGGCCTTGACACCCTCAACGCGCCGCCGCTGTATGACGCACCCGTCCGCGACCGTCTCGCCGACCAGGACGACCGGCGGCTGTTCACGGTATTCGAGGCGCTCAAGTCCGGCGTCAGCGTCGAGGAAATCTTCGCCATCACCAAAATCGACCCCTGGTTTCTGAACAAGCTCAAAAAGCTCGCGGACTTCGAGGTCAGAATCCAGCGCGGTCTCTCCGACGAGGACTATTACGAGGCCAAACGCCTCGGCTACACGGACGCGGCCCTCACGCGGCTGTCCGGCCGCCGCGATCTGCCCGGTAAGCGCTTCGCGTATAAAATGGTTGACACCTGCGCCGCCGAATTCGACGCGGAGACGCCGTACTTCTACTCCACCAGCGACGAATTCTGCGAGAGCCGCACCTTCCCGCGCAGCGGAAAGCCCGTCGTCATGGTTCTCGGCTCCGGCCCGATCCGCATCGGTCAGGGCATCGAGTTCGACTACAGCTCCGTCCACTGCGTCTGGACGCTGCGCGAGCTCGGCTACGACGTGGTCATCGTCAACAACAACCCCGAGACCGTCTCCACCGACTACGACACCGCGAACCGCCTGTACTTCGAGCCGCTCACCCCGGAGGACGTGAAGAACATCCTCGACGTGGAAAAGCCCGTCGGCGTCGTCGTGGCGTTCGGCGGGCAGACCGCCATCAAGCTTACGCAGTTCCTCGACCGGCTCGGCGTGCCCATCCTCGGCACCTCCGCCGAGAGCATCGACATCGCCGAGGATCGCGCCCGGTTCGACGCGCTGCTCGAAAACTTCGGCATCTTCCGGCCCAAGGGCGCGGGCGTCACCTCGATGGAGGGCGCGCTCGAGACGGCGGAACGCTTGGGGTATCCCGTGCTTCTGCGGCCGAGCTACGTCATTGGTGGTCAGAACATGACCATCGCCCGCAGCGAGGAGGACGTCGTCCGCTACATGACGACCATCCTCTCCGGCGGCATTGACAACCCCGTCCTCGTCGATAAGTATATGCCCGGCATCGAGCTGGAGGTAGACGTCATCTCCGACGGCACGGATGTGCTGATCCCCGGCATCATGGAGCATATCGAACGCGCCGGCATCCACTCCGGCGACTCCATCGCCGTGTATCCGCCCTATAACCTCACCGACCGTTTTCTCGCAAAAATCTGCGACGTGTCGGAGAAGCTGGCGCTCGCCCTCGGCACACAGGGCCTTGTGAACATCCAGTACCTCATCTACGAAAACGAGCTGTACGTCATCGAGGTGAATCCCCGCGCATCCCGCACCGTGCCGTACATCAGCAAGGTGACGAATGTCCCGATGGTCGATATTGCCTCCCGCGTCATGCTGGGCGAAAAGCTCAAAGACATCGGCTTCGGCACCGGCTTATGGCGGACGCCGCCCTATTACGCCGTCAAAGTCCCTGTCTTCTCTTTTGAAAAGCTCAGCGACGCAAACTCCATCCTCGGCCCGGAGATGAAATCCACCGGCGAGGTTCTGGGCATCGGAAAAACCATGGCGGAGGCGCTGTTCAAGGGACTCACCGCCGCCGGCTTCCGTATGCCGTCCATGGATCCCGGCGAACGCACGGGTATGCTGCTCAGCGTCGAGGAGCATGACTACCAGGAGGTCATCTCGATCGCCAAGCGCTTCCACGACCTCGGCATCACGCTCTACGCCACCGAGGGCACCGCAAACGCCATCCGCACCCTCGGCATTGACGCCATCACCGTGAATACCGCCGTCAAAAACCCGGAGCTGGACGAGCTGCTGGAATCCGGGCGCATCCACTACATCGTCTATTCCGGCGCCGTTAAGGACGCCACGATGGGCGACTTCACCGTGCTTCACCGCCGCGCCATGCAGCTCGGCATCCCCTGCCTGACGACGCTCGACACGGCAAGCGCGCTCGCCGACATCGTGGCCACGCGCTTCACCGGCTTCAACACCGAGCTTGTGGACATCAACGATATGCGAACCGAACGGCAGACGCTGCCTTTCGCCAAGATGCAGAGCTCCGGCAACGACTACATCTTCATCGAGAACTTCGACGGCGGCGTCATCAGCCCCGAGTCCCTCTGCGTCACCCTCTGCGCCCCGCATTACGGCATCGGCGCCAACGGCATCGTCCTCATGGAGAAATCCGACGTGGCCGACGCGAAGATGCGGCATTTCAACCGCGACGGCAGCGAGGGCCGCCTCGCCGGCAACAACCTGCGCTGCGTCGGCAAGTACCTCTACGACAAGGGGCTTGTGAAAAAGGAACGCATGACCATCGAGACGGCAAGCGGCATCAAGACGCTCCATCTCTTCGTCCGCGACGGACGGGTCTCCTCCGTGACCGTTGAGATCGGCCGGGCCGATCTGGCTCCCGCCGCCCTGCCCGTGACGCTCCCCGGCGATCGCCTGATCGACTGCCCCGTCTCCATTGCCGGGCAGGACTGGCGCATCAGCTGCGTGTCCATCGGCAGCCCGCACTGCGTCATTTTCCGCGATCAGATCGACGACCTCGACCTGCGCCGCCTCGGCCCCGCTTTCGAGAACGCCGAGATCTTTCCCGATCGCACGAACACCGAGTTTGTCCGCGTCGTGAACCGCACCACGCTGCGTATGCGCGTTTGGGAGCGCTCCAACGGCGAGACGCTCGCGTGCGGCACGGGCGCCTGCGCCGCCGCCATCGCCGCCGTCGAAAACGGATTCTGCCAGAAGGGCGCGGACATCGTCGTCAAGCAGCCGGGCGGAGACCTGATCGTCAATTACACCGACGACATGGTCACCCTGACCGGTGACGCCGTCCTCGTGTTTGAAGGCTGCCTCGAATACTGAACCCAAAAGCCAAAACAGGCCGCTGCCCCATGGCAGCGGCCTGTTTCCTGTTTCGGAGGTTTACTCCGCGTAGATAATAAAGCCCTCTCTTCGGGGCTTCGGCTCCGGCTGTGCCTCCGTATGCCCCAGAATGCAGTGGCCGACGCCGACATACTCCTCGGGCACACCCCACTTTTTCATGAGCGCACGGCCCTCCTCGGAGGCAAAAACCGGCTCCGCGCGGTCGATCCAGCAGGAGCCGAGCCCGATCGCGTGAGCGGCATTCAGGAGATTGCCCATGATAAGGCTCCCGTCCTTCACGGTCATGGGCCAGCTTCCGTCCGCGAACACGACGAGAACCACCGGCGCGCCGTAGAACGGGTCGCCGTCATTTCCCATAACCGCGGCATTGAGGCGCGAGATCGCGTCCCGCTCGGCCTTGTTCGTGACCGCCACGACGCAGGCACGCTGCGAGCCCATCGCCGTCGGCGCATAAAGGCCCGCCTCCAGCACCGCGTCCAGCTCCTCGCGGGTCACCGGCTCGTCGGTATAGCTCCGCACGGCTCTTCTGGTTTTCAGATCTTCCAATGTGGTCTTCATGATATAACCTCCCACAAATATTATGTAAACTAGTCAGCTGTCCAGCGCGGTCAGGTACTCATACAGCGGCATCAGCCGGGAGAAGTCCTCGACCAGGCGCTCCGCCAGCTCGGCCCCGGGTGGATCGGGGTCGAACCACTCGATCTTGCCGATCACCGGACGGCGGACATTGTACCAGTCAAACAGCAGCGGGCCGGGGTCGCCCTTGGGCCGCTTATAGCTTCCGCCGACCAGCTCGAAGCCCTCCATCGTGTTCACCGTCTCCACAATCCGGGCAAGCCGCTGCGGATGGGCGTCAATGGAGGCGCGCCAGCGCTCCATCACCGCCGCCGACGTGTTCCAGTATCCCAGACCCCAGTCACAGCAGCGGGCCTCGACACCGAAATAGAACTGGGGTTCCGCCGCATGAACCCGACCTGTGCGGCCAAGCGAGAACCACATATGATCGTTCAGCGGGCCGCGGCCATTCAGCGTGCGGGCATCCCGGTAGATGCGCGAGATATGCGGCATGAGCACCAGCTCCGGAAACCGCTCCTGAAGCGTCTCCATCACCTGCCAGGTCAGGGACTTCACCGGGCCGTGCAGGCAGCGCTCGTAATCGTCCCGGTGTGCCTCGAACCACGGTTTTTCGTTATGAAACGCCAGACCCCACAAAAAGTCCGGCAGATCCTTCGGAAACCCCTCGAACGGAGGAATCTTCTGCCTTGTCATGTGTCGCTCCTGATTATTATGTTAACTGAATTATGTCTACTTTTACCAGAGCTCCAGCTCGTTTGCCTGCTTGCGGAGCTCCGCCCGGAAGTCCGGGTGCGCCACGGAGATCAGCTCCTCTACGCGCTGCCGGACGGATTTGCCGCGCAGGTGCGCGATGCCGTATTCGGTGACGACGATGTCCACGATGTTGCGCGGAATGGAAACCACGCTGCCCGGCGCCAGCGTCGGCACAATGCGGGAGATGGTTCCGTTTTTGGCGGTGGACTGGAGCGCGATGATGCCGCGCCCGTTTTTGGCGTGGTACGCGCCGTAGGCAAAGTCCCACGCGCCGCCGGTACCGGAATACTGCTTGCCCTTGAGCGTCTCGGAGCAGACCTGACCGGTCAGGTCGATCTCCAGCGCCGTGTTCACGGAAACCATGTTGTCGTTGCGCGCGATGTTGAACGGATCGTTCACATAGTTGACCGGGAGCAGATCGACCATGGGGTTGTCGTTGATGTAATCATAAAGCTCCTGCGTGCCCCACGCGAACGCGGCCACGGAGCGGTTGCGGTGGAACATCTTGCGGCTGTTGTTCACCGCGCCGCAGGCCATGAGCTTGCCCATGGCGGAGCCGAGCATCTCAGTATAGATGCCCATGTCGTGGCGGTCGGTCAAGCGCTCCGCCACCGCATCGGGCATACCGCCGATGCCGAGCTGAATGGTGTCGCCGTCGTGGATGAGGCTCGCTGCATAATCCGCGATCGCCTCCTGCACCGGCGTTTTGGGATAGACCGGCGAGTTCGATACCGCCCGTTCGCCGTCAACGAAATAGTGGACCTTCTCCGCGGAGATGCGCGTCGTGCCGCTCGTATACGGCAGGCGGGGGTTGATCTCCAGGACGACCGTCTCGCAGATATCGAACATCTCCAGCTCAAACTGCTGGCTCGTGGACATACACACATAGCCGAAGCGATCCATCGGCGTCACCGCGCCCACAAACACGTTGGGTTTTTTGGTCTCGATCATGACCTGCGAGCAGCTGTGCAGGTTGTTCGGCACAAAGCTGACGCGCCCCGTGGAATGGAGCTTCCGCAGGCCGGGGCCATAGAAGATCGACAGCAGCGAGATCACATCCTCCATGCCCTCCATCGTCAGGAACGGGTAATCCTCCTGCGGATTGGCAATCCAGACAGTGACATCCCGCACGCCGCGGTCCTTGATCTCATGCAGGCGGCGCAGAAATTCCACCGGCTCGTTGCCGTAGGCCGCCACGGCGATCACGTCGCCGGTTTTGATCTTCCCCAGAACCTCGTCCATGGAGATGAATTTCGAGTCGTAGATGCGGTTTTTGATCTCTTCCTTATTATAAACGTCCATAATCATCACCAAACCATAAAATTTCCAAGTACAGTATACCACATTTTTCCGGGACTGAACAGCACCGGCACACGGTTCTTGACAAATATTCCGGCACTCCCTATAATGAATTAGTATACTAATTTAAAATATAAAGGAGAACCCTCCTATGAGCCATTATCGTCCCGAGACCGTCTGCGTGCAGGGCGGCTACACGCCCGGCAACGGTGAGCCGCGCCAGATCCCCATCGTCCAGTCCACCACCTTCAAATACGCCACGAGCGAGGATATGGGCGCGCTCTTCGATCTCGAAGCCAGCGGATACTTCTATACCCGCCTGCAGAACCCCACAAACGACTATGTCGCCGCCAAGATCGCGGAGCTCGAGGGCGGCACCGCCGCCATGCTGACCTCCTCCGGTCAGGCCGCGAACTTCTTCGCGATGTTCAACATCGCCTCCTGCGGCGATCACATCGTCGCCAGCTCCTCCATCTACGGCGGAACCTTCAACCTCATCTCCGTCACCATGGCGAAGATGGGCATCGAGGCCACCTTTGTCTCCCCGGACTGCACCGAGGAGGAGCTGAACGCCGCGTTCCGCCCCAACACGAAATGCGTTTTCGGCGAGACCATCGCAAACCCCGCCCTGACCGTGCTCGACATCGAAAAATTCGCCCGGGCCGCCCACGCGCACGGCGTGCCGCTCATCGTGGACAACACCTTTGCCACGCCCGTCGGCTGCCGTCCGTTTGAGTGGGGCGCGGACATCGTCACGCACTCCACCACCAAGTACATGGACGGCCACGGCGCGGCCGTCGGCGGCGCGATCGTGGACTCCGGCAAATTCGACTGGATGGCTCACGCCGACAAATTCCCCGGCCTGTGCACCCCGGACGACAGCTATCACGGCGTCACCTACGCCGAGAAATTCGGCAAGGAGGGCGCTTTCATCACCAAATGCACCTCCCAGCTCATGCGCGATTTCGGCTCCATCCAGTCCCCCCAGCACGCGTTCTACCTGAATCTCGGCCTGGAGAGCCTGCACGTCCGTATGCCGCGCCATTGCGAAAACGGACAGGCCGTCGCCGAATTCCTCGCCGCCCATCCCAAGGTAGCCAAGGTCAACTACTGCGGTCTGCCCGGCGATAAGTACCACGCCCTCGCGCAGAAGTATCTCCCGAACGGCTCCTGCGGCGTCGTCTCCTTCGAGCTGAAGGGCGGCCGTGAGGCGGCGGGCATCTTTATGAAAAACCTGAAGCTTGCCGCGATCGAGACCCATGTCGCCGATGCGCGCACCTGCTGCCTGAACCCCGCCAGCTCCACGCACCGCCAGATGACCGACGAGCAGCTCGAGGCCGCCGGCGTTCCCGCCGGACTTGTCCGTATGTCCTGCGGCCTGGAGAGCAAGGAAGACCTGATCGCGGATATCGCGCAGGCTCTCGAAGCCATCTGATCTCAAACGGAGGACAGCCCTATGCCTATCCGCATTCCCAACCAGCTCCCGGCAACCGCTACCCTGACGAAGGAGAACATCTTCGTCATGACGGAGACCCGCGCTCTGCATCAGAATATCCGCCCGCTGCAGATCCTGCTTCTGAATCTCATGCCCACGAAGATCGAGACCGAGACGCAGCTTGCGCGTGTGCTCGGCAACACGCCGCTGCAGATCGAGCTTGAACTCATCGCCCCCTCCGGACACGTCTCCAAAAACACCGCGCAGGAACATATGCTCAAGTTCTACAAGAGCTTCGACGAGGTAAAGGACCGCACCTTCGACGGCCTCATCATCACCGGCGCCCCCGTCGAGCTTCTGGAATTTGAGGAGGTCGATTACTGGCCCGAGCTCTGCGAGATCATGGAATGGTCAACGACCCATGTCCACTCCACCCTGCATATCTGCTGGGGCGCGCAGGCGGCGCTGTATTACCACTACGGCATTCCCAAGCACAAGCTCGACCAAAAGCTCTTCGGCGTCTTTCAGCATACCGTGGAGGATCCCAACTACATCCTGTTCCGCGGCTTTGACGACAAGTTCTGGGTGCCGCACTCCCGGAACACCACCGTCCATCGCGGGGATATCGAGGCCGTGCCCGCCCTGAAGATCCTCGCCGCCTCCGATGAGGCGGGCGTCTACGCCGTCAAGACCGACGGCGGCCGTCAGGTGTTCCTCATGGGCCACGCGGAGTATGACCGCGACACGCTCAAGAAAGAATACCTGCGCGACGTGAAGGCCGGCATCGACATCCGGATGCCGAAGAACTATTTCCCGGATGACGACCCCGACCGGGAACCCATCGTCAACTGGCGTTCCTGCGCCCATCTGCTCTACGGCAACTGGCTGAACTACTGCGTCTACCAGACCGTGCCTTACGATATCCGCGATATCACCAAGGGCGTCCGCACCGAGGAGATGTGACCGCATACAAGGACAGTAAACAGCCACAACAGTTCGACCTGTTGTGGCTGTTCTTGTAGATTTTGCTGCGCGCCAAAGCCTCCCTTGTGTAAAGGGAGGTGGCACGGCGCAGCCGTGACGGAGGGATTGTCATGCAGACAAAGCACAATAAACAACTGGTGCCGCTGGCAAAGAAGCTGCGAAAAGAAATGACAAGAGAAGAGCGACATCTCTGGTATGACTTTCTGCGTTCCTATCCCGTTCGCTTTTCCAGACAGAAAGTGCTGGGAAAGTACATTGCTGATTTTTACAGCGCGGAGGCCCATCTCGTCATAGAACTGGACGGTTCACAGCACTATGACGACAGCGGTAGAAAGAACGACGCAGAGCGTACCGCCTTTCTGGAAGCATACGGGCTGAAAGTCATTCGCATCCCAAACAATGAAGTCAGCAGGAATTTTCAGGGCGTGTGCGAATATATCGATGCCGCCGTAAGACAATCCCTCAGTCAGCTTCGCTGACAGCTCCCTTTACACAAGGGAGCCTGGGTGCAAAGCCGAAAGCGTCTGCTTTTTATTCTTTTTCGTTATCCGCCGGGGTC
>JBJDYS010000041.1:0-53625 GCA_051867595.1 Oscillospiraceae bacterium
ATTATGTTGTCGGGAAGCTGAGCGAGGCCTTGAAGAGGTCTCCGTCCAGCGTGAGGGTAAGCCTCCCTCCCATCAGCTCCGTCAGGCTGCGGGCAATGGAAAGTCCGAGGCCGCTGCCGTCGGTGTGGCGCGAACGGTCGCCGCGCACAAAGCGTTCCATCAGCTCCTCCACCGAAATATTCAGCGGCTCGCGGGAGGTGTTTTTCATCGTCAGCGTCACCTCCTGTCCGGTTGTGCCGAGATCAATGTAAAACCGGGTGTCCGGCTGTGCATACTTGGCCGTGTTGGAAAACAGGTTGTCCAGAACGCGCCCGAGCAGCACGCTGTCCGCCAGCAGGCTGCATTCATCGGATGGAGCGGAAAACACGGGCGTGATTTTTGCCTCGGAAAAGCGGGTCTCATACTCGCCCAGAAACTGCTCCAGAAGCTCCACGGCGTCGATCGGCTCCCTGGATACGGTCAGCGCGCCGCTGGCGGCCTTGGAGGCCTCAATGACGTCCTCCGTGAGCTTTTTGAGCCTGGCGCTCTGCTTCTCGAGGATTTCGAGATATTCGCTCCTCGTTTCCTCGTCGAGATCGCCGTTTTTCATCAGATCGACATAGTTTATGATCGAGGTCAGCGGCGTTTTGATGTCGTGGCTGACGTTCGTGATAAGCTCCGTTTTCATGCGCTCGGAGCGCATCCGCTCATCAACTGCCTGAGACAGCCCGTCATTCAGACGATTGAGGCTCTCCCCCAGCGAACGCCAGATATATCTCAGCTTTTTAACGTCGAGCTTATGATCGAGGTTTCCGCCGGCCAGCTTCTCCGCGGCATCCTGCACCTCCCTCGCCTGCTTCTGGCTCAGGATGAGAAAAACGGCAGCCGCAAGGTCAATGCCTGCGAGAAGCACCAGGAACAGAAAATGCCAGTCCGTGCGCGTGAAAAGAAGCATGAGCATATGCACGGCGGCAAAGCCGACGATATAGACCGGCACGGGGATTTTTTTCAAAAACCGGCGTGCCCAGAGCCTTTGCCAAAAAATTCCGGCTCCGGCCTGCCCCGAAATATACCAGGGAATGAACGCGATAAATACCCAGATCAGAAAATAGCTCAGGGGTTTTTGTATCAGATAGTAATTATAAAGAAAACCGGGAACGGTTACGGCATAGGTAACAAACAAATCAATGATGTGATACAAAGAATTGTTGATCAAAAAAATACACAGAAGAAACAGTATACCCCAGCCCGGCAGAACAAGATCAAACGGCCATTTTCGGAATGCACGAAGCTTCCCCTTTTTCCCGTCCTGTACCGCCGCGACACATTCGATAAAAAGCATCCCTCCTGCCAGCAGCAGAAACAGAACATTGAGAACCAGCATCACATAACGCAGGCCGCAGAAGGTCGAATACATCGCGTATTCTGTGTAGCAGCCGTCATACGGTTCGACCGGAAGATTGACATAGCCATCAACCGTGAAGGCTCCGAGCGTTTCGCTGCCTCCATATTCCTGGGAGGTGACATATACCGAGTTGTCCGTTCTGGTATCGACCGTCGTTATGTCATGAGAATCCCGGATAACATACGAAAACGCCGGACCTGCATAGGAGCCGAGGTCATCGAGCGTCAGATCCTCCAGCCATGTGACATTGTTGACAACATACCAAAGCGCACCGTACACATACTCCTGACAGGAAGACGTTGCGGTAAAGCCTGACGAATCACCGGGTTTGATGTGATACCAGTTTTCGCTTCGTCCATAGTAAACAAGGCCAGAAGCTGCCATGCTGAGTGCGAGAAACACAAAAAACAGCACCGCAGCCAGTACGCGTACCCATCGTTTTTGAGCAAATTCTTTCATGCGCGTGTCTCCATTTTATAGCCCTTGCCCCAGACGACCTTGATATACCGCGGCTCGGCCGGATTGATCTCGAGCTTTTCGCGCAGATGGCGGATATGTACGGCAACGGTTCCTTCCGGCCCGAGCGGGATGTCCTTCCAGACAAGGGCATAGATCTCCTTGCTCGAAAACACCTTGCCGGGATGCTCCATAAAGAGCTTTAAAATATCATATTCCTTCGGCGTGACCGTGACATCCTCTCCCTCACAGGTGACGGTTTTCGCCTCGTCGTTAAGCTCAATGCCGCCGATGCGTAATATGGAAGCATCGTTTGCCGGCGCGGGATGGTCATAGCGGCGCAGCACCGCACGGATGCGCGCCAGCACCTCCATCGAGTTAAACGGCTTTGTGATATAGTCGTCCGCGCCGAGATTGAGGCCGGTGATCTTATCGCTGTCCTCGCTTTTGGCCGTCAGCATGATCACGGGCACCGCGCTGCGCTGGCGAAGCTCCGATAAAACGGCAATTCCGTCGAGCTCCGGCATCATAATATCCAGAAGCAGCAGATCGATCGACACATCTTCCAGAATGGATAGCGCGGTTCGGCCGTTTTCGGCTTCCAAAACGTCGTATCCCGCGCCTTTCAGATAAATACGCAAAGCGCTGCGAATATCTCTTTCATCATCGCAGATGAGGATTGTGCTCATGCTCTGTCTCCCTTCTTTCTCTCGCTTTTATAGTAACGCATAAACCGTTAAGAAAAAAGATGGGCCGGTATTAAGATTTGATTAATGTTTATTCTCCAGCGCATTCAGCGACTTCTTAAACTGCGTCGCAAAGAGGATGGCCGTAAAGGTCACCGCGAGCAGATCGGCTGCGGGCTCCGCCAGATACACCGCGCTCGTCTGATCGGCGAAGAGGTGCGGGAACAGATAGATAAACGGCAGCAGCAGAACGAACTTCCGAACGACTGCCACGATAATGGAACAGGGCGCGTTGCCGATGGAGACAAATGTCATCTGACAGGCTATCTGGATCCCGAACAAGCCCATGCCGCCGCAATACATCCGCAGGGCTTTTTCCGAAAACGCGATCAGCGCCGCGTCGGAGGTGAAGATGCTCGCAAACACACGCGGCATCAGCATGATGCACAGCCACAGAAGAACGGAATAGACAAGGCAGGATCTCAGCAGCAGACGGAAGGTCTGCCTCACGCGATCGGTGTTTCCCGCGCCGTAGTTATAGCTTGAAATCGGCTGCGCCCCCTGTCCGATCCCCTGCATGGGCAGCATGGCAAACTGCATGACGCTGGTGCAGATGGTCATAGCCCCGACCGCCACATCGCCACCGTATTTCAGAAGCGACGCGTTGAAGCAGACGGAAATGATGCTCTCGCTCGCCTGCATGATAAACGTCGCCGAGCCGAGAGCTAGGCACGGCAAAATGAGCTTGGCATCCATCCGCAAAGTGCTCTTTTTCAGGCGAATAAAGGTCTTTTTGCCGGTCAGAAACAGAAGGCACCAGACGGCGGAGATCCCCTGCGAAATAATCGTCGCAAGGGCTGCGCCCCGCACGCCCAAACCCAGAACAAAGATAAACAGCGGGTCAAGCAGGATATTGCAGGCCGCGCCGATCAAAACGGTATACATACCGGTTTTCGTAAAGCCCTGCGCCGTGATAAAGGCGTTCATGCCGAGCGTCAACTGGACAAAGAGCGTGCCGATGGCGTAAATGCTCATATACGCCGAAGCATAATCAATCGTATTTTCACTGGCGCCAAAGGCCAGGAGAAATTCCCGGTTCCATATCAGAAGCACCGCGGTCAGAACCAGCGAGATCACGACCTGCAGCGAGAAACAGGCGCCCAGTATTTTTTCGGCGGTTTCGTGATCGCCTTTGCCCATGCAAATGGAGGCACGCGGCGCGCCGCCCGAGCTGACCAGCGCCGCGAAGGCGGACACGACCAAAATGATCGGCAGGCACACGCCGACGCCGGTCAGGGCCAGACTGCCGTCGCCGGGCATATGGCCGATGTATATACGGTCAACGATGTTATACAGCATATTGATAAGCTGCGCGATCACGGTCGGTATCGCGAGCTTGAACAGAAGCGGGCCAACCGGCTGGGTGCCCAGGAACTCTTTATCCTGCTGCATGATGTTCTCTCCTTTCCAACGTAAAAAAACAGCATAGCCGCCCGGGAGCGGCTACGCTGTTGAAAACCAAATTAAAGCCGAACCTGTTTGCGGCGGGCAAGGTTAATCATGCCCTCGTTCATCTCGTCGAGGTTTTGCAGCATACGTCCCGCGCCATAGGCCGTGCACGACAGGGCGTCGTCCACGAGGATGGTCGAGATGCCGGTACGCTCCTCGATGAGCTTATCCAAGCCCCATAGCTGTCCTCCGCCGCCGGAGAGGACGATCCCGTTCTGCGAAACGTCCGCCGTGAGCTCGGGGGGCGTGCGTTCAAGAACCATATGCACGGCTTCGAGCACCTGGGCAACCGGCTCCTCCAGCGCTTCAATCATGTCCGTGGAGCTGACGGTGACGCTCCGAGGCAGACCGGTCGCAAGGCAGCGGCCTTTGATCTCTTCATAGGTGACCTCCGGACGCGGATAGACGCAGCCGATGGACTGCTTGAGTTCCTCCGCGGTTCGCAGACCGATCACAAGATTGTGTTTCCTGCGGACATAGCGCACGATCGCTTCGTCGAAGGCCATGCCGGCGGTTTTGATGGATTCACACTCCACGACACCGCCGAGAGAGACCACGGCGGCTTCCGTCGTTCCGCTGCCGATGTCGATAATCATGTGGCCATCGGCCTTGTTGATGTCGATGCCGGCGCCGACGGCCGTCGCCAGGGAGCTTTCGAGAAGATAGACCTTTCGGGCGCCGGCCTCGATGGCGGCGTCGATCATGGCGCGTTCCTCCACTCCGGTGATGCTGGCCGGCACGCAAATGAGCACACGCGGCTTAAAAAGACTGAACGATGTGATGCGGCTGATAAAATCCTTCAGCATACGCGCCGTCATGTCGTAGTCGGAGATCACGCCGGATACGATCGGATGGATGGGTACGATGTTTGCCGGGGTTCGTCCCAGCATCTTCTTTGCCTCCTCGCCGATACGCAGAATACGGCCGTTCGTCCGATCCATCGCCACAAGGCTTGCCTCGCGCAGACGAATTCCGCGGCCGCGGACATATATGATCGTTGTCATCGTGCCAAGATCAATGGCGATATCTCTTTCAAAAAAAAGCATAAGCCCCTCCTATCGTGTCATGGCCAGTGTCGCGCACATGACCTCCTCTGCCCCGGCTTTCAGGAGTGTTTTGGCGCACTCGGAAAGCGTGGAGCCGGTCGTAACAATATCATCAATCAGCAGAATTCTCCGTCCTGCAACCTGTTCGGGATCCACAACGCGGTATGCACCGGCGATGTTTTTGCGCCGCTGATCGGCGTCCTTTGCCAGCGACTGCGCGCTGACGCCGCGTCGTTTTTTCAGCAGCCGGACAAGGGGCTTTTGAAGCCGCCGCGCTGCGTTTTCCGCCAGCAGCTGCGACTGGTCATATCCCCTCTTCCGCAGCCGGTCCGGCGCCAGAGGAACCCATGAGAGAAGGTCGTATTTCCCGTCCAGCTCCTCATAGATCCGTTCGGCGATCAGTTCGCCGAACGCCGGGGCATACGCCTGCGCCTCCTGAAATTTATACCGGCGCACAGCCAGCTTCACCGGCCCTTCATAGTACAGCGCCGATACGCACTCGGAGAAATAATCGCCCTTCTTATGATCGCCGATAGCCGACGGCATGGTCGTCTGACAGGACGGGCAGATCGTCGGACGTCCCGGGCTCTGCCGCTCGCGGCACAGGATACAGCGCGTCGGGTAGATCGCATCCAGCACCCAATCCAGCAGCTTGCTCATGGGGACAGGCGGAGCTTCAGTCCGCTGTACCGCTTGGAACGCCGGGCATTCTGCGTCATGGAGGCAATGATTTCCTCATCCCCGACGATGACGAGAAGCTCCGAAGCCCGGGAAACGGCCGTATACAGCAGGCCGCGGTACATCAGCTGGGTCGGCGTTTTGGAAGCCGCCAGCACCACCGCACGGTATTCGCTTCCCTGGGATTTGTGAACAGTCATGGCCCACGCGTGGTCAAGCTCCGCCGCCTGTTCATAGACATATTCCGCCATACGGCCGTCAAAATCAATCAGCATGGTTTCCGCGGCCGGATCAATGCTGTGGATGTGGCCGATGTCGCCGTTGAAAATACCGTATCCGCTCTCCAGCGTGTCCGTTTTCCAAAGTATATCGTAGTCGTTCCGAATCTGCATGACCCGGTCGCCTTCGCGGAAAAGACGGGTTCCGTATGTAAACTCGTTTTTCCCCTGCATCGGGGGATTCAGCTTATTTTGCAGCAGCTTATTCAGGTTTTCCGTACCGGCCGGGCCTTTTCTGGTCGGGGTGAGCACCTGGATCTGGCTCGGCGGAATGTGCATATTCTTCGGCAGGCGCTCATGACAGAGCGAGACGATCGTCTCCGCCGCCGCTTCCGCATCACGCCGCCGCAGAAAGAAAAAGCCGCCTTTGTTGAGCCTGAGATCCGGCAGTTCACCGTGGTTTATCTGATGCGCCGCCGTCACGATGAGACTATCCTCTTTCTGGCGGAATATCTCCGTCAGGCGAACGGCATCCACGGCGCCGCTTCGGATAATATCGCGGAACACACAGCCGGGGCCCACGGACGGCAGCTGATCGGCGTCGCCCACGAGAACGAGACGGCAGTTGGCGCCGATCGCCGCGAGAACGGCTCTCATGAGCGTAATGTCGATCATGGAGCACTCATCCAGGATCAAGGCGCCGCAGCGAAGCTTGTCGTCTTCCTTCTTGCGGAAGGAGACGCTGTCCGTTTCCGGCGAAAAGCTCGCCTCCAGAAGCCGGTGGATCGTGGAGGCGCTGCGGCCGGTGACTTCCGAAAGGCGCTTGGCGGCCTGTCCGGTCGGCGCGGCCAGCATGGTCTCAAGACCCATCGCGTCAAACAGCGCCAGCACCGCCCGAACCGAGGTCGTCTTACCGGTTCCCGGTCCGCCGGTGATCACAATGAGCTGGCGTGAAGCCGCCATATCGAGCGTTTTCCGCTGCTGCGGAGCGAGGCGTATTCCCTGCTCGGCCTCCAGCTTCTCGACGACGAGCGCCGGATCGACGTGCGTCTTTTCGTAGGTGTACCCGGCCATGTCCCGCAGCCGGTCGGCGACATACACCTCCGCATCGTAGAGGTGCGCGAGATAACAGGCCGTGACATTCGCCACCGGCTCCATGATCACCTCGCCGGATTCGAGAAGCGGCTCGAGACATTCCCGGGCCCGTTCCGGCTCCACGTTGATAAGCTGAGCCGTGGCAGCCGTCAGCTTGTCCACGGGCAGAAAACAATGCCCGTTATCGCTGTTGTGGCGCAGCTCAAACAGCAGCGCCGCCGCGATGCGCTGCGGCGAATCGTCGTCCATGCCGTGCGAGAGCGCCAGCGTGTCCGCTTCCGCGAAGGTCGCACCGATCTGCACGCTGGACAGAATATAGGGATTATCCTGCACCACATCGAGCGCTTCATCCCCGTAATAGCGATACAAACGCAGCGCGTAGATCGGCGCGATGCCGGCACTGCCGAGAAACTCCATCAGCGAGCGCATACTCGTCTGACGGCGGAAGGCTTCGCTGATGGCCTCCGCTTTTTTGAGGCTCATGCCGCGAAGCTCGGCGATTTTCTCCGGGTGATCGCGCAGAACCTCCAGCGAACGATCCCCGAATTTGGCGACGATCATCGCGGCCGTTGCCGGGCCGATGCCCTTGATGACCCGGCTCGACAGATAGCTGAAGATCGCGTCCGCCCCCGTGGGCATCACACGCTCGGTATGCTCGGCCTTGAACTGCTCGCCATGGGTCGGATGGCGCGTCCATGTACCCCATGCCGTCAGCCCCTCGCCGGGAGCGGCCAGCGGGATGCAGCCGACGACGATCGCCTGCGAGCCGTCATCCACGTCCATACGCAGAACGGTATAGCCGTTTTCGTCATTGACATATATGACCGAGGCCACATGGCCTTCGATTTTCTCAAACGGTTGTTCCATGAAATTTATACCAGAATATGTACGACCCCTGCCGTTGCGAGCGAGACAATCACGGCGGCAACGAGAACGCCGATGACAATCGGCGGGATCGCCCGGCGCATACGCACATCCAAAAGCGCGGCGACCAAGGCGCCCGTCCATGCGCCCGTACCCGGCAGCGGGATCGCCACGAACAGGAGCAGTCCCCAGAACTCATAGCGACGCACACGATCCGCCTTCGGGCCGGTCGCCTTCTTTTCGAGCCACGCGACAAAGCGCTGCATCGGCTTTGAAATCGTTTTCAGCCAGTCCATAATCACCCGGATGAACGCGATGATGAACGGCACGGGCAGGATGTTTCCAACGACGCTGATGACCGCGGCTTTCCAGACGGGCAGCCCCATGGACGCCCCGATCGGGATCGCCAGACGAAGCTCCACGACCGGAAGCATCGAAATGATAAACGTCACCAGCGATTCACTGGCTCCCAGTTCAGAAAACAGCTCCGCAAACTTCATAGACTTAATCAATCCAACACTTTCTTCAAAAACTGTCCGGTAAAGCTCTCTTCACAGGCCGCGCAGCCCTCCGGCGTACCGGCAAAGACAAGCTCTCCGCCGGCGTCACCGCCCTCCGGGCCGAGATCCAGAATGTAATCGGCACATTTTATGACGTCAAGATTATGTTCGATGACAAGCACCGTATTGCCTGCATCCGCGAGGCGCTGAATAATGTCCAGAAGCCGCGCAACATCCGCCGTGTGAAGGCCGGTCGTCGGCTCGTCCAGGATATAAAATGTACTTCCCGTGCTGCGGCGGGACAGCTCCGTCGCGAGCTTGATGCGCTGTGCTTCGCCGCCGGACAGCGTCGTCGCCGACTGACCGAGGCGAATATAACCCAGTCCGACGTCCCACAGCGTTTGCAGCTTGCTGTGGATCGCGGCCTGATTACGGAAAAATTCTAATGCTTCCTCTACGGTCATGTCAAGGACTTCCGCTATATTTTTGCCCTTGTACTTCACTTCCAGCGTTTCGCGGTTATAACGCCGTCCATGGCAGATTTCGCAGGGCACATACACATCCGGGAGGAAATGCATCTCGATTTTGATGAGCCCGTCCCCGGCGCAGGCCTCGCAGCGTCCGCCCTTCACATTGAACGAGAACCGGCCGGATTTATAGCCGCGCAGCCTGGCGTCCTGTGTGGACGCAAACAGCTCGCGGATATCGCTGAACAGACCGGTGTAGGTCGCCGGATTGGAGCGCGGCGTCCGGCCGATCGGCGCCTGATCGATATCGATCACCTTATCCAGGTATTCCAAACCGAAAACCCCGTCATTTTTTCCCGGCCTCACCTTGCGGCGGTTCAGCTCCGCGCCGAGGGTCTTTTCGATGACCTCCGTCACGAGAGACGACTTGCCGCTGCCGGAAACGCCGGTCACACAGGTAAAGGTCCCGAGCGGAATATCCACATCGAGATGTTTCAGGTTGTTGGCCGCCGCACCGCGCACGGAGAGATAGTGGCCGTTCCCCTTCCGACGTGCCGACGGGATATTGATATGCTTCGCGCCGCTCAGATATTGCCCGGTAATGGATTCTTTGCACGCGATTATATCCGCAGGCGTTCCGGCGCACACGATGCTTCCGCCGTGAACGCCGGCTCCGGGGCCGATATCCACGACCCAGTCCGCCGCACGGATGGTGTCCTCGTCATGCTCCACCACGATCAGGGTGTTGCCGAGGTCGGTGAGGTCACGGAGCGTCTTTAAAAGCTTCTCATTGTCGCGCTGGTGCAGACCGATGCTCGGCTCGTCCAGCACATACAGAACCCCCATCAACGCGGAGCCGATCTGTGTCGCCAGACGGATACGCTGGCTCTCTCCGCCGGAGAGCGTCGCCGCGCCGCGGGCCAGCGTCAGGTAGCCAAGCCCGACGCTGACAAGGAAATTGAGCCGCTGGCGGATCTCTTTCAGGATTCGATCGGCGATCATGGCATCCTTCTCGCTCAGGGTGAGTGAATCCAGAAAACGGAGGTTTTCCGTGACCGGCATTTTGCAAAACTCCGCAATACTGATGCCGCCCACAGTCACGGCCAGAACTTCCTTTTTGAGCCTGTCACCGCCGCAGTCGAGGCAGTCATACTCGCCCATGCAGTCCTCCAGCTCGCTTCGCACGGCGGCGGACTGCGTCTCTTTATACCGGCGCTCCAGATTGTTTACGATGCCCTCAAACGGCTGCCGCAGCGTGCCGAAGCCGCTGCCCCGTTCATAGTGAAGCTCCAGAGGCTCTCCGTTTGTGCCGTAGAGAAGCACTTGCACGGCCTCGTTGGGGAGGTTCTTGATGGGGTCATGCAGATCAAAGTGATACTTCTTCCCCAGCGCCTCATAGTACATCCGACAAATGGAATCGCCGCGGGCATTCGACCAGCCGGAAGCCATGATGCCTCCGTCCAGGATCGAGAGATTCGGGTTCGGCATGATGAGTTCCGGATCGACGCGCAGAAGCTTTCCGAGGCCGCCGCAGGTTGGGCAGGCGCCATAGGGCGCGTTGAAGGAAAACAGGCGCGGGGACAGCTCCTCGAGCGAGATACCGCAGTCCTCGCAGGCGTAATTCTGGGAAAACGACAGCTCGCGCTCCTCGCCCACCAGATCGAACCGGACGATTCCGTCCGCCAGGGCCATGGCCGTCTCGGTCGAATCCGTCAGGCGGCGCACGACCTCGGGTTTTATGACGATGCGGTCAACAATGATCTCGATGTTGTGCTTTTTGTTCTTTTCAAGCGTGATCGTCTCGGACAGGTCATAGATGTTTCCGTCTGCCCGGACGCGGACAAAGCCGGAGCGGCGCGCATCTTCAAACACCTTGATGTGTTCGCCTTTGCGGGCGCGTACGACCGGCGCCAGTACTTGTACCCTTGTTCCCTCCGGCAGGGCCATGACCTGATCGACGATCTGATCGATGCTCTGCTTTTTGATTTCCCTGCCGCATTTCGGACAATGCGGCACGCCGATCCGAGCCCAGAGAAGGCGCAGATAGTCGTGGATCTCCGTAACCGTGCCGACCGTGGAACGAGGATTCCGGGAGGTCGTTTTCTGGTCGATGGAGATCGCCGGCGAAAGGCCGTCAATATAATCAATGTCGGGCTTATCCATCTGCCCGAGAAACTGACGGGCATAGCTGGACAGGCTTTCCACATAGCGGCGCTGACCCTCGGCATAGATCGTGTCAAAGGCCAGGCTGGATTTTCCGCTGCCGGAAAGCCCCGTGAAAACGATCATTTTGTCACGCGGCAGCTCGATATCAATGTTTTTCAGGTTGTTTGCTCTCGCACCGTGGATGCGAATGGTATCAGGCATAGTAAACAATTCCTTGTGTTTATTCGACGATCTCGTTGACGTCGCGGCCCATCATGTGCATATACTCGTCATATGTGCACATACGGTCAATGCAGCCGTCGGGCGTCAGCTCGATGATGCGGTTGGCCACGGTTTCCGTCAGCTGGTGGTCGTGGCTGTAGAAGAGGATGTTGAACGGGAACGCGCTCAGGCCGTTGTTGAGCGCGGCAATGCTCTCGAGGTCGAGATGGTTTGTGGGCTGATCGAGCATGAGGACGTTTGAGCCTTCGAGCATCATCCGTGAGATCATGCAGCGCACCTTCTCGCCGCCGGAGAGGACGTTGACCTTCTTGTATACGTCGTCGCCGGAAAACAGCATCCGGCCGAGGAAGGTACGCAGATAGCTCTCGCGCTTGTCCTCGGAGAACTGGCGCATCCAGTCCATAAGCTCCAGATCGCAGTTGTCAAAATAGGCGTTGAAATCACGCGGAAAGTAGGACTGCGTCGTGGAAACGCCCCACTTGATCTCGCCCTCGTCCGGCTCAAGCTCCCCGGCCAGCAGCTTGAACATACAGGTGATCGCGTTTTCGTTCGAGCTGATGAACGCGATCTTGTCCTCGCGGTTCATGACGAAGGAGACGTTGTTGATGAGCTTCACGCCGTCCACGGTCTTGGAGACATTCGTGACAAACAGACGGTCCTTTCCCGGCTCGCGTGCGGCCTTGAAACCGACCCAGGGATAGCGGCGGGACGATGCAGGCATCTGCTCCACGGTGATTTTATCGAGGAGCTTGCGGCGGCTGGTCGCCTGTCTCGACTTGGACTTGTTGGCGGAGAAGCGCTGAATGAAGGCCTGCAGCTCCTGAATCTTCTGCTCTGCCTTTTTGTTCTGGTCTTTGATGAGCTTCTGCATCAGCTGGCTCGATTCGTACCAGAAGTCGTAGTTGCCGACATACATCCGGATCTTGCCGTAATCGATGTCCACGATATGCGTGCAGATGTTATTGAGGAAGTACCGGTCGTGGCTCACCACGAGAACCGTGCCCTCGTAGTCCATGAGGAAGTCCTCGAGCCACACGGTGGAGGCCAGATCGAGGTTATTGGTCGGCTCGTCCATGAGGATGATGTCGGGATGGCCGAAAAGCGCCTGCGCCAGCAGCACCTTCACCTTCTGACGGCCCTCCAGCTCCGGCATCTGCTTCTGATGCAGCGCCACGGGAATGCCGAGGCCCTGTAGCAGGCGCGAAGCGTCGGATTCGGCCTCCCAGCCGCCCAGCTCGGCGTATTCTTCTTCCAGCTCCGCCGCGCGAAGGCCGTCCTCATCGGAGAAGTCCTCCTTTTCGTAGATGGCGTCCTTCTCCTTCCCGCATTCATACAGGCGGGGATTGCCCATAATCACGGTTTCCAGAACCGAATAATCGTCATACATATTCTGATCCTGGCGCAGCACGGACATCCGGCACTTGGGATCAATGTGGATATGTCCCTTGGTCGGCTCGATATCGCCCGCAAGGATTTTCAGAAACGTGGATTTGCCGGCGCCGTTTGCGCCGATGATGCCGTAGCAGTTGCCGGTGGTAAACTGCAGATCCGCACCGGAAAACAAAACCTGGCTGCCGTATTGCAGCGAAAGATTCTCAACAGTAATCATACCTGCCCTCCAAAGTGTCGTGTCATAATATTGTATCATATTTCCGGGCCATATGATAGTAGTTAGTTTAAAAAATCTTCAGTTTTGATTGACAATCCGTGCCGGCTGTGCTAATATATTTTAGCAATGCGGAGAGATGTCCGAGTGGTTTATGGAGCTGGTCTTGAAAACCAGTGACTCCGCAAGGGGCCGGGGGTTCGAATCCCTCTCTCTCCGCCATTTATTACCGCGGAGCCGGTTCTGTCCAATTCATTTGTTCGGCTTGGAGAAGTACCCAAGAGGCCGAAGGGGCTCCCCTGCTAAGGGAGTAGTGCGTGTTGAGCGCAGCGAGGGTTCAAATCCCTCCTTCTCCGCCAAATCGGAAAACCTTGAATATTCAAGGTTTTCCGATTTTTCATTTTATTCATTTTGCCGGAATCAACCGGAACGCGCAGAGGTTACAGAATGAAACGAATCGGAATACTGGGCGCCGGAACCTGGGGCATAGCGCTCGCCCGGCTGCTGGCCAATAAAGGAGAATCGGTGACGGTCTGGTCCTCGGATCCGCAGAAAGCGCAAAAGCTGGCGGAAACACGGACATATCCGAAGCTGCCGCAAATGCGGATGCCCGACAGTATCACGTTTACGGGCGCCATCGACGAGGCCTGCCGCGAGGCGGATGTGATTGTCTTTGCCGTGTCCTCCGTGTATATGCGCGAAACGGCACGGCTGGCAAAGCCCCATGTGGCTTCCGAATCGCTGATTGTGAGCGTGGCGAAAGGCATTGAAGCGGAGACGCTGATGACCATGACGGATATTCTCGAAAACGAGCTCGGCGGGAAAGACCGGATTATTGCGCTTTCCGGGCCAACCCATGCCGAGGAGGTCGCCATCGACCTGCCGACGATGATCGTTTCGGCCTGTACCGATGAACACAACGCCGCCGTCATTCAGGAGCTTTTCAGCACGGAATTTATGCGTGTATACACAAACCACGACGTTCCCGGCGTGGAGCTCAGCGGCGCGCTGAAAAACATTATGGCGCTGGCCGCAGGCATCTCCGAGGGACTCGGTTACGGCGACAACGCCAAAGCCGCCCTGATTACGCGCGGCATTGCGGAGATTTCCCGTCTCGGGGAAGCCATGGGCTGCGATCCGCAGACCTTCACGGGTCTCGCCGGCATCGGCGACCTCGTCGTGACGGCGACGAGCCGGCACAGCCGCAACAACCGCGCCGGTTTTCTCATCGGTCAGGGCGCTTCCGCCGACGAAGCGATCGCCGAGGTCGGTATGGTCGTGGAAGGCCTCAACACCCTCGACGGCGCGCTGCTCCTGTCCCGGAAATACGGCGTGGAAATGCCGATCGTGGACGCCATCAACGAGATCGTCAACCATCATGCCGACCCGCGGGAGATCGTCACCTCCCTGATGCTGCGGCAGCGAAAAGGCGAGTTCGACACCGTTACAAACTGAAAAAACTCCCTGCGGAGAGAAGAGTTTCAGGCTCTTGCCATCCGCGGGGAGTTTTGATTATCTGTGATGTTACGACTCGGCACACTTTCTGCCGACGAGATAGCCGAAGGTCAGGCAGGTGCCGTGGGAGGCGCCCGCGATGGTCACGGGATAATCCTGCAGGATGCGGCCGCCCATATTGTTGCCGACGGCATACAGGCCCTCGATGGGAGTCATGTTGTCATCCACGACCAGCATACTGTCCGGGTCAACGCTCAGGCCGCCGAGACAGACCAGCATACTGCCCGCCGAAATCTTCGACGCATAGAACGGGGCTTTCTCCAGCGGGAACAGACGCTTTGCCGCCTTGTTGTAGTCGTCGTCATGCCCCTTCCGGGCAAGCTCATTGTACCGCTCGACCGCCGCGATCATGTTTTTCTGCGCGGCCTCGTCGGAATAGAGCATCGCGGCAAGCTCCTCGATGCTGTTCGCCGTATAGCAGCTGCGCTCCACCGCTGCGCGGCTTGTGATCGCCGAGCGGCCGATCGTCATCACCGCGCCGCTGAGGTTCGGAACATCCTCCGCCGGAAGAATGTGGTTCACGGAGCCGTGCGAGCACGGCATGAGCTCCACCTGATCGGGGTAATTGTCGTCAAAGATCGACCAGCCCCAGGAATTCTTCTGACGATAGAGCTGCGAGGAAAGCTGCTGTCCGGCCACATCCTCGTTGCAGAAGCGGCGTCCGTCGCTGTTGAGGAGAAGATACGGGTCAACGCCCAGCGCGCCGCCCAGCGTATGTGTCATGGGCGCGTGCGGGCCGTCCTCGATCTTGGCGCCGATCCAGGCGCCCATGCACTGACCCTCGCCGATGTTCGTCGTGGCGCCGTTTGCGTCGCGGGAGGTGAACATCGTGGGATAGGTGCGTCCGCCGCAGAAATAGGAGACCATCTTCTCGTTCGAGCCATAGTCGCCCGCCGCCATGATGACGCCCTTGTTCGCGAGGAATTTGATGTATTTGCCGTCCATATCCTGTCCGATGACGCCCTGCACGCGGCCGGTATTATCCGGGCGGATGAGCTGCTTTGCCCAGGTGGCGAAATGGAAATCGACACCGCCGTTCAGGCAGCGCTGATAGCTCAGCTCCAGAACATTCCCCTGATCGGGAATGAAGGTCAGCGTCGCCGCGGGATAGGTCGGGCTGAATTCCTCCGCCGGGTCATAGGCATCCGGCTTGGGCCAGTGCACCGTGCAGATCGTGATCTTGGACGGGTCGTAGGACTTGGCGTACATATCAATGATCTCGACATTATCACCCGCCGGTTCGAGAAGCCAGTCGAACGCCTCGCCGGAATAGTCGCGCCAGTAATTCCAAAGGCGCTGATCCGGGCGATAGCCCATCTCCTTCATGAGGTCGCCTACGGCGGCATTGCCGTCGAAGTCCATGCCCCTCTCCTTCTGCAGCGTGCTGCCGCAGATGCCGTACTGGCCGGAGCGATAGTTATAGCTTTTCGATTTTTCCACCACGATCACGGACGCGCCGGCCTCGCTCGCGCTGCGCGCCGCCATCAGGCCGGCAAGGCCGCATCCGACAACCACCACATCGGCGGTCAGCGTCTCAGAAATTTCATTGTCAGCAATGGGTTCAGGGGCTGTGAGAAAATCGGGAAGCTCCACCGAAGCCGCTTCCCCGGAGCCGGATGCCTCGCCGGAACCATTTCCCTCCGCCGCGATGGATGCGCCGGTCACGGCATCGGGGTCGTCTGCCGCGAGCGCAAAGCCGCCCAGAACCCCGGCTGCAGCCGCCGTCACGCCAACCCCGGCCGCGCCCTTCAGGAATTTCCGTCGGGAGATCTCTTTCATGCCTTGTCCTCCTGGTTTGATAAAAAAATATTTTTCTCCATTATACCCCCTTCGCCTGCTTCGCGCAAGCATCTTCCGCGTGTTTTGAGCGGAAAGATTCCCTTTTCAGGCATTTGGGTGTGTGGTATACTGGGCTTATGGATAATGGTTCTCTGCAATTTGAATGCGCCCCGCTGGAGGGGATCACCGACGCGGTATTTCGCCGCGTCCATTGCCGCGTGTTTCCGGGCGTTACGCGATATTATACGCCGTTTATCAGTCCCACGCAGAACCGCTGTTTTGCGCCGAAGGAACGGCGCGAGCTTGCCCCGGAAAACAACCCCGGACTACGTCTCGTTCCGCAGCTTCTCGGTAAAAACGCCGGGGATTTTCTTTGGGCGGCGGAGGAGATCGCGGCCATGGGCTACGACGAGGTGAACCTGAACCTCGGCTGTCCGGCGGGAACGGTGTTTACGAAGGGAAAAGGCGCAGGCTTTCTGGCGCATACGGACGAGCTAGCCCGCTTTCTGGACAAGGTCTACACCTCTGCCCCGCTGAACATTTCCATCAAAACCCGCCTCGGCGTCTCGTCCCCGGACGAATTCAAAACGCTTCTCCCTCTCTTTAATCAGTACCCCGTTCACCGCCTGATCGTCCATGCACGCACGCGGACGGAGATGTATACACCCGGCGTCCATCGCGATCTGTTCTCATGGGCCACGCAGAACACGGACATTCCCCTTTCCTATAATGGCGACCTCTTCACTTGTCAGGATATTCAACGCTTCCGCGAGGAATATCCCACCGTTCGCTCCGTCATGCTGGGACGCGGTCTCATCACCGACCCCGGTCTTCTCGTGCGCCTGCATGGCGGCCGTGTTTCCAAAGCGGATTACCGGCGTTTTCATGACGCGCTGTGTGCCGAATACCCGGTCGTATTCGGCAGCCGGTCGAGTGCCATGCACCGCATGAAGGCGATCTGGTTCTATATGCTGGAGCTGTTTCAGGGCGGTGAAGGCTATCGGAAAAAATTCATCAAAGCCAAGCACTGGGACGATTACCTTGCCGTCATCGACGAGATATTTGACCGCCTGGAACTTAAAGAGTAACGACCGCACAGGCCATGCCCGTGCGGTCGTTTGGTATCTTACCACGATTTCTTTTCTTTGGTGCAGTCCTGCTGCTTCTTCCTCTCCTCCACCATGTTGACAAACCACTCAACCATGGCCGGATCCTGGTGCGAGAAAAACGAGCTTTCTGCCGTGTCCAGCGCGGCAATGGCCGCCATGTCCTCTTCTGACAGCGCAAAATCAAACACCCGGAAGTTCTCTTCCATACGCTCGATATGCGTGGACTTCGGAATCACGATCACGCCGCGCTGAATATGCCAGCGCAGCATGACCTGCGCTGTTGTTTTGCCGTATTTTTGCCCGATTGCCGCGATGACCGGGTTGTCAAAGGTGCCTTTGCGCCCCTCCCCGAACGGCGCCCACGCTTCCAGTCGAATGTCGTACTTGTCCGCCCATTCCCTGGCGGTTTTCTGCTGGTTGAAAATATGCGTTTCCACCTGGTTGACCATGGGTTTGATGCGGTTGAACGACGCAAAATCCACCATACGGTCGGCGTAGAAGTTGGAAATGCCGATGGCGCGGATGATTCCCTCGTCGTACAGTTCCTCGAGCGCACGCCATGCGCCGTAAGCATCCGAAAACGGCTGATGCAGCAGAACCAGGTCGATATAATCGGTTTTCAGCTTGCGGAGAGACTCGCTCACCGAAGCCTTCGTCCGCTCGTAGCCGTAATGCTCGATCCACACCTTGGTGGTCAGGAAGATTTCCTCTCTCGGCACGCCGGATTTCTTGATTGCAGAACCAACCTCCGCTTCGTTAAAATACGACTGTGCCGTGTCGATATGCCGGTATCCCACCCGCAGCGCGTCCAGCACGCAGCGCTCACATTCCTCTTTTGTGACCTGATACACGCCGTAGCCCAAAATCGGCATTATCACGCCATTGGATAAGGTTACATATTCCATCCTCAAACACGCCTTCCCATTTCATAAGCTTCCTGATAAGCCGGCGTTGCTTTGATCTCTCCGGCTTTCCAAGCGCCGACGCCGTAGATCACGCCGGCCTCTCTCGCGCCGGAAAGACAATCCTCCGTAAAACCGCGGAACGCTTCCATCGTGCGGGCAAGGCTTGCTTTTTCCGTATCCGCCGCAGTCAGGATAAAGTAAAAATCCTTATCGGTAATCTCCGTATATCGCGGAACGGTACGGTCAATAAAGGTTTTCATCTGTCCGTCCATCGTGTAGAAATAGACGGGCGTTGCCAGAACGATCACGTCCGCACGAACCATTTTGTCAAGAATTTCCGCCATATCATCCTTCTGCACACATTGATGCGTGGAACCGCACACGCCGCAGCCGCGGCAATAACCAATCTGCCGGGAGGCCAGAAATATTTTTTCTACCTTATGACCACTTTCAGCCGCGCCTCCGGCGAATCGGTCACAGAGCATATCGGAATTGCCGTTTTTTCTCGGGCTTGCCGAAATAATCAATACATTTTTCATTCGGTTATTCCTCCCAAAATCTTACATCGGCTCTCGAGCACATGACGGGCCATTTTTTGACATTTCAGCACCTACGTCCTGATTCTGTCAAAAGTATACCATCGAAATTCTTGACATAGAATATCCGATATGTTACGGTAGTATAAACTAAAAGTTTATACTATAAATGTTGAGGGGATACCATGTACAACGCCATGCTGGATACTTTGATAGCGGTTGCGGATCACGGCAGCTTTACCAAAGCGGCAAAGCATCTGTTTATTTCGCCGACGGCGGTTATGAAACAGATAAATGCACTGGAAAGCCATCTGAACCTGAAGCTGATAGACCGGACGGCGTCGGGCGCGCGTTTAACACCGGCGGGTGAGGTCATCTATCGGGATGCAAAGTTTATGATTGACTATTCCCAAAAGTCCGTTGCCGCCGCCAATGCGGCCATGCACGCCTATGACACCACCTTCTGTGTTGGCACCTCGTTGCTTAATCCTGCCAAACCTTTTATGGATTTGTGGTATCGTGTCAATCAGAGTTTTCCTGACTACAAGCTGCACCTTGTCCCGTTCGAGGATAATCACGAGGGCATTTTGTCGGAAATCGGAAAGCTGGGCGAAAAATTTGATTTTCTGATCGGCGTCTGCGATTCAAAAGCGTGGCTGTCTCTGTGCAATTTTCTCCCGCTTGGACGATACAAAAAGATGATAGCGGTGTCAAGAGAACATCCGCTTGCCGCCAAAAGCCGTATCGACATAGAGGATTTATACGGCGAGACACTCATGATGGTGAGCGCGGGCGATTCTGGCGTAAATGATGTGATCCGGCATGATCTCGAAACAAATCACCCGCAGATCCATATTGAAGATACCCCGCTGTTTTATGACTTATCGGTATTCAACCGCTGCGCCCAAACCGGAAATGTACTGCTTACGATCGAGTGTTGGCAAGAGGTTCACCCCGGTCTGGTCTCGATTCCGGTCAACTGGGATTACAGCATTCCTTTTGGTTTGCTTTACAGCATTCACGCCTCGGAGGATGTGCGGAGGTTTGTGAAAGCGGCTGAGGCTCTGGCGCATTGGCCGTAACCTCACCCGGGCAAAGTGAAAGGGCTTGCCGTCACGAGACAACAAGCCCTGTTTATAAAACGGTACGGTTCTCGTCCTCAAAGACGGATGCCGGTCTGTTCAATGGAGTGGAAAATCCAGAATTTTTTCAGACGAAACCGGATCTCCTCGTCGAAATCCAGCCGGTACGAGGGCAAAAGCACCTCGCCAGCCTCCGTCGGGACGCCACGAAAACCCTTTTTTTCTTTGAAATAGACTGCCTGCTTGTCCGTGATGAGATGGATATAGAGCTCCGTGATCTCAAAATCGGAATTCTGGCTCGACATTACCTCCACGGCAATGGTCGACCTCTCTTTTTTCTTCATATACTCCAAAAGCGGGGCATCGTAGGTGAACGTCATGCGGCTTCTCCTTTGCCGTATCGTAGATTTTTATGATGAAATTATACCATCCTCCGGACAAGCTTTCAAGCTTTCAACCGGATGCGGAGCAAATAAAAAGAGCTTACTGACCATCGGAAATCAGTAGGCTCTTTCTTGTATGTCATGCTTTACGCCGTGCCTTTTGCACACATCATGCCGGCGTGGTCGATCTCATACTCGCCCGTCAGCAGAAGCTCCGAAACCGGCACGATCTCATACCCCTCGGCGAGCAGATACTCGATGATGCCCGCAAGGGCCTCCGGGGTGTGATCGGCGGCGTTGTGGAACAGCACAATGCTGCCCGGCACGACGTTCGTCGTAACGCGCTTATAGATCTCATCCGCGCTTAAACCTTTCCAGTCAAGCGAATCGCGTTCCCATACAGGGGAAAGGTCAGATGAAACCGGGCATCGCACGTTTTCCGTGCAGGAGCGTATCAGCCGTTGCTCGCCATCGGCTCCTCAGACGAAGCGCCCTGCTGAGCCGGGGTCACGACAATATCCCCCGTCCAGGAGCCGCCCGCGGACACCTCCACGGTCACGCCATCCACCGTGACGACACCGTTGATGACCGCGCCTGCTTCGACCGTCAGGCCGTTGAGGTTGGAAGCCTCGGTGACGTTCCAGACCGAATCGGCGTCCATCGTCAGGAACGTGCCGCGAACGGCCGCGTAATCCTCAAAGGCGCACAGCCAGCCGTAGATGCTGCTGGGATCCACCACGCGGAAGTTCGAGCCGGTCTCCGTCGGATCGGCGGTGTTGACATACAGACCCGTCGCGGCATCCTGCTCATACGCCACGTCGGCGTATTCGGCAAAGAGCGCGTTCCAGTGGGTATTATCCGTCGTGATGATCGCGCCGGTCAGCTCCGTGTTCACAAAGTCAAGGTACATCGGGCGCTGATAATCCTCGTTGAGAATATTGCCGGCCCAGACGTTATTGACGGAGTTCACCTGACAGCCCGGAATATCCTCCGTGGCCACATCGTCGAGGATCTGAATCGTGCTCTCGTCCAGATCGACGCAGGACTGGATGATCACACCGTTCGAGGACTCCAGCACGGTGTTTTCAAGGTTTGCCACACCGCACGCGCCGCGGAACAGAATGGTCGCACCCTTCAGGTGATCGAGCCACGCCTGCTGAATGACGGGGTACTTGTTCGCGCTTTCCGCGATGGCGTCAACCGTGGACAGCACGGAGTTTGTGACGTTCAGGATCGGCGTGGTCGTCCATGCCGCCGAAACGGCGGAATCCTTAACGCCCGTGTCGGGGTTTGCCTTGTGCATGGTGTCGACAACATGGAACACGATCGCGTTCTGGTTTGCCACGATTTCCGAAGGAGTATCCTCGGGAAGCTCCTGTCCCTGAAGGTTTGCGAGGAAAATCTCATCCTCCGCCTTCAAAGCGTCCGACGAAGAGCCGATATTCAGAATACCGGTGTTCGTGCAGAACGCGCCGTACTCGGCGGAATCGAAACGGGAACCGTACATGAACACCTCCAGGCCGGTATCGGCATAGGTGCCGTAGCCGCCGAAGCGATTGATCGCGTCGCCGTTATAGAGATAGAAAACATACGGGTTTCCGCCGGTGTCCGTGCTCCAGGAGCCGTAACCCTCGCTCGCGACGGTGGAGTTGTAGATGTAGGCCGACAGCGTGCCGCAGGCGATGAGGTTGCGGGCGTTGCCGAGCTGCGCCGTGAACCAGGGCATATCGCAGTACTCCGCGTTGCAGCCGACGGACTCAAAATAGGAGTTTTTAATGATGGTCGTGCCGCTCGAAAGGCTCACTGTATAACGGCCGACGCCGGTATCGAGAGCGTAGACATTTTCAAGGTTCATCTCACCGCTGCCGCGTGCCGCGATCGCGACGCCGCCGGTCGAATCACTGCCCCAGACATAGTCGTCCGCCTCGCGCAGGTCGATGACCGTGTTAAAGGAGAGCTCCTCGCCGGTGAAATAGGTAGTCACCGTGAAATTGTCCGCCGCGCCGCCGATCGTAAGATCACCGCTGCCGGTATATTCCACGCCGCCCGCGGCATTCTCCGTCGAGGTGATCCGCACGCCGGAGATCTCCTCCGCGCTGACGACCGCACCCGCCGCCATCTCAATGTTCACAAGGGCGTCGTCCGTTTCCAGACCGTCGTCGGAAATGGTGTATGTCGCCGTGCCGGAGCCGGCGGACATATTGGGCATGGGGCCGTTTTCACTTGCCTCGCCCGATGCGAACGCGCCGAGAGACAGGCTCAGGCAGAACGTCAGGCAGAGCAAGAGGCTGAATGTTTTCTTCATGCAAAGTTCCTCCTTTAATGTATCATATCTTTGTTTTGATGATAACACAGACCGGTTTTTACAGCAAGAATGGTCTTCCAAAAATGTTACGACGGGCCGCCGGAGGCCTCGCCGCTGGCGCTGGCGAAGGCGGAGGTGTCGATGTAGCTCGGGCGGTCAGCCTCCTCGCGGTACCAAATTGACCCCTCCAGCTGGCGCTGGACGGATTTGCCGCACTCGCGGCCGAGGCACACCGCCATGCCGATGGACACGCCGTTCGTGGGCGTGAAATAATCGCGTCCGAACCGTCCGCCGGTGGTGTTGCCCGTGGCAAACAGGCCGCGGATGGGCAGAAACTCCTCGCCCAGCACGCGCTGCTCGCCGTCTACATACAGGCCGCCCATCGTGACCATGTAGTTGGCGATCAGGGCATTTTCCTGCACAACCTGAAGGAAGAACGGCCCGTTCTCCACCGGGAAAAGAACTTCCGGCGCCCGGCCGAATTCCTCGTCCCGCCCGGCGTGGGCGTACTCGTTATACTGTGCGAGGCTGGAAAGAATATTTTCCTTTACGCGCTCGCTCATGCCCGCATAGCGGCAGCACTCCTCCACGGTATCGCCCGCGTAGAGATAAATGCCGGAGCCGGCGTTATAGACCTCGCCCTTCGCCGCGTATGCCGCCTCAAGCTTCGACTTCCAGCTCGAAATATTCCCCTCCGTCGGGTCGGTCGAGCCGTGGGCCGGCGCAACGTGACGCAGGCGTTCGGGCAGGTCGTTGTCATACAGGCAGTAGATGGTGTCCCGGTTCATGAACAGGCTGGGGAAGCCCCGGTGCTCGATGGTGCCCCAGAACTCGTTCTGGAAGCGCTTGCCATAGCCGTCGAACCACACGCCCTGCGGATGTCCCGGGGAGCCGCCCTGCCCCGGGCCGCCGTTGAGCCATGTCAGCCGTCCGTCCATGGTGGGGATAGGCCCCTGCTCCAGCTTTGCGCCGGCCTGGATCGCCATGGCGATGCCGGAGCCGTCGCGGTCCGTCTGCTGGGCGTGGAGCGCGTCGTGATCCTGCATGAAATACAGAAGATCCGGCAGAAGATCCTGCACCATCTCCATGTTCCCGCCAAAACCGCCCGTGGCAATAACGGTGTACTGGGCGCGAACCCGGATGTAATTGCCGGTGTCGTTCATCCTGGCCACCGCGCCGACAACCGTTCCGTCCGCGTCCTGTTCAAGATACTCTGCGTGGCAGCCGAAGATGTGCCTGCTGCCGGTGCCGGACTCGTTCTCGATATACTCCCGGTGATACTTTGCCACGGTTGCCTGACTTGGACGCAGCGTCGGTGCGTAGAACCGCAAATCGCCGATCTTGTCGAGCATCCCCTCGCGCATGGATTTCTTCTCCATGTCCCAGTACGACGGCGCGCCGAACATGGAATTGACTACGTCGTCGGGCACATGGCCGAGGTGCCAGTCGAAGCTGTCGCCGGAAAACTGCGCGAATTTCATGCACAGCGCCTGGTTGCAGTAGTTATTGGTGTTCAGCATCCAGTTGTGATAAAACTCCAGCGGGTCGATCTGCGGTGCTCCGTAATGCTCCTGAATGTACTTGGAGTTGATGACCGCCTGGTCGCCGCCGAACAGCGAGAAGCTGCCCTCTGCCTGGTTTTCCAGCACGATGACCTTGTATCCCTGCTCGGCCAGCCAAAGCGCGCAGGCCGCTCCGGAATAGCCGTTGCCCAGAATCAGAACGTCCGCCGTCTCCTCCGATGTAATGGCACTCTCCGCCACCGGCTCCTGCTTTAGCCGCCACGTGCCCGTGGAATACAGCGTATTCGTGATCTGCGTAATGCCCTCGCCGTCCATGACGCGGACGACGTCCTGCCCGAACTCAGTTTCGGATGTGACGCTGGCAGAGCTGACAGCGTCCGGCTCCGCAAACGCGGATACGCCGAGGACGCTCGCCGCCGCGACGCCTGCCGTGCCTGCGGCCGCACCCTTCAAAAACTTGCGGCGGGATATTTCCTTCTTTGCCATGATTTCCTCCTCAACTCAGATCATCCGGGTAGAAGATATCGCCCCGGATCGTCTTGCCGATACTGCGTCCGCACTCACGTCCAAGGCAGACCGCCATACCAATCGAAACACCCATCATCGGGGTGAAGTAGTCGCGCCCAAAACGGCCCGAGGTGGTATTGCCCGAGGCAAACAGGCCCTTGATGGGCTTCCAGTCCGAACCGAGAACGCGCTGCTCGCCGTCCGTCCACAGACCGCCCACTGTGACCATGTAATTGCCGATGCCCGCCTGCTTGTCGATGACCTGCACATAATACGGGCCGTTATCCAGCGGGAACAGCACCTTGGGGTCGCGGCCGAACTCGTCGTCCCTCCCGGCATGGGCCATCTCGTTGTAGCGTTCCCAGCTCTCGATGATATTTGCCTTGACGCGCTCGTCAATGTCGGGGATATAGCTCAGGCACTCGTCCAGCGTGTCGCCGGCATAGGTGATCATGTTGTAGCCGCCCATCTCGCCGGAGCTGATATCTGCGCTCTGCCCTCTGTTTGCATAGGCCTCGTCCATTTTTGTTCGGATGGTGGCAAGCGTGCTGTCCGCGGGGTCGGTCGAGCCATGGGCCGGGGCCACATACTGCATCGTCTCCGGCAGCTTGTCGTCATAGATGCAGTACATACGCTCGCGGTTCATGAACAGCGTCGGGAAGCAGCGATGCTCCAGCGTACCCCAGAACTCGTTCATAAAGCGTTTTCCCTGCCAGTCCAGCCAGATGCCCTGAGGATGACCGGGCGCCGCCGTGAGGCCGGGATTGCCCGTGAGCCAAGGCTGGCGGCCGTCCATGGTGGGAACGCCGCACTGCTCGTGCTGGGCGCCGGCCCACACCGCCATGGCGATGCCGGAGCCGTCCCGATCCGCTCCCATCTGGCCCAGCTCGTCCTGCTCCTGCATCTGGGCGACGAGATCCGCCAGCATATCATGGGTCATGCTCTCATTCGAGCCGAAGCCGCCGGTGGAGATCACAACGTAGTCGGCCTTGATCCGGAAGTATTCCTCGGTCTCGTTGTTGAAGATGACCGCGCCCTTCACCGCGCCGGAGGCATCCGTTACAAGGTGCTCGGCATGGCAGTTGAAGAAATACTGCGTTCCCTGTTCCTCGCAGAAGGCACGGTTTGCCTTATACACCGTCGCCTGATCCGGGTGCAGCGTCGGCGCCCAGAATTTGAGGCCGCCGATCTCTCCCAGTACATTAGGACGTACCTCTTCGTTGTTGTGAGACCAGAACTTCACATCCCACGACTGCTTCTGCGCGTCCGTGCAGCGGGAAATATGCCAGTCGAGCGATTCGCCGCCGTTCTGGGCAAACTTCATGACGAGCTCGGGATTTGCGTAGTTCTGACAGTTGAGCATCCAGTTGTTATAGAACTCGATGGGATCCACCTCCGGCGCGCCCCAGAATTCCTGGCAGAATTTGGAGTTGATAACGCCCTCGTCGCCGCCGCGAAGCTCGTACATGGCCTCGGTCTGGGCTTCCACAACCATGACCTTGTACCCCTCCTCGTTCAGCTCCAGGCAGGCCGCGTTGCCCGCGTAGCCGCCGCCGATGACCAGCACCTGTGTCTCGTACTCTGCGGTGATTTTGCTCTCCGGGATGGGATCCGGTGCGATCTTCCAATCCCCGACCTGCCAGATGAGGTGGTTTTCGTTTTTCTCCTGAGCAAAGCTGAAGCCGCCGGGCCCGCCGGAAGCACCGCCCGGTGCGCCGGACGCCTCCCCGGAGGCAAAGGCGTTTACCCCGAACATACTCAGCGCCGCGAAACCCACCGCACCTGCGGCCGTGCCTCTCAGAAATTCCCGTCTGGATATATCCGTCTTTTTCATGGCTAACCTCCTCCTTTTATACACCCAGTATACTACGGGAATGTTAAATGAACGTGAAAGAAATGACGAAATATTTTCAAAAGCGGAACCGGTCATTCTTTCCTCGCCCGGCACATACACTTGCCACGGGAGGGATGGGCATGAACATCAAGAATACGCATCCGGAATACCCGGATAAGGAAGCGCGCATTCAGAAGCTGCAGGACATGAAGCAGCTTTCCCGACGGAAACTGCTCAGCCTGAAAAAGAACGACGAATGAACTGCGCGGTATATGCAAGACAGTCCGTTGAAAAGAAAAACAGCCTCTCCATCGACGGGCAGATCGAGCTTTGTAAAAAAATCGCAGCCTGTCCGCTGGCTGTCTATAAGGATTGCGGCTACTCCGGAAAAAACACGCACCGCCCGGATTTTCAGCGGCTTTTGAACGACATCCGGGCCGGTCGGATCGAGAAGCTGTATGTCTATCGGCTCGACCGCTTTTCCCGTTCGGTCGCCGATTTCGGCAGGCTCTGGGAGACGCTGCAGGCAAACCACGTGGAATTTGTCTCGGTGAACGAGAATTTCGATACCTCCACCCCCATGGGACGAGCCATGCTCCACATCATCATGGTCTTTGCCCAGCTCGAACGGGAAACCACCGCGGAGCGCGTCAGGGATAACTATTATCGAAGGGCCATGCTCGGTTCATGGCCGGGAGGGCCCGCCCCCTACGGTTTCACACTGGGCCGCTGCCGCGACGAAACGGGACGCAGCGCCCCGATGCTGACGCCCGATGCGGAAAAAGCTGCGGTGGTTCGGCTGATTTTTGAGGAATACGCCAAACCGGCGGCCAGTCTCGGAAGCGTCGCCCGGTTATTGAATGATCGGGGCATCCATGCGCCGCGCCGTGACACATGGGACAATGTATCGCTCTCGCGGCTGCTCCACTCCCCTGTGTATGTTATGGCGGACGAGGACGTCCGGCTGCATTTTCAGGCGCTGGGAGCAAAGATCACCTCCCCGTCCGAAAATTTTGACGGCATCCACGGGGTTCTTCTCGTCGGAAAACGGGACAAGTCCCGGAAACTATACACCGACGCACGAGATCAGTCGGTTTCCGTTTTGAACAGCGTTGGATTCATTCCCCCGGAGCTGTGGCTTGCCTGTCAGAACAAGCTTTCCCGCAACGCGCAGATCGGCTGCCGAGGCAGCGGAAAGCACTCGTGGCTGTCCGGTCTTTTGAAATGCTCCCGCTGCGGTTACAGCCTCAAGGTTCTGGAGGACAAGTATACGCGCTACCTGCTTTGCAGCGGCCGGTATAACCTTTCCAAATGCAGCGCCGCCGTCCACGCAGACCTCACCGAGCTGGAACAGGCCGCCGCACGGCAGATACAGAGCCTTCTGGACGCGTGCCCGGATGCTCCGGTTTCGGAAGCCCCCGACAATACATACCGGCTCCGGCTTGACGAGATAGACCGCCGCACCGATCGGCTGCTGGACGCCTTTTCCGAAAGCGAGGATTTATCTGCCGACTATCTTCACCGTGCGCTTGCCCGTCTGGAAAGGCAGCGGCAGGCGATCCGGGAGGAAGAAAAGCGGGTTCAATGCCGCCCACACCTGCCTGAAAAGCTGATCTTTTCTAAGCTCTCCTTTGAGGAAAAAAAGTTGGTCGCCGCGCTGTTTATCCGCCGGATCGAAGTGGGCGACAACCTCGCCGAAATATTCTGGAATGTATGACACACGGGAACAACCGCTCCCGTGTGTCATACGTTTTCTTTTTTCTGTTTTCCCGGCACCTTTCCCTTGTATGGGAACGCTCCACATTCCACTGGATAGGATACATCCCCATTCCGTTGACGGTCGTGATGACCTCGTCATCGTATTCGCCATACGGGCATCGGAACAGCGTCGGCGATTGTCCGGTGATGGCAGCGATCTTTTCATTGCACGCGCTGACCTCATCGAGAATCTTTTTCTCGGTCAGCTCCGCCATGTGCGGGTGGTCGTTGGAGTGATTGCCGATCTCCATACCGGCATCCCACAGCGCCTGCACGCTCTCCGGGTATTTATCAACCCACTCACCCACCAGGAAAAAAGTCGCTTTCACGTCATACTTCGCCAGAATATCGATCAGCTCCTGCGTATCCTCGTTACCCCATGCTGATGTTCGGATGCGGCTATGGAAAAACCGGCTTTTTTGCATGAACATGGGACAGCCTTTCGACTGTCCCATGTTTGTTTTGCCACTCAGCAGATGGAGGTATACATGGAATACGGCGGACGGGGGTCGCCGGTCATGGTCAGAAAGTGATCCTCGATCAGCTCCGACAGGAAGATCTTCGCCTTCAAAACATCGCGCTCACTCGGACGGCGCTGGAAATCGTAATGCCAGAACACGCTGCCGGGCTTTCCGCAGCCCATGGGATCATTCTGAACCATCATATCCGCCCCAACGCCGAAGCTGTCCTCATCCTTCACATCGGCGGACTCGGCCAGAAGCTTCCGGTCGCTCTCGGACATCGCCGTGAACTCGTCGGTGTCCGGATTCTCCTTGTAGCGCTGCATGAGCGCCTGCGCGTCGTCGATGTTCATCTTGAAACGGTTCGCGAGCTTATCCACGGAGCCGTGACGAAGCTCCTTGCCGGGGCAGGCAAACTTGCCGACGGTACGGGCGCCGTTCACGCGCAGAAACTCGACCATGACATCCAGCGTGCCGTAGCACTCCTCCGGGCCGACACCGCTGCCGCCGTAGGTGCAGAACACCACGCCGTAAATGGTCTTTTTCCGTTCGCCCTTGGCGCCGGGATAGCCCGTGCCGGTCGCCGGGGTCACAAGGCCGGGAATGCCGGTGAGGACATGGGCCATGGGATGCGGATAGGCCTCCGGATCCTCGGTGGGATCCTCAAAAGCGCCCGGTGCAAAGGGGATGCCCTTTGCCTTCATGTCCATGAGCTTATCATAGATCGCGCGGTTGCGATAGAGCTGCTTCTTGCCCTGCAGGCCCATGAGCATACTGACCTCCTTATATGGCAGGCCCGCAATAATCGGGCTGCCGAGGCAGATGAGGTCATAATCCTCGGTGAATACCGGCTCTTTTTCCCAGTCGCGGCGGGGATCAATCTTGACAAGATCGGTTTCAAAGCCGTATTCCTCGCACACCTCGCCGAAGGCCTTCGCAATCATCTGTGTGTTTCCGGTGATGCTGCCATAGATTACCAGCGCTTTTCTTTTCGCCATAATATTTCCTCCTTTATTCCGCCTCGCGTGACGGCAGTACCGCTTCCATCTCGCAGACCTGAATGATGTCGCCGTCCAGAGTCTCTCCCCAGACCGCAAACTCGACCACATGGTCGCCGTTTTCGTCTATACGCTTCCCCGTGATATAGCCATGGCCGATGCAGGTATCGCCCTCGCCGCCGTGGCGCAGGGAGCTTTTTCCCTTCATGTACGGCACCTTTGCCAGCGTGGCGGCGCCGACATCGTTCGTCTGCAGCTCGCGGGAAAACGGGAACAGCTCCCACTGCAGGCGCGAGATGCGGCCGTAATCGCCGATATAATTCGTAACCACGCGCTGAAGCAGATAGGCCAGCGTATGATTATAGAAAACACAGCGGCTGCCGGGGATATTCCGTCCGCCGTAGTGCAGCGCCGTCTGGTCAAGGTACTGTCCGTACTGATCCCGGTAGAGGTCGGCGGTATAATTGGGGTCGGACAGCTCCTCGCGTGTGAACAGAAATTCAATGGGCGCCGGGTGCATACACACGATATGCATATAGGTCAGCGGGCCGTCGGAGCAGATCCCGGGAATATCGCCGGATTCCGGCACGTCCTCCCAGTACAGCTTCTCATCGCCCCGCATGACCTCCTCGCTCCAGAGCTTGCGGATATAGGCGTAGTCCTCGTCGGTGGTGTAGTGCGCCTTGGGATAATACTCCGTCCACTCGGCGAGCTGCTCCGACTGGGACGGAACCGCGGACCCGTCCACAATCTTCGTGTAGCTGTCGATCATGTCATAATCGCCGCTGCCCACGGGATTTCCGGCTTCATCGGTGCACTGGCAGCTCGAGCGGATGCGCCATTTGCGGATATGGCCGCCGTCCTCGGTCGCCTCCCAGAATTTTCCCTTGGCCGCGTAGGTCAGGATCTTGTCGCCGGCGTAAATGGGCCTTGAATACCGCAGGTCGCCGCCGATGGCGGTGTAGAAAAAGCGATCGCCCATATTATGTGGGAAGTTCGGGATCGGCGCGCAGGGATGGCCGGGCATACAGAACAGCCCCGGCAGCGCCGGACAGCCGGGATGGCCGTGTGCGCGGGCATATTCCGTATCCGTATACAGCGGGTCGTACAGATTGCACATCTTGTTATGCCGGACGATCTCCTCCTCGGTCAGAACTTTTTCTTCAAAAAGCTCGCCGCCGGGCTTCTGTTCATACTCGGCAAAAGCGTCTATGCGCTCCTGCACCATGGGCTGTTCCCAGTCAAAGAATTTGCCGGGCGTAAAAGTCTGATATTTTGCCATATCTGTCTCCTCAACTGATGGAAATGACCTGCGAGAACGCCGGGAACGGCTCGCCGTCATAGGTCATGAAATAATCCTCCACGATGTCCGCGATGAACGCACGGGCCTTGGCCTCTTCCCGCGGGCCGGGCTTTGCGTTGTTGTTGTAGTGGAAGAAATATGTGCCGGGCTTCTGCGTGCCGTCCGCCATCTCGTACATGACGGCGTCGCATACATCCGCGTCAGGCATATCCCTGCCCTTCGGGCCGGGCACGAAATCGGCCTTGGGCTTCACGCCGACGTCATATCCCGCCGGGCCTGTCTCCCTGCCGCCGCAGGCAAACTTGCCCACGATGTCACATTCATAGTTTCGCAGATACAGCTCCAGCATCGCAAGAACGCCGCCGCATTCGCGGGAGCCGTAGAAGCCGCCGCCGTACGTGGAGAACACAATGCCGTAGGGCCGGTGGCAGTTCTTGTTGAAAATACCGGGATACGGAGCGCGTTCCTTACGCCAGACGCCGCCTGCGGAAACCGCCTCCATCGCGGCGTCATCGGCGTGGCTGTCCAGCTTATCCTGCACGCTCTTTTCGAGCGCACCGCCGCCGCCAAAACTGAACGCCTTGATGATGGCCTGCAGCGGGGAACCGCCGACAATAGGGCTGCCGAGGCAGACCACGTCATAGTCATCGAAATAGGTTTGTCCCGCCCAGGGCGTCCAGTCCATATTGTTCTTGATTCGGATAAAGGTGACTTCCCAGTTATATTCCTCAAAAGTCTCCTTGAACCAGGTGGCGACTTTCTCGGTATTTTTTGTCATCGTCGCATACATGATGAGTGCGCGTCGTTTTATCATTCGTTTTCTCCTTCTGTTTGGTTTGCTTTTTGAAGACAATGGCAGGCCGCAAAATGGCCGCCTCCCATATCCCGAAGCGCCGGGCTCTCCTCACGGCACACGGCTTCCGCGTACGGACAACGATTGGCAAAACGGCAGCCCGGCGGCGGATCGATGGGCGAGGACAGCTCGCCCTGCATGATGATGCGCTTGCGCGGCGCATCAATATCGACGTTCGGGATGGCCGACAGCAGGCCCCGCGTGTAAGGGTGAAGCGGGTTGACAAACAGCTCTTTCGCCTCGCACCGCTCCACAACCGTGCCGAGATACATGACCAGGATCTCGTCGGAGATATGGCGCACGACCGACAGGTCATGGGTGATAAACATATACGTCAGGCCATGCTCCTCCTGCAGATCCTGCAAAAGGTTCAGAACCTGCGCCTGAATCGAGACATCGAGCGCGGAAACCGGCTCGTCACAGACGATGAACTTCGGTTCAAGCGCCAGCGCCCGGGCGATGCCAATGCGCTGACGGCGTCCGCCGTCCAGCTCATGCGGGTAGGAAAAGGCCAGACGTCTCGCAAGCCCGACGGTGTCCATCAGCTCAAAGACGCGATCCTGCCGTTCCCTCTTGGATTTTGTCAGATGGTAGGTTTTCAGCGGCTCCGCGATCAGGTCGGACACGCACAGACGCGGATTCAGCGAGGAAAACGGATCCTGAAAAATGAGCTGCATATCCCTGTGCAGGAGACGCAGATCCCGTTTCCCGAGATTTGTGATGTCCCGTCCCTCAAAAATCACGTTCCCGTCCGTCGCGGAATGGAGCCCCAGCACCGTGCGTCCGAGCGTGGACTTACCGCAGCCGGACTCGCCGACGACGCCGAGCGTTTTTCCGGCTTCGATGGCAAATGAGACACCGTCCACGGCATGAAGCATACCGCCGGGGGTCTTGAAATGCTTTTTCAGGTTTTCAACGCGCAGCAGTTCAGCCATCAACGGTCACCTCGCTTTCCGCATAATGACACCGCACACAGTGTCCCGGCGCGATCTCGCGCATCTCCGGCCGTTCGTCACGGCAGCGCTCCGTGGCCCTCGGACAGCGGGGCCCGAAGCAGCAGCCCTGCGGCAGATCCGCCGGATCGGGCGTCAGGCCGATGATGGGTTTCAGTCTGCGTTCCGTGCCTGTGAGCGTGGGAATGGAATCAAAAAGCCCCTGTGTATAGGGATGAGCCGTATGCTTGAACACATCCCGCAGCGTACCGAGCTCCACGATCTGACCGGCATACATGATGGCCACCTTGTTGCAGGTTTCCGCCACAACGCCGAGATCGTGCGTTATCATAATCATCGTCGTGCCGGATTTCTCCTTGAGCTCCTTCATCATGTCGAGAACCTGTGCCTGAATGGTGACGTCCAGGGCCGTGGTGGGCTCGTCGGCAATCAGAAGCGACGGTGTGCAGGCGAGCGCAATGGCAATGACGACGCGCTGTTTCATGCCGCCGGAAAACTGATGCGGGAAATCCTTGCCGCGCTCGGCGGGGATGCCGACAAGCTCCAGCATGGACAGCGCCCGGCGAACCGATTCGACCTTGCCGCATTTGGCATGGAGCTGAATGACCTCCGCGATCTGGCGGTCAACGGGCAGAACCGGATTCAGCGCCGTCATGGGATCCTGAAAGATCATGGATATCTCGCCGCCGCGGATTTTCTGCATCTCGGAACGGCTCTTTTTCAGCAGATCTTCCCCTTTATAGAGGATCTCCCCCGAGAGCACCTTACCGGGAGGATCAGGTACAAGTCCCAGAATACCGAGCGCGGTTGTGGTTTTTCCCGCACCGGTCTCCCCCACCAAGCCGAGCGTATCGCCGGGTTCAAGCGCGATGTCAATGCCGTTTACGGCGCAGACCTCTCCGTCGTCGGTCAGATAATGGATCGTCAGATCCTTGATTTCCAAAAGATTCATAGGCGTCTCCCTCATCTCTTGAGCCGCGGATCGAGCGCGTCACGCAGACCGTCGCCGAACAGGTTAAAGCCAAACAGCGTAACCATGATGGCAAGGCCCGGGAACGTGACGATCGGCCAGAAGCTGCGGATATACTGCCGTCCGGCGGAAAGCATACTGCCCCACTCGGAGTCGGGCGGCTGCACACCGAGGCCGATAAAGCTCAGGCTGGAGATCATCAGAATACACGCGCCGATACGCAGTGTCGATTCGACGATGATCGGAGACAGAATATTGGGGACGATATGCTTCAGCATGATCCGCGCGTCGGATGAGCCGGTAATGCGCGCGGCCTCCACATATTCCTGATCGCGTATGGACAACACCAGCGCCCTCATCAGGCGGGCGTAGCCCGGAACACAGCCGATGCCGATCGCGATCGCCGTATTCTGCACACCCGTACCCAGCGCCGAGGAAACACAGACCGCAAGCAGAAAGCCCGGGATGGCCATCATGACATCCATGAGGCGCATGACCGTACCGTCATATATTCCGCCGAAATATCCGGCGCTGACGCCCAGAACGCCGCCGACCACCAGGCCGAAAGCGATGGCGAGAACCGCCACCAGGAGACTGATGCGTCCGCCGTAGATGATGCGGCTGAGAATGTCACGGCCGTAATCGTCCGTGCCGAGAAGATGCTCGCGGCTCGGCATTTGCAGCTTGTTGATAAGATCCTGCTTCGTCGGATCATACGGGGCGAGCTGCTCGGCGAAAATCGCCGCCACCATGAGGATCAGCACGAGCACCATGCCGAACATGGCCAGTCTGTTCCGGGACAGGCGGCGCCAGATGTCCTTCCACTGACTGCGTTTGCGAAGGTTGTCGGTCGTAATCGCCGTCAATTCGGAAGCCTTTTTCTTTTTGTTCATATCATCCCGCCTCCTTTGCCGGCGTGTGGGACGCTTTTTTCTTTTTCTTTTTTCCGCCGGTCATCTGCGACATGATGCGCGGGTCAACAAAGCCGTAGGCAATATCGACCACCAGATTGATGATGCAGATGAGGGCGGCCAGAACGATGACACAGCCCTGAATGACCGGGTAGTCACGGTTGTTGATGCCCGTCATCATCAGGGTGCCGAGGCCGGGGAAGGAGAAAATCGTCTCCACGATGACCGAGCCGGACACGAGAATGCCGAACTGGAAGCCGATCGTTGTGATAATGGGAATGAGCGCGTTTTTCAGCGCGTGCCCGGTGATGACCTTGTTTTCCGACAAGCCCTTGGCACGCGCCGTGCGGATATAGTCCTGCCGGATGACGTCCAGCATGGACGAGCGGGTCATACGGGTGATCGTCGCGATGAAGGACAGGCCCGAGGCAAGCGCCGGGAGCACCCAGTATTTCAGCCCGCCCAGACCGGAGGCCGGGAACCATTTCAGCTTCAGCGCAAACAGCAGCATCAGCATGAGCGCAAGCCAGAAGCCCGGCATGGCGGCGAAAATAAGTGACAGCGTCGTAACGGAATAATCCGCGACGGAGTATTGCTTTGTCGCCGATATGATGCCGAACGGTATGCCGAGCACCACCGCTATGACGATGCTCACAAGCGCGAGCTTGATGGTAACGGGAAACCGCTCCTTGATCTCGACCGAAACAGGGCGCTTGGTGATGTAGGAATCCCCCATATCCCCTTCCGTCACGAGATCCACGATATAATTGTAAAACTGTTTGAAGAACGGCTGATCCAGTCCCAGTTCCTCGGCCTTGGCGTCGTACTGCTCCTGCGTGTAGTTTCCGCCGAGCAGGGCCGCGACCGGATCGCCGCTGTCGACCAGCCGGTTGATGGCAAACACGATGAAGATCACTCCCAGCAGCACCGGAATGCACCAGAGAATCCTCTTGATAATGAATTTAAGCATAGATTTCCTCCCTCGATCTCCGCGCGGGAATCCCGTGTCAAAGATCAGGGGCCGGCCGGATTTGGCCGACCCCCGTGTATACGGTCAGGATTTTATGACTCAGTTGAAGGTCACATAGCGCAGGCCGACGCTCCGGGCGACCGTGCCGATCACATTGTCAACATTGTCGTGATAGAGGTTCGCCGCGTTGGCATAGGCGATGGGGATGAAGCGGTTGGTTTCCGCCAGCGCTTCCTGGGCCTCGCTGTAATACTGCTCGCAGAGAGACTCGTCCATCTCGCCGCTGGCGGACTCAAGGGCGGTGTTGAAGGCCTCGTCGGTCACACGGGCCGCCGCATTCGTGGAGGTGGCGCGAACCGTGTTGTAGATGTCAAGGGCGGTGAACGTGCCGCCGCCGGTGCCGAACAGGCCGAGCTCGCACTCGTTGTTCATGAGTCGGGGAATGACCGTCGCGAAGTCGCCGGACTCCACATTCACCGTGATGCCGATCTCCGCAAGCTGCGCCTGCAGGATGGTGGCAGTCATCTCGTTTGCCGGCATGGACGGGAACAGGCAGAGAAGCTGGATGTCGCCCTCCGCATAGCCCTCATCGGCCAGAAGCTGGCGGGCCTGCTCCGGATCATACTCATTCACGCCGATGGTCTTGTAATACTGAACGCCGGGGATCAGGCTGGAGTCAGCCACGGTACCGAGATCGCCGTATACGGCGCGGGTAATGGACTCGGTGTCAAGCGCCAGCGCAATGGCCTTGCGGACATTGGCGTTATCGAAGAGCTCCACATACTCGGGCAGCGTCACCGCCAGAACATCATAGGTGGGATAGAGTTTGCCGATGACATCGTCGCCATAGCCGCCGTCCATCGCGAGATTGTAGTCGGTCTCGCCAACGTCCAGCGCGATATCCAGAACATGGTTGTCAAAATCGACCATCATGGTGGTCAGCTCGGAATAGTGACGGATCGTGATCTCGGAGGCCTCCGGCAGATCGCCCCAGTAATCGTCGCGGCGCTCATAGGTGGAATGAGAGCCAGCCACGTTCTCAAGGCAAACATACGGACCGGTACCGACGGGCTTATCCCAGAAGGCGTCGTCGCCGGTGGACTCGACATAGGACTTACAGAGGACGGATGCCCAGCGGTCATTGGAAAGCTGGGTCAGCAGGTTCGGAGCCGAATCAAAAAGCTTCAGGGTCAGAACATTGCCGTCGATGGTGCAGTTGTCAAAGTCGATGTTGCTGTAGCCGGAGTTGAACTGGTCATTCACATAGACGAAGCGCCAAAGGGAGAAAAGCACGTCCTCCGGGGTCAGCTTTTCGCCGTTGGAGAAGTACACGTCGTCACGAATGGTCAGGACAAGCGTCGTGTCGTCGGTGTATTCATATTCCTTGGCGATCATGGGTTCGATGGCGCCGGTCTCCGGGTCGCGGTGCAGAACCGTGTCATACACCAGCAGCAGACCGAGGCCGCAGTTGGAGTTCACGGTTGGGTCAAAGCCGTCCGCCGCATCCAGTGTGCCGACCGTCAGAGAGCGGCCTTCCGCCGCCGGTTCGGGCGCTTCCGCCTTGTTCTCCGCAGGCGCCGCATCCGCTGTCTCGCCCGAAGAGGTGCTGCCGCCGCAGGCAGCCAGGCTGAAAATCATGGCAAGCGCCATGAGCAGAGCCAGCAAATTCTTCCAGTTTTTCATGTTTGTCCTCCTAAAAATTTTTATATTTCCCTGCGCGGTTTTCCGCCGCGCTTGTGCATAAAATATGATTCGCCGTTTTCAGCCGGGAAAAAACGTGGTATGATGGTTGCATGAATCCAATGATCGGGAGACAATGCCGCTATGGATGTAACTCAGCTTATGTATTTCCGCACCGTCGCCGAGACGGGCAGCTTTACGCGTGCGGCCGAATCGCTGCACATGACCCAGTCCGCCCTTTCCAAGTCCATCGCCCGTTTGGAGGAGGAGGTCGGCATTCGCCTCTTTGAACGCGAGGGAAACCGAATCTCGCTCAACCGATTCGGCCAGCGTTTTTTACAGGACTCCGAGCCGATCCTGCGACAGCTGGACGACTGCGTCCGCGCCGTGCGCGAGATGGCAGGGCTGGAACAGGGCGATGTTCGCATCGCCATCTCAAAGGATTCCTTTATTGACCACATCATCCGGCAGTTTCTTCTGGACTATCCGGACGTATCCTTCCACAGCTACCTGCTCTCCCCCGATCAGGCCATCGACGCCCTGGAAAAAGGAACGGTCGATCTGGCCGTCACCACCGACCAGCTTGTCGGAACCGGGATTCTGTGGCAGGGCTTGTATCAGGATCAGCTGGAGGTTCTGCTCTCCGCCGATCATCCGCTGGCCGGTGCGTCGGAGCTCCGGCTGAGTCAGCTTCAAAATGAGCGGTTCATTGTCACGAACAGCAATTACAATATGGACAATGTGATTCGCAAGCTCTGCGTTCTGTCCGGCTTCGAGCCGAAGATCATGTACGAGGGCACAAGCACCGATATGCCCATGTACTTCATCGCCATCGGCAAAGCCGTCATGATTACCCCGCGCTCGATCTCGCTGGGCGTGAGTGAAATGCTTAACGATTCTCCCGAAGGCTCCCGTGTACTTCGCATCCCCCTCCGCAACGAATTTCCCGAAATGCAGAAAACACTCGGTGTTGCCTTCAAGGAGGGGCACTATCAATCGCAGGCCGCACAGGCCTTTTATGAGCGTATGCTTGCCTTTTATACGCAGATCAACGGCTGATTCCGTCCTCATTATATTTTTAACAACATCATTCGTCAACTTCATATTTTTACATGCTAGTATGAATTCCAGGAATAACAAAACCCTCTTCCCATAAAAAAACCGAACCACCTCTGTGGTTCGGTTTTTTATTCGGTTTTCCGCCAATAGGCGGCCTTTTCCGGGATGAAATAGTCTCCGATCCGGTAATCAATCCCGGCTTTGCGCGCCTGTGCCAGCTGCCAGCCGCGCTTCACGCGGTACATCTTCCCATCCTTGATGAAATAGGCGCCCGTTTGATGAAAGCGAAACGGCACATCCCGCTCCACGCATTGCCGTCTCAGATCCAGAATCCAGTCATAATTACAGGGTCTGGCCTCCGTGCCGGACTCCCCTCCGACCGAAACCTCTTCGATGCTGTCGTCCAGATAGGCGGAGATGTCCACGTGTCCTAGAAGCGGGGACACGATGATCGACTTATGCCGGATCGGAAGCGACCGAAAGATCGGCAGACGATAATCGGCCATTTCCTGATTCTCAACGGTGCATCCGATCAGAACATTCTCATAGCCGTCCCCCCAATCCGGCGGGAGGCATTCTTCCAGCCGGTCGATGCGTTTGGTAAAGAAATAAAACCAGCAATCGCTTCGCTCTTTCATCATCCGCCAGCATTCCGGACGCCATTCATCGGCATCCTTCAGCAGAAAATCCGATGTGAAGCAGGTAAACACGATTTTCCCCGATGGGATTTTATAGCTTTTGTCCCGCTTTCTCTTGACCGGGAGATCAAACGCACCCGTTTTCCGGCATAAGCTGCTCGACACGGCGCTGCCGTACATCTCATCCTGCCGGTAGACATAGCAGTACTTACAGCCCGGACTGATCTTGGTACAGCCGTGCCACGGATTCCAGTCCGCGTATATGTTCATATGTTCGTTGTCGGACGGCATATTATCCCCGTTCTTTTCTCCGTTTTCGATCGCTCTTTCTTTCGCAGGCGCAGGGACGCTTGCGATTCGCGTGGTGTTCCCGGCACGCAGCGCAATCGCCATGCCGTTCGCATTTTGTGCGTTTGCACGGACAATCTGTTTCCCTCATAATACTCACAAGAGAATCCTTACGCTTTTCTGACCGGGTGGCGAATGACGGTCTTCCATTTCTCCGGGGGGACCCTTCGCGCGTCCGACAGGTAGATTTCATGGTGAAGGCGCGTTTCGTTCAGGTCGTTTGCATATCCGTTTTCCCTCAGATACGCGTCCATCAACGCGACCGTCGAAGGCTCGTCGTCAAAAGGCCCATGGTGCATGATCTGCACGCACAAGCCCTCGTCTATCGTCAGAAATTCCGCGGCCGAGCAATCCAGTTTCTTCTTTTTGGCGGCGGTTTCTTTAGCCCATGCAACATCCTGCGGCGTAACGAAACCGGGCAGCCGGATCACGGAAAGCCAATGGAACCGATCCTTGCGGCCGTAATCAAAGCCCTCGTCCCCCTCCTGCCACCAGAAGCCCTCCAGCGGCGGGACAACATACTCAAAAAAGCCTTGTATGTCGTGCCCCGTCCTGCCGCTCATCTTCAGCGTGTACGCCACGGCGTATAAAATACCCACGGCCCGCTGATATTCACCGCTCTCGTCATTGGGATCACCTTTGCCGCGCACCGCAATATAATTGGCAGCCGGAACATTCACAATCTCCGGCGTGTTTTTCGGCATATAGAATTCCCTGTACTCTTTCTTAAAATCAAACGCCATTTCATCGCCCCCCTTTGACTGGATGATAGCGAACGGATGTTGGAATGTCAAGCCGATCGGAAAAGACTTTTCCGGGAAGCATGAATTTTTGGCGGCGCCCGTTCATATCCATGAATCAGTATTCAGCGGAGGACAAACCTGTGGATAACACTTTGAATTATACCGTCATCCGGATTTTTATCGGCGAACGCAAGGCGGAGGATGTGGTTTCGGATCTGATGAAGGTTCATGCGCCGGTCAATGTATAAGACCGCCCGATATGCGCGTCTGTCCCGGGAGGACGGCGACAAGCCCGAAAGCGACAGCATTCTGAACCAGCTCCGTGTCATCACGGATTTCTGCTCCCTCCACCCGGAGCTTGAGGTTCTGGAGGATTACACCGACGACGGCTTTACCGGAACCAATTTTCAGCGTCCGGGCTTTCAGCGAATGCTGGGCGATATTCAAGCCGGAACGATCAACTGCGTGGTGGTCAAAGATCTGTCCCGCTTCGGCCGCGATTACATAGACATGGGCTATTACCTCGAGCGTCTGTTTCCGACGCTCGGCGTTCGCTTTATCGCCGTAAACGACCGCGTGGACAGCCTGAGCGGGCCGTATGATATACTCCTTCCCCTCAAGAACATTTTTAACACCCAGTACGCGAAGGACATCTCCTCCAAAATCCGCAGCTCTTTCCGGACGAAACAGCGGCGCGGCGAATTTGTCGGGGCCTTTGCGTCTTACGGGTATCTGAAAGACCCGGAAAACCGGAATCATCTTATCCCCGACCCCGTCGCGGCGGAGGTCGTGCAGCGCATTTTCCAAATGGCGGCCTCCGGCATCGGACAGATTCGGATCGCAAAGCAGCTGAACGAAGAGCTCGTTCCCTGTCCCAGCGAGTATAAGCGCCTCATGGGCGAGCGATACTCAAACGGGCAGAGGCTGGAAACGACCTGTTACTGGACATACGCGACCATACATCGGATACTCAAAAACGAGACATACCTCGGCAACATGGTTGCAAACCGGTATGAGCGCCCGGCCATGCACGGGAAAGCGAAAAAAGCGGCTCCCTCCGATTGGATCGTCGTGGACGGAACGCATGAGCCGATCATCTCCCGTGAATTGTGGGACACCGTGCAGGCGCAAATCGCCCAAAATGCAAGGCCGGTTGATTTTACGGGCCATGTGAGCCTGTTTGCCGGTTTTCTGTTCTGCGGCGACTGCGGACGAGCCATGTGCAAAACGTCACGAAACGGCCTTGTCAGCTACACCTGCGGGTCGTATCACCGCTATGGCGCCTCCGTCTGTTCAAGCCACTACATTCGGCAGGATGCGCTGGAGTCGATTCTTCTCAGCGACTTGAACCGCATCATCGGAGCGGTGCCCGATCTGGAGAAACGCGCCGATGAATTCTGTCGTTCTGCATCGACCGGTGCAAATTCCGCGCAAAGCCGCCTGCGTCATGCCCTCGAGCGCATCCGACGGCTCAAGCAGAGCGCCTATGAGGACTATAAGGACGGAATGCTCGGCAGAGAGGACTATCTTCGTTACAAGGCGGATTACGACCGGCAGGAAGAGCTTCTTTGCCGCCAGATCTCACAGGCGCAGGTTCCCGATACCGGCGAAATACCGGTTACCTCCTGGGCGGAGGAACTGGCAGCTGGCGGAAAGCTCGCAAACCTCGACCGCGCCACGCTGGCGCAGACCGTGAAAAGCATCCGCGTCTTTGAAGACCGGCGTATCGAGATCACCTATTTGTTTTCCGAAAACCTCCGTGCGCTTTTGGAGTAGCACGCTGTATCCCGGCGGAGACGTCGGTTTCCGCCGGCTGCTCCGCGTATAAGATTTCATTTTGTTCAGATTCCTGTGTTGTTTGCGCCCGTTTTGTGCTGTTCATTCCGCCGACATTGTAATCGCTTTTCAAAGCTGTTAGGTTATACACAGCAAGTTCAAAAACATAACTTTTATGGAGGACATTATGAAAAGAACGCTTGCATTGATTCTGGCTCTGATGATGGTCACGTGCCTGCTGTCCGCCTGCGGCAGCAAGGAAGAGGCCGCTGCCCCCGCTGAGGCTCCTGCCGCTGCTCCTGCGGAAGCGCCTGCCGCCGCACCGGCGGAAGCTCCCGCTGCCGCCCCCGCTGTGGCCGCCGCGCCTGAGGGCGATGCCTCCGGTGAAGCCTCCGGCGAGGCCTCCGCGCCCCCCGAGGTTCAGTATTATCCCTCCGCCGGCACGGACTATCCCCGCGACTTTGAAGGCTATCGCCAGTACTGCCTGGACGCGTTTGCCAACGACACCTTCGCTCCCGATGATGTCAAGACGGCGACCAACGCCGAGTTTGAGGCCATGACCGAGGAGAATTTCCAGTCCGGTGAGCGCTGGACTGCACTGGTCGGCCTCGGCGTCTTTGACGACTACGACACCTTCCTCGCCTCCAAATAATTTTTCCCCCTGTGTAAAGGAAGCAGGCACAATCGTGTCTGCTTCCTTTTTTATCGGTATGATTTATGCGCGGAGGAACTGCTCCAGCCGATCCGCGCCGGTTTTCAGCTCGTCCAGTGACGCGGCGTAGCACCAGCGGATATAGCCCGGCGCACCAAAGGCCGCGCCCGGCGTAACCGCAACGCGGGCAGACTCCAGAAGAGCCTGCGCGAAATCCATATCGCTTTCGATTCTCTTTCCGCCCAGTGTGCGGCCATAGAGCGCATCCACGCGGATGAGCAGGTAAAACGCGCCTTTCGGCACGGAGCAGGAAAGCCCGTCCATGGCCCGAATGCGGCGGACAAGGTAGTTTCGCCGCTCTTCATAGGCTGCGCGCATATGCTCGACATGATCCTGCGGCCCGGAGAACGCCGCTGCCGCCGCCGCCTGGCTGACCGACGAGGCGCATCCGGTCGATTGGGACAGATACGACGACATTGCCCTGGCGATATGCTCCGGCGCCGCGGCATAGCCGATGCGCCAGCCGGTCATGGCGTAGGCTTTCGAGGCGCCGTTTATCAGGATCGTGCGGGCAAACGCGTCCTCGCTCAGCGTCGGGAAACTGGTAAATTCCACACCGTCATACAGGAGCTTTGCGTACATCTCGTCGGCAAGGACATAGAGGTCTTTCCCACGGCAAACCTCCGCGAGCGCCGTAAGCTCGTTTTTGTCATACACGGCGCCGGTCGGATTGCCGGGGTTATTGAGAATAAAGAGCTTTGTTTTCTCCGTTACCGCCGCTGTGAGCTGGGCCGGCGTAATTTTGAAGCCGCTTTCCTCCGGGGCGTGGACAATGACCGGGACGCCTCCCGCCATGCGGATCTGCTCGCCATAGCTGACCCAGAACGGCGCCGGGAGAATGACCTCGTCGCCGGGATCGAGAAGCACACGCAGCGCGGTATAGATCGCATATTTTCCCCCGGGCGTAATCACGATCTGGCTGTCTTTATAGGCAAGGCCGTAATCATCCGAAAGCCGCTTCGCTACCGCCTGACGCAGTTCGGGCGTTCCGGCCGCCGGTGTGTATTTGGTGTTTCCGTCCCGAATCGCCTGAATACCGGCCTCCAGAACCGCATCCGCGGCAACAAAATCCGGCTCCCCTCCGCCAAAAGCCGAAACGGAAATCCCGGCGCGACGCAGCTCACGCACCCGTGTGTCAATGGTCATCGTAGCCGACGGCTGAATGGATGCGGCCGTCTTTGAGATGCTCTTCATATCTTCGCCTCCCTTATACCTTTTTTACAGTATATCATGATTAACCCCTGCCCTGCAAAGTTTTTGTGTTTCCGCGCACCAATCGCCTTTTACCAGTGCTTCGCCGTATGATTTCCCCTTGACAGCCGCCGGATTTGGCTTACAATTTAGATAAGGATACGGTTTACGGATAACACACGGAGGAAAGGAAGCGGATTTTCATGAAAAAGCTCTATTCTGTCGCCGGAGAGTCGCTGTCCGGCACACCCTGGAACACCTATCCCCGTCCGCAGCTGAAACGGGACAGCTGGATGTCTCTGAACGGCGAATGGGAATTCTATGCCGGGGAAACGGAAGCTTCCATCCGTGTCCCTTTCTGTCCGGAAAGCCTGCTCTCCGGGATCCGGGAACCCATTGAGTACGGCAGGGAAATCATTTACCGCCGCACCTTTACCGTCCCGGAGGAGTGGGCCGGAAAGCGCATCCTTCTCCATTTCGGCGCGGTGAACCGCATCGCGGTGGTACGCCTGAACGGAACCACCGTTGCCCTCCATGATAACGGTTATCTGCCCTTTTCCGCCGATTTGACGGAGCATCTGCGCGAGGGCGAGAATGTGCTGGCCGTTTATGCCCTGAACGACATCTCGCACAAGCATCCCTGGGGCAAACAGAAGCTTGACCGCGGCGGGATGTGGTACACGCCCGTATCCGGCATCTGGCAGACGGTCTGGCTCGAAGCCGTGCCGCAGGAGTATATCCGTTCCCTTTCCATCCAAACCGGCGCCGACTATGCCGACCTCACGGTAACGGGCGTTTCAAACGGCACGGTTCTTCTGGACGGAAGACAATATCCGCTCCGCAAGGGCCACGCTCATATCCGGGTAAAAAATCCGATTCTGTGGTCTCCCGAAAATCCGCACCTGTACCGCTTCACCATTGTCAGCGGTGAGGATCGTGTTGAATCCTACTTCGCGCTCCGCACGCTCACCATAAGGGTTCTGCGCGGTGTGCCCCGCCTGTGCCTCAACGGAAAGCCGTACTTCTTCCACGGCCTGCTCGATCAGGGCTATTGGAGCGACGGCTTATACACGCCGGCCGCGCCGGAGGGGTTCGAGGAGGATATCCTCGCCATGAAATCGCTCGGCTTCAACACGCTTCGCAAGCACATCAAAATCGAACCGGAGCAGTTCTATTATGACTGCGACCGGCTCGGCATGATCGTCTTTCAGGACATGGTGAACTGCGGCGAATACAGCTTCCTGCTTGACAGCGCCCTGCCGACCCTCGGCTTTTTGAAGTGCGGCGACCGGTACCGTCACAGGAATCCGGAAACGCGGAAAAACTTCCTCCAGGCTATGGAGGAGACCGTGGCGCATCTGCAAAATCATCCCTGCATCTGTATGTGGACCATCTTCAATGAGGGCTGGGGGCAGTTCTGTGCCGACGAGGCCTACAACCGTCTGCGGGCGCTCGACAGCTCGCGCTTCATCGACGCCGCCTCCGGCTGGTTTCACCAGAATCGGAGCGATCTGGAAAGCCTGCACATCTATTTCGGAAAACTGCATCTGGGCAAAGGGCCTCGCGCTCAGCTTCTCTCCGAATTCGGCGGCTATGCCTGCAAGCTCCCGGAGCACAGCTTCAACCCTGACAAAACCTACGGCTACCGCAAGTTCGCGGATCGGGAAAGCTTTGTGCGCGCTCTGCGCTCGTTATATCTCGACCAGCTTCTCCCCCTCGTCCCCAAAGGCCTTTGCGGCGCAATCTACACGCAGGTATCCGATGTGGAGGACGAGACGAACGGTTTCCTCACCTTTGACCGGCGCGTGCTGAAAGTTAAGCCGGAGGAATTTTCCGATATTGCGCCCCGGCTTCAGGAGGCCATGCAGGCATAAGCGCCGCAAATGGTGCCGCACTCTGACATCACCTCATGCCGCGTCGAAGGTCAGACTGACGGCTTTGTTGTCCCGCTTCACGTTGTAGATGGGCAGTTCGCGATCCGAGGCAGAGGCCCCGACAATGGTGGGCGTGTTGACGACCCAGAAAATAGCGACCACCGCAAGCGCAAGGGCTATGGAGCCCAGAAGCCCGCGGTGTCTCGTAAGTATGGCTTTGAATTTGTACACAGAACATACCTCCGTTTGATTTTGGTACATCCTATGTTATCCCTTGTCGGTTTATGTGCTTTCAAACAGACAGATTTTAAAGGGGCCGCCATGGAACTTCACACCATTTCTCCCGTTTTTGACGCCGCGTCGAATATTCTGATTCTCGGCTCCTTTCCCTCCGTGAAATCCCGGGAAGCGCAGTTTTTTTACGGGCATCCTCAAAACCGCTTCTGGAAAGTCATTTCCGCGGTTCTGAACGAACCGCTTCCCGCGTCGATCCCGGAAAAACAGGCTCTCCTTCTCCGAAACCGCATCGCGCTCTGGGATGTGATCGCCGCCTGTGACATCACCGGCTCGTCCGACGCCAGCATAACCAACGTCATTCCGAACGATATTACCGAGATCCTGAACATGGCGAATATCCGCTGCATCTTCTGCAACGGCGCCAAGGCGCACACATTATATAACACTTACCTCCGCCCCACGACCGGACGCAGCGCCGTGAAGCTGCCGTCCACCAGTCCCGCAAACGCCTCCTGGTCTCTCGACCGGCTCACGGAGACATGGCGTGCGGCGCTTCGTCCATACGGGTTTTGAACGGGCGATTCTCTCAACCCGCCGCAAAAAGCGAAATGAAAAACGCAAATCTTCCGCAAAAATACGAAAAAGCACTTGATTTAACCGTCCGGTTATGGTATATTCAATCTTGCGATTTTATGGAAAAGGATGATTCTGACCGATGCGAATTGTTTTGACGATACTTCTTCTTCTCACCGAGCTGTTTCTGACGGCGGTCGTTCTGATGCAGAGCGGCAAGCGTTCCGGTCTTTCCGGCGCGATCAGCGGCGCAGCCGATACCTTCATGAGCAAGTCCAAGGCCAAGACCTGGGACGCCAAGCTCGCAAAGATGACCAAGTGGGTCGCTCTGGCTTTTGTCCTGCTGACGCTGATCCTCAATCTGCTGTGATTTTTAATAAGATAAACGCATCGCTTTTGCGGTGCGTTTTTCTGTTTATAGGCCGAAGCGCTGACCGCATGGTCAGCGCTTCGGCGTTTCGTTTATTCCCAGGTTTTCCAGACATCCGGGCAATAGCCCACGGTCGCCAGTTTTCCGTTTCGCACAATGGGTGTGCGGAGAAGCTCGGGATAATCAAATAGCTTGTCAAGCTTATCCGCATCGTAGGCGAGATAGGTGACATCCGGGTCGTCGCTGAGCGCGTCGATCCCCACGGCATTCTTGACGCTGGAAAGCTCGCCCCGGCTCATGCCGTAGCGGTTGATGTCCACAAACTGGTATTTGATGCGGCGCTCTTTGAAGTAGCGCTCCGCCTTCTTGGTGTCAAAGCATTTGCTCTTTCCAAAAATCTGAATATTCATGCTGTATCCTCTCCCGAAAGAGCTCAGACCTCCATGATGACCGGCAGGATCATCGGGCTGCGGCGGGTCACTTTATAGAGGTAGCCGGACAGGTTCGTCTTGACCTTTCCCTTGATGCCGGCCCAGTCCGTAATATGCTGGCGTTCGCAGGAATCGATGCTCTCAAATACCACGCGGCGCATTTCTTCCATGAGGTCGGTGTTGTCCTTGACATAGACAAAGCCGCGCGTGATGATCTCCGGATCGGAGATCATGCTGCCGTCCTGCGAGGACATGGTCATGATGACCACGATCATGCCGTCCTGCGCCAGATGCTGACGGTCGCGGAGCACGACATTTTCAACGCCGCCTTCGATCTCACCGTCCACAAGGATTCGGCCGGAGGGCACCGTTCCGTTTTTGCGGATGCGCTTCGGCGTAAGCTCGATCACATCACCGAGATCGCCGATGATGATATTGTTTGCCGGAATGCCCATTTCCTGCGCCAGCTCCGAATGGCGGCACAGCATACGGTGCTCGCCATGAACGGGAATGAAGAACCGGGGCTTTGTCAACGCCATCATAATCATCTGCTCCTGCTGGCAGGCGTGGCCGGACACATGGATATCCATGGAGCGGTCATAGATGACCTCGGCGCCTTTCCAGAACAGCTCGTCGATGACCTTCGTCACGGCGCGCTCGTTGCCTGGGATGGCGGACGCGGACAGGATCACGCGATCCCCCGCGCCGATTTTCACCTGCCGATGTTCCGAAAAGGCCATGCGGTACAGCGCGGACATATTCTCACCCTGACTGCCGGTTGTGATGATGACGGTTTTCGCGGAGGGCAGCGAATTGAGCTTGTTCATCTCGACCAGCACGCCGTCCGGGATGTGCATATACCCCTCTTCGACCGCCATCCTGACGACATTTTCCATGCTGCGCCCGGTGATGCCGACCTTGCGCTTATACCGCACGGCGCAGTCGATGATCTGCTGGATGCGGTGGACGTTGGAGGCAAAGGTCGTCACGATGATGCGCTTGTCACAGCCGCGGAAGAGCGCGTCCATGCTTTCGCCGACATGGTGCTCCGAGGCGGAATAGCCCGAACGCTCCACATTGGTGGAGTCCGAAAGCAGCGCCAGCACGCCCTCCTTCCCCAGCTCGGAAAAACGGTTGAAGTCAAACACGCCGCCCTCGATCGGCGTCAGGTCGATCTTAAAGTCGCCGGTATGGATGACCGTGCCGATCGGCGTTCGGATCGCCACGGCGACGCTGTCGGGAATTGAGTGGTTCACATGGATCATCTCGATCTGGAAAATACCGACCTTGAAAACATCGCCCGCATTGTGGGTGATGATCCTGACCTTGTTGGCGAGCTTATGCTCTTCGAGCTTCAGCCGCACAAGACCGGCCGTAAGGCGCGTGGCATAGATCGGGCAGTCGAGCTTCCGCATCACATACGGAACGGCGCCGATATGATCCTCGTGACCATGGGTCAGAACAATGCCCTTCACGCGCTCTTTGTTCTCGATCAGGTAGCCGATGTCCGGAATCACCACATCAATGCCGTACATATCCTCATCGGGAAAGCCCATGCCGCAGTCAACGACCAGAATATCCTTGCCGTATTCGTATACGTACATATTCTTGCCGATCTCGTTAAGACCGCCAAGCGCCATAATTTTCAGTTTTTGTGCCATAGATAGTTCAATTACTCCTTTATTATGTATTACAGCAAATTGACCCGGTATGAGAACCCGGCCATACAATCATACCCATTCATAGCGTGTAATAGCCACGCTTTATATCTCCCGACGGCCCTCCAGCGCACGCATGAGCGTCGCATCGTCGGTGAACTCCAGATTGGAGCCTACCGGGATGCCATAGGCCAGACGGGTGACCCGCACCTCAAAGGGTTTCAAGAGGCGCGCAATATACAGCGCCGTGGCATCGCCCTCCGTGTCGGGATTTGTGGCCATGATGACCTCCTTCACATCGCCGTCGGCCACGCGCTTTACAAGCTCGGAAATGCGAATGTCGTCCGGGCCGATATGGCTCATCGGCGATAGAACGCCGTGAAGCACATGATACACCCCGGTGAATTCCCGGCTGCGCTCCAGACTTGCCACATCCCGCGCCTCCGCCACAACGCAGATGACGGAGCGGTCTCTCCGGCTGTCCGCGCAGACATGGCAGAGCTCGCCGTCCGTCAGGTTCTGGCAGATCGGGCAGGTATGCACGCTGCGCCGGGCCTCCAGGATCGTCTCTGCAAACGCCTCCGCCTCGCCCTCCGGCAGAGCCAGAATATGGAAAGCCAGCCGCTGTGCGCTCTTGCGCCCGATGCCGGGCAGCGACGCAAAGCGGTCGATCAGGGTTTCAAAGGATGCGGGAAAAAAAGCCATTTTTCTATACTCTCACTTACAGCGAAGAATTTCGACAGCCGCAGCGCGGTCCGTTTTTCCGAAAACGGCGCTTCCGGCCACCAGCACATTGGCGCCGGCCTCCACCACGAGCGGCGCCGTATCGGCGGCAATACCGCCGTCAACCTCCAGCTCGATCTCCGGACGGACGCGGTTTATCATCCCGCGAACCTTACGGATCTTGGGAAGCTGATCCGCCATGAAGCTCTGCCCGCCAAAGCCGGGCTCGACGGTCATAACAAGCACCATGTCCAGATCGGAAAGCCACGGCGCAAGCGCCTCGGCCGGGGTTCCGGGCTTGATTGAAACGCAGGTTTTGACGCCTTTTTCGCGGGTCTTTTCAAGCGCAAGGGTAATGTTCTCCTCCGTATCCGCCTCCGCATGGAAACAGAGAAGATCCGCCCCCGCCGCGCAGAACGCGTCCACATAGCGCACCGGCTCCGTGATCATCAGATGCACATCCAGAAACGCCTCCGGAAACGCCTTCCGCAGAGACTTCACCACCGGGACGCCGATGGAAATATTCGGAACAAAGATGCCGTCCATGACGTCCACATGGATGTACTCCGCCCCCGCATCCAGAATTTCCTGAACCTCCGCTCCCAGGCGGGTAAAATCTGCCGACAGAATCGATGGCGCAATCTTGATCGTTGTCATTTTTCTCTCCGAAAGCATAATATGTTCCAGCCCCCACTGCGCGCAGCAGGCTTTTATATAGGGAAGGTGTGCCGACCGCTTTTCCGGCACCCTTCCCGCTGTTTTTGATGCACATAAAACATTCTTTCAGAGTATACCATATCTTGGGGCAAATACGCAAGTAGGCCTTGACGGCATTGCCTATTTAGACTAAAATATAACATATATTTTATGGGTAGAAGCATTTTCCGGTGCGTTCCCCGCGTTTCATTCAAAAAACTTGGAATACTCCTATTATAACATACAGAAAGGATATACATCCATGGCCGACGAAAAGAATTACGAAATCAACCCCACCTTTGATACCCCCGGCGCTTCCGAACCCGTGCTGGAACAGGCCATGCCGCAGGCACAGGCCGCTATTGACGCCGCCAAACGCTCCATGCCCACCGCCGCCGCTGTCGCGCAGGCCTCCGAGGCCGCCGCTCCCGTGCTCGCATTCGGCAGCGAACCCCCCGTCACCGAGGCAGTCGCGGAGCCCGAAGCGCCGGTTGAAAAGCTCGACATCAATACGCTTTCCCCCGCCGAGCAGGCCGCTGTCCGTGATTTCGCCGGCCGGATCGACATCACAGACTCCTCGCTGGTCATGTCCTATGGCTCGAATGCACAAAAAAATATCGCCCAGTTCTCAGAACAGGCGCTTGCTTCCGTCCGCACCAAGGATCTCGGCGAGGTGGGCAATATGCTGACAAATCTCGTCTCCGAGCTGCAGGGGCTCAACAGCGACGGCGTGGAGGCCAAGGGCATCAAGAAGCTCTTTACCCGCTCCGCCAAAACCGTGACCGAGCTGAAAACCCGCTACGACAAGGCCGAGGTCAATGTGGACAAAATCACGGAAGCCCTCGATCAGCATTATATCACGCTGAACAAGGACATCGTGATGATGGATCAGATGTACGAAATGAATCAGGCTTATTTCAAGGAGCTGTCCATGTATATCATCGCCGGCAAGCTCCGCATCGAGGAGCTTCGCGCAAACGAGCTGCCTGCGCTCATCCAGAAAGCGGAAGAATCCGGTCTGCCGGAGGATGCTCAGGCCGCAAACGATTTTGCGAGCCTCATCGGACGCTTTGAGAAGAAGGTTCACGATCTGGAGCTTACCCGCATGATCTGCGTCCAGATGGGCCCGCAGATCCGCATGATCCAGAACAACGACGCCCTCATGGCGGAGAAGATTCAGACTGCGATTGCCAACACCATCCCCCTCTGGAAGAGCCAGATGGTTCTTGCCATGAGTATGTACCACTCCCAGCAGGCGATGCAGGCGTCCCACAATGTCAGCGATGTCACCAACGAGCTTCTGAAAAAGAACGCCGAGGCGCTCCATCTCGGCTCCATCAATGTCGCCCAGGAAGCCGAACGCGGCATCGTGGATATCGAGACGCTCACCCAGACGAACCAGGAGCTCATCGCCACGCTGGAGGATGTCCGCCAGATTCAGGACAGCGGCCGCACCCGCCGCGCGCAGGCCGAGGTCGAGCTTGGCCGCATCGAGGGCGAGCTGAAAAAGAAGCTGCTCGAAATGAAGGGCTGAATATTAGTCTATAAGAAAAGGCCGCTGCGAAATGACTGGCAGCGGCCTTTTTTCATGTTTTTCTCTCAAACCGGTTGCCGCATTTGCGGCAGGTCAGCAAAAGCTTTCCCCGGTTCTTCGGTACGCGAAGCAGCGTCCGGCAGGACGGACAGCGGAAGAACTTGTAGTCCTTTCTCTGCTGCCAGCGATCCTTCAGCGAACGGAACCAGCGAACGACCGCATTTTTCTTTTGAAGATACCACGCGTTTTCCCGCTGGCGCTTATAAATGTTGCGCGAGAACACGCGAATATAGCAATACACCAGACACGCAAGCTCCAGAAGCCCAAACACCGACCGAAGAAAACCGCCGAAAAGCGAACCAAGCAAAATCAGAATAAATACGGCGATCAAAAGGAACAGCGAAAACTCGTCCAGTCCCCGACGGCCATACATAAATTGAGCCAGTTTCTGCTTGAATTTCATAAGGATCACCCTGCAAGTATTATTTCTTTTTTAAGAATATACTATTTTGCGTCTCTTGTGTTGAACAATTTGTGAATATTCAGTCCGAAATAATATACCCCTCTCCATATATAGTATACGGAGAGGGGCTATCGCTAACGGACAGGGCTTGTCGAACATTTTGGAAGGAAGGCTCGCGCTCTGTCCCGTTTTGCACGGATTCCGGATTTATGCTTTTTTGAAAAATGCTCCGACCGGCATCTCTCTTGCCTTTGCGGGCGTAAGATCACGCAGCGGATCCGCAGCCACGTCCTCCTCCGGCGCTATATCCGCCGCCGTTTCGGACAAAAGCTGCATCAGACCGCCCTCCGTCGGTGTGATGGTAACGACACGGGTTTCCTCGTCATACGAAATTTCGATGCCAAGCGCATCCATAAGCTCGGACAGCCGGAAAGTATATACGTTCGCCTCGACCGTATATTCCACATCCGCCGTCTCACACTCTTCGCCGTTTACGAGAAAAGATACATCAAAACGATTTACGGAAAGCTTCTCGCGGATCTCCGAACCGACGATCGGCTCGCTGACCGGTTCGGCAGAGGGTTCCCCGGAGGGGTCGGCGGAGAACTCACCCGATGGTTCCCCAGAGGGTTCGCTGCTTGCAAACGCACTAATCCCCAGAACGAGGCACAGCATTAGGGCCAATAGGGCAATCTTTCCAAATTTCTTCATCGTTTCAGTACCTTCCTTCCACAGAGGCAACTTTCGTTCAAATTAATTATATATATTCCCATTCCAAAGTGATTAACAAAAGTTACAGATGTGGTTGCCATAAAAATATTACTATATGTAATCGGTTATTTTTGCACGAAAACGTAATATTTGTCACTTTTTCCGCAAATTGCAGTTGAAATCGGACACCGATTTGTTCTAATATATTTATGTCGAATTTTGACGAAAAATTTGGAAGGAGAATTATCCATGAAGAAAGTCAACAAACTTCTCTCTCTGTTTGTTGCTCTGTGCATGCTGCTCTCTATGGGCGCATTCGCAAGCGGCGAACCCTCCGGCGAGGCTTCCGGTGAAGCTTCTGCGGAAACTTCCGCAATCCCCGCAACCGCGGAGAGCAAGGACGTGTCCTCCATGACCGCGTCCGCGTATGAATACCTTACTAATTATACGAATCGCAAGACCCCCGGCAATATCTTCGTTGAGTATGACGAGACCGCTTCCGGCGAGATCGCTCTTGACGAGACCGTTTCCGGCGAAGGCTTTACCGCTGTGTACGCCCACGGCGAAGATGCTGACGTCACCGTCACCGGCACCCTTGTTGTCCTCGACGACAGCCAGGGCGAGAACACGTCCGACTTCTCCGGCCAGGGCTCCGC
>JBJDYS010000042.1:0-3298 GCA_051867595.1 Oscillospiraceae bacterium
TCCTGTGTTTTTTCAGTCAGCCGCGGCGCAGCTTTGCATTCGTCTGCGCCGGGCCGGTCAACAGCTTTCCGTCCACATCAAACCGGCTGCCGTGGCAGGGACAGTCCCAGCTCTTCTCGTCCGCATTCCAGATCAGCCCGCAGCCGAGATGCGGACAGCGCATATCCGAAAGCCCCCTGCACAGGCCCTTGACCGACTGCTTCACGTCCGTCGCCAGATTTTTGGCCGAGGCGCTCAGCAAAAATCGCTGCGGCGAGAACACCTCCGCGAACTCATTTTCCTTGCCCACGATGTCATCGCATAGTATCATCGCCGCGGCCATGGAGCTCGTCATGCCCCATTTCTGAAACCCCGCCGCCACATACCAGTGCGGTTTTCCGGCGGCGTACCGACCGATAAATGGCACGCCGTCCATCGGGATGCCGTCCTGCGCCGACCAGCAGTCCGCCTCGGTGCTCTGCGGGTAAAGCTCCCGCGCCGCCTGACGCAGCCTTTCATATTTCCCCCCGGCCTCATTCTCCCCCGTCCGATGACTGCCGCCGCCCAGCAGCAGATACGGCCCTGCGTTTCGGAACGACAGCCCGTCCGCGTCCACACCGAGGTACATCCCGTCAAGCTGCGCGGCATTTCGGAGCGCGAGAACATAGCTCCGCTCCTGATGCATCCGCAGAAAATAGAACCCCGGCGCGTTGATAAACGGAAAATGCGACGCAAAAACAATATGCTCCGCCCTCACCGTGCCGCGGTCGGTGATGATCTCCTCGTCCCCCTCCACGCGCAGCACGGGCGTTTTTTCATAGATCGTCAGCTCGTCCGTGATCGCACGGAGAAATTTCAGAGGGTGAAACTGCGCCTGCGCGGAAAACCGCAGCGCGCCCGCCACCGGAAACGGCAGCTCGGTCTGCTCCACAAGCGCCGCGTCGATGCCCAGCCGTGAAGCCGCTTCCTGCTCCGCCCGCAGCGCCTCGTGGCTTGTGTTCGTGTAGAGATACGCCGGGCACTCCCGAAAATCACAGTCTATGTGGTTGCCGTTTATGAGATGCCGGTATTTTTCAATGGCGTGCTGGTTCGCGGCGGCATACTGCCGGGCTTTCTCCTCGCCAAAGGTGCGGATCAGCTTATCGTAGATCAGCCCGTGCTGGCTGGTAATTTTGGCCGTGGTATTCTTCGTCTGCCCGCCGGCGATGCGGCCAGCCTCCAGCACGACGGTTTTGACGCCCTGCCGGTGCAGAAAATAGGCGGTCAGACATCCCGCCATGCCCGCACCGATGACCGCCGCTTCGGTCGTCATGTCCCCCGGCAGCGGTTCCCGTGCCGGGATGGAGACTTTTTCACTCCAAATTGATTCCATAAAAAATCCCCCCGTGCCTATTTTGCACAGAAGGCCTGCATATTAGCCGCTTCCCATGACGGCGCCATCGCGAAAAACGCCCGAAGGGTTTTGAACCGCTTTGGGTTGGTCGGAGCTTGCCCGCCCTATTGACAAGTAAACTTGTCAGCGTTATAATCGGGATGCAAATAAAACTTGGCAAACAGCCGGGAGGTTTACCCATGGACAGAGAAGAGATCCTTGAACGAAGCCGAAACGAAAACAAAAATCAGGATATGTATGAAAAAGAGGTCATCATCCAGGGGAATCGGTATGCGTGCATCGCGGCAGCCGTACTGGCAACGCTGTTCTTTGTGATCCAGATCTTCACCGGCGGAGGCGCTAACTATGGATTGTATGCGGTGGTTTTCTCCATGCCGATGGCCGGGTTCTGGCTGAAGTATCGGAAGCTGCATAAAAAGCACGAACTGCTGGTCGCGCTCTGCTACACCGCCGCCGTGCTTCTGTGTTCCGCCGCCCACATTTATATGCTGATCTCCACATCGCAGATCCTGTAAGGGTGGCTTATGGAACTGATTCTCAAAAACCGATTGAAGGAAATCCGAACCGAGCAGGGGTTGTCACAGGCGAATCTGGCAGATATGGTCGGCGTATCAAGAAATACGATCAGCTCCATTGAAACCAGTCAGTTCAGTCCGACCGCCAAGCTCGCCTTGGTTTTGTGTATTGCACTGGACAAAAAGTTTGAAGAGGTTTTCTATTTCGACTGAGAAACAGCGCTTCCCATCTGCCGGTCAGAACCCCAGCCCATGCGGAGGGATACGGCTTTTCACAGCTCCTCCCCCTCGTTGGCCTGTTCCATGACGACCGCCCCGGCGTCGGGTGCGCCCGGGATCATGCGGAGCACGGCCTGCGGCAGATTGACGGTGATGCGGATCGTTTTTCCGGCCGCGGCGGCTTCCCGTTCCATGATCTGCGTAAGCTCCGTCAGCACCTCCCGCGTCAGATAACCGCCCCGCCAATGAAAAATGAGCGTTCGGTTCTTCTTCAGCGCCTGCGCCGCGCGCTTTTGCACGTCCTCCGTTTTGGTGAAGGACAGCTTCTTCGTCTTATAATAGAACCGATCCGCGTCCGAGCAGGCCGGAACCGGCCAGATGACCGGCTCGTGATCCCGAAAAAGCTGCCGGTCGCTCAGCAGGTAATAGTCATAGCGGATCCCATCCGCGCCGCCGAGCGAGTTGTCAAAGGTCACATCCAGGTGATAAAACCGGCCGTCGAGCCGGACGACATTCCATGTGTGCCGGTATTTGATGCCCTTGTCCGGGTTGTTGTCGGACAGCGCGACGATGCACCAGACGCCCAGCGCGTCGCAGAGCTGCTTAACGGTTTTGGCCATGCCCTCGCACACGCCGACGCCCTGTCCGAGCGGCCCGATGATCTCGTGGGAGTACTCCTTTTTCAGCTTGTCATAGCGCACATTCCCGCAGATGAAATCATGCACATACTGGAGCTTCTCGGCCTCACTCTTCCCCCGCATCGGCCGGGCAAGCTTCTCCGTCCGGGCGCGCATCGCGTCGATATGCGTACGCAGCTTTTTGCAGTCGAAGAGATACTCCGGCTCCACCGATATGGTCGAGGCCTGCGGCGCGCTGCGGAAACGAAAGGTCGTGGTGTAAAAGATCTCCGGGTGATCCATGCGGATGAGAAAAAAGACGTCGCTCAGGGTCTTTGCGTCCACTTTGGGCACGTCGATGGCCGTCTGCATCGCTTTCAGACCGGCGTACAGCGGGTAATATACGCTCTTCTTCTCTTTGTCGAGCCGCTCATAGTAGTACGCTTCCATTCCGATCACCTCGCAGAACCTTTCTATGCCGGAAATAATCCATCCGGCGAACAGTATTATACAACAGATAAAAAAGAAAAGCGAGACAACCGAGGTTGTCTCGCTTTGTGTTGGCAGCGACCTAT
>JBJDYS010000043.1:0-14996 GCA_051867595.1 Oscillospiraceae bacterium
CCGGAGGGAATCATCCATCCTTTGGTTGCAATTTCGTAGATCAATCCGGCGATTTCCTTGGATGATTTGGGAAGGTCATAAACCAGCCATTGACGAATCAGGCTGTACCAGCCCTTGGAATAACAGATCATCAGCAATTCACGGTCAATATCATCATAGTGCTCCGATAAGTACATTCGGGCAAAACGGCTCGCGGCCGGAAGCTGAAGCAGCGTAGAGGCAAATTCGGATTCGATTCCATTATTTCTCAGCACCGCTTTGGCAACTTCAAGATTCTCTTTAAGGTAGTCACAAACCGTCTCGATCGTTTCCAACAGATACCTCTCGTCCCACTCGTCATTATACAAATGCCGGTCCATAATGGCCTGCACATCCTGAATCATGGTGTTTTCCATGTCCTTGAGGACATCATACTGGTTCCCGTAATGACTGTAAAAGGTCGTGCGGTTGATACCGGCGTCCTGGCATAGTTCTGTGATGCTGATTTTCTGGATATCCTTTTCCTTCAGGAGCTTCATCAGGCTTTCTTTCAGGAGTCTTTTTGTCAGGGTTCTGCGTTGGTTTTTGGGCTCGTACATTTTCTGCCTCCCGTCTCATTCCGCCCGGCCAAGAGGATGGATCCTTTGCCGGACCACATTTATTTTAACTGATTGGTGTTATTCCAACAACTGTATAGTACAGTAAAAAGCGGAAGATGTCAACGCGGCGCACGCCCCATTGGGCGGCGATTTTTTTGCATTTATTTCAACAGTCCAAGGGGAGATGTGGCTATTTCAACACCTCTAATTAAACTGTCCGTTGTTATTACAACAGGTGTATGGTAAAATAAACTGGGTATAGCAGCTGTTTTTAGTGTGCCGTTATTTTCGGTAAGAAAGAGGGAGAAATATCATGAACGTGCTGAAACAAAATGCGGGCAGCATCTTTCTGTGCATCTTTGAAGTCGTGATCGGCATCCTGCTGTTGCTGAACCCGGTGGCCTTCACAACCGGGATCATCATCGCGGTCGGGATCGTTCTTTTCGTTCTGGGGCTTCGCGATGCCATACACTATTTCCGCATGGAAGCGGCGGAGGCCGCGGGAACGCAGGGATTGCTGAAAGGCTTGATCCTGAGCGCGGCCGGCCTGTTTTGTATGTTCCGGTCCCGCTGGTTTATCGCGGTGTTCCCGGTGCTCTCGGTGATCTACGGCCTCTTCATTTTGATGACCGGGTTTGGAAAAGTGCAGTGGACATTTGATATGCTCCGCATGAAAAAGAAAAAGTGGTTTCTCGCCGCCATCAGTGCCGTCGTCACGCTGCTCTGTGCGGCTGTGATCCTGAAGAATCCGTTTACCTCGTCGGTGGTGCTTTGGAAATTCACGGGCATTTTTCTGATTGTCGAAGCCGTCATTGACGTCGTTTCGGTCATTGTGAACACCCGGAAAGAAAAAGCGGAGGTCACGCGGACGGCAGGGGAAACGGGTTCTGCCGGGACGGAGGAAACGAAAACGGTATGAAGCTGAAAGGGAAAACCTGTTTCAAAATCGGAGCCAGCATATTTCTTTTATATTTGTGCGTCCACTATTGGCCCGCGGCGGCGAAGCTCCTCTCCATGGCATTGAGCGCGGCCACCCCGCTGATCGTGGGCGGTATCATTGCTTATCTGGTCAATATCCTGATGCGCTTTTATGAAAAGCACTATTTTCCGAAAGCCGTGGCCGGGTTTGCCGCAAAAAGCCGCAGACCTGTCTGCATGATCGCCGCTTTTTTGACACTGATTATTATTATAATTTTGGTGATCGACCTGATCGTGCCGGAGCTGGTTTCCTGTGTCAGCGTGATTTTCTCCGCGCTGCCTGCGGCCATTGAATCCCTCGTGGATATGCTGGCGCGGATTCATATTCTCCCGGAGGATATGGCGGCGGCGCTGGATGGGATTGACTGGCAATCGAAAATCGGCGGGCTGCTGGATCTTCTGCTCACGGGTGCCGGTTCCGTTGTGAACTCTGTAATCAGTGCGGTTTCCTCGGTCTTTTCCGGTGTGGTCACGGCGTTTGTGGGGATCATTTTCTCCGTTTATTTGCTGCTTGGCAAAGACAAGCTGGCCGGACAATGCAGACGCCTGATGCACCGGTATCTGCGCCCTGCCTGGAACGAAAAAGTGACCTATGTTTTGACGGTGCTGGATGATTGCTTCAGCCGATACATCGTCGGCCAGTGTGTGGAAGCCGTGATTCTCGGAACGCTCTGTATGCTGGGGATGCTGATTCTGGGTTTGCCGTATGCCACGATGATCGGCGCGCTGATTGCCGTTACTGCCCTGGTTCCGATCGCCGGTGCTTATATCGGCGGTGCGGTCGGCGCTTTGATGGTGTTTTCCGTATCCCCGGTCAAGGCGCTTATTTTCATCCTGTTCCTGGTTATTTTACAGCAGGTGGAGGGAAACCTCATCTATCCGAAGGTGGTCGGCTCCTCTCTGGGACTGCCGGCGATTTGGGTTTTGGCGGCAGTGACCATCGGCGGCGGGATCATGGGCATCGCCGGAATGCTGCTGGGCGTTCCGACGGCGGCGGCGCTTTATCGTCTGCTGAAAGAGGATCTGAACAGGACGCCGTCACCGGATCCGGAAAAAAAGAAAGAGAAAGCGGAGCTTTCGGGAGGTAATTCATGAAACAGGAAATCCTCTATAAAATTCTGGCGTGCGTATTGGAAGCGCTGGTCGGCGTTTTGCTGTTGGTGAAACCGGTCGGCTTTACCTCTGCCATCCTTGTCGGGGCGGGAATCCTGCTCGTGGTATATGGCCTGATCGAGTTGGTTCGGTATTTCCGTATGCCCGTGGAGGAGGCCGCAAAGAAACAGCCGATGTCGAAGGGCCTGTTTCTCGTGATGCTCGGCGTCGTGTGCATGGTGTTTACCGAATGGTTCATAACCACATTCACGATGCTGACGATCCTGTACGGCATCGCCCTGCTGCTCTCCGGCCTTGCCAAGGTACAGTGGTCGGTGGATCTGTTCCGGCTGAAAAAAGGAAGATGGGCGCTGGCTGCGGTCAGCGCGGTGATTACCCTTGTCTGCTCCGCCGTCATCATCGGCAATCCGTTCTCGTCCACGAAGCTCCTGTGGATGTTTACGGGGATCGTGCTGACGGTGGAGGCCGTTTTCGACATCGTGATTCTGATTCTCGGCGGACGAAAAGCATCCGATAAAACCGAAAAGCAGGAGGAAACTGCGTCTGCCGAAACCGGTGCGGCGCATTCCGGGGAAGAATCCCTGCGGAAGGTCGTGAATCTGAACCTCCACTGGGCTTTTTCCAAAGAGGCAGCGAGCCCTCCGGCGGCGTTTCCGGAGAACTGGCAGAGCGTCACTCTGCCGCACACCTGGAACGCCGAGGACGGGCAGGACGGTGGGAACGACTACTATCGCGGCACCTGTTTTTATGCTAGAAAACTCCTGCGATCCGAGCTGCCCGATTCGCAGCAGTTTTATCTGGAGTTTCTCGGTGCGAATTCCTCCGCGGACGTATATATGAACGGCGTGCCCTGTGGGCATCATGACGGCGGTTATTCCACCTGGCGGGTCAATGTCACCGACTGCCTGCAAGACGAAAACCTGCTGGTGGTCGCGGTGGACAACAGCAGCAATGCCTCGGTTTATCCGCAATCGGCAGACTTCACGTTCTATGGCGGGTTATACCGGGATGTGAATATGATCTGCGTCGGCGCGTCCCATTTCGATCTGGATACGTTTGGCGGGCCGGGAATCAAAGTGACGCCGGTTCTCCGGGACGAGGATGCCGATGTGGAGATCGAAGTATCCCTGACCAATATCCGGCTGGGGCAGAGCCTCCTCTACCGGATCACCGACGCCGCCGGCGGAACGATCGCCTTGTCAAGCAGCGTGGAGACGACCGCCCGTTTGACCATCCGCGGCGTTCATCGGTGGCATGGCCGCAAGGATCCCTATCTCTATACCTGCACGGCGGAGCTTCTGGAAAATGACAGGGTATTGGATCGCGTCTCCACCCGTTTCGGATGCCGCACATTGGCCGTTGACCCGGAAAAAGGCTTCCTTCTGAACGGGGAGGAATACCCGCTCCGGGGTGTGGCCAGGCATCAGGACTGGAAAGGGATCGGCAATGCGCTGCGGCCTGAGCATCATCTCGCGGATATGGATCTGATCTGCGAGATGGGGGCCAACACCATCCGGCTCGCCCATTACCAGCATTCTCCGTATTTCTATGATCTCTGCGATGAGCGGGGCATGATCGTGTGGGCGGAGATCCCGTATATCTCGCAGCATATGCCCGGCGGCCGGGAAAACACGATCTCTCAGCTGACCGAGCTGATTACCCAGAATTACAACCACCCCTCCATTGTTGTCTGGGGTCTCTCCAATGAGATTTCCATGAAAGGGGCGGACGACCCCGACCTGATTGAAAACCACCGGATCCTGAATGATCTGGCGCATAAGCTGGACAAGACGAGACTGACCACGCTCGCAGTGCTGTCCACCTGTCCCGTGGACAGCGAATATATTCATATCCCGGACACGGTGTCCTACAATCATTATTTTGGCTGGTATGGCGGAAGCGCCGATATGTACGGCCCCTGGTTTGACGGATTCCATGCCAAATACCCCGAGGTGCCGATCGGCTGCTCCGAGTATGGCTGCGAGGCGCTGAACTGGCACACCTCCGATCCCCAGCCCGGCGATTACACCGAGGAATATCAGGCCTATTACCATGAAGAGCTGATCAAGCAGCTGTTCCCCCGGAAATATCTGTGGGCGACCCATGTGTGGAATATGTTCGATTTCGGCGCCGACGCCCGGAATGAGGGCGGCGAGGACGGCCAGAACCACAAGGGCCTCGTCACATTCGACCGGAAGTACAAAAAGGACGCTTTCTACGCCTATAAGGCATGGCTGTCCGAAGAGCCCTTCGTCCATATCTGCGGGAAGCGATATGTCGATCGCGTGGAGGAGACCGCGAAAATCACCGTTTACTCCAACCAGCCCGTGGTGGAGCTGCGGGCAAACGGCCAGAGCCTCGGCAGGAAAAAAGCGGCGGATCATTTCTTCCGCTTTGACGTTCCCAACGTGGGCGAGACGACCTTGACGGCCATCGCGGGAAAGCAGACGGATACCAGCACGATCCGCAAGGTGGAGACCTTCAACGAGGATTACCGGCTGAAGGACAAAAACGCGGTGCTGAACTGGTTTGACATCACGATGCCGGAGGGGTGCCTGTCCCTCAACGATAAGCTCGGGGACGTTCTGGCTGTCCCCGAGGGAAAGCGGCAGTTCCTCAGCTTTCTGGGCGAACGGCTGCCGGAAGGCACTGCGGACGCGGCCTCGATGGACGATATGCTGAAGCTGCTGGATAATTTCACGCTCCTGCGTCTGCTGGGTATGCTCTCCTCCGTAAACGTGCAGCTCAGCAAGGAGGAGCTGCTGGAGCTCAATCAACAGCTGAATCAAATCAGAAAAAATCAGAGCTGTCGGATAGAAACTGATTCGGAAGGAGGACGTTCATGACAGCACATCATAACACACGCGAAACGGTCATACAGGCGCTTCAGTCCGATCCGTCATGCGGACTTCGCTCCGAACAGGTTGCGGAAAAACGCGCCCGGTATGGGGAGAACAAGCTGCGCGAAAAAAAGCAAAAAACCATGTTTCAGCGCTTTCTCGACCAGTTTAAGGATGTCATGATCCTGATTCTGCTGGCTGCCGCAGCCATCTCTTTTGTCATCGCCTGCATGGAGGGAGACACCGGCGAGTTCTTTGAGCCGGTTCTGATTCTGCTGATTGTGATTCTGAATGCCATTATGGGCGTCGTGCAAGAGAGTAAGGCGGAAAAGGCGCTGGAGGCTCTGAAAGGACTTTCCGCGCCCCATGCCCGGGTAATCCGGGACGGAAAAGAGGCCGTCATCCCTGCCGATGAATTGGTGCCCGGCGATATTATCCGGCTGGAGGCCGGGGATTTTGTGCCCGCGGACGCCCGGCTGCTGCATAGCGTCAGCTTGAAGAGCGAGGAATCCGCGCTGACCGGCGAGTCGGTTCCCTCCGAAAAAGATGCGGAGGCCGTGGTGGACGACAATGCGCCCTTGGGTGACCGGGACAATATGGTCTTTTCCGGCTGCTCCATCACCTACGGTACGGCGTCCGCCGTGGTCACGGCCACTGGCATGGACACGGAAATGGGAAAAATCGCGAATCTGCTGGACAACGAAGAGCAGGGGCAGACCCCGCTGCAGCAGAAGCTGGCGCAGCTCGGAAAATATCTGGGGATTCTGGCTCTGGCCGCCTGTGCCGTCATTTTTGTCGTAGGACTTGCCAATGGCATCCCCGCGATCGAAATTTTCATGACGGCCGTCTCTCTGGCGGTTTCCGCGATCCCGGAGGGCCTGCCCGCCATCGTGACAATCGTCCTGTCCATCGGCGTGCAGCGCCTCGTGAAAAAGAACGCCATCATCCGGCGTCTGCCCGCCGTGGAAACTTTGGGCAGCGCCTCGGTGATTTGTTCGGATAAGACCGGCACGCTGACCCAGAACCGCATGACCCTGGTGAAAGCCTGGGTGGACGGAATGGCCGAGCCGGAGAGCATCTCCGGGCAGAACACGGAGAAGATCCGCCGGCTGCTGGCGCTGGGTACGCTTTGCAGTGACGGCTCCGTGGTGTTCCATGGGATGGAGGAGCAGCATATCGGCGATCCTACTGAGACGGCGATTGTGCTGGCAGCGCATAAAAACGGGATGCCCAAAGAGCAGCTGAATCAGACCTGTCCCCGTCTGGCGGAAATCCCCTTTGATTCTGACCGGAAGCTGATGACCACGGTGAACCGGATGGACGGGAAAAACGTCGTGATCGTCAAAGGAGCCTTTGATGTCATGGCCTTGCGCTGTACCGGCGGGGATCTGGAAGCGGCCAGACGGATGACAGAGGCCATGAGCGAGAACGCGCTGCGTGTGCTGGCGATTGCCTGTAAGGAAGTGGATTCCGTGCCGGAGGAACCCACCTCCGGGGAGCTGGAAAACGGACTGACCCTGCTCGGTCTCGTCGGCATGATCGACCCGCCGCGGCCGGAAGCCAAAGAAGCGGTTGCGGTCTGCCGGAAAGCCGGCATCAAGCCGGTGATGATCACCGGCGACCATGTCGTGACCGCCTCCGCGATTGCGAAAGAGCTCGGGATTCTGGAAGCGGGAGATCTGGCGGTCACCGGGCCGCAGCTTGACGCCATGACGGATCGGGAGCTGGACGAACAGGTGGAGCATATCTCCGTTTACGCCCGCGTGTCGCCGGAGAACAAAATCCGCATCGTGAAGGCGTGGCAGCGGAAGGATCGGATCGTTTCCATGACCGGCGACGGCGTCAACGACGCCCCGGCGCTCAAAGCGGCGGATATCGGCTGCGCCATGGGCATCACCGGGACGGACGTGGCGAAAGGCGCTGCGGACATGACGCTGACGGACGACAACTTTGCAACGATTGTGGAGGCCGTCCGCGAAGGCCGGGGAATCTATGCCAATATACGCAAGGTGGTTGGTTTCCTGCTCGGAACCAATATCGGCGAAGTGATTCTGGTGTTTGTGGCCATGCTGCTCTGGCACAAATCGCCCCTCATCAGTATGCAGCTTCTGTGGATCAATCTGGTCACGGACAGCCTGCCGGCGATTGCGCTTGGCATGGAGGCGGTGGAGCCGGACGTCATGGAGCAGAAGCCGAAGCGGAAGAACGAGAGCCTGTTTGCCCACGGGTTGGGACTGCGTACCATCCTGCAGGGCGTCATGTTCGGTGTGCTCTCCCTGGCCGCCTACTGGCTGGGCGAGACGCAGACCGGGTCTGCTGCGGGCGGTCAGACCATGGCGTTTATGGTTCTGGCGCTATCGCAGATCGTTCAGTCCTTCAATATGCGCTCGGAGCATTCCTTATTTAAAATAGGAGTGTTTTCCAATCACAAACTCAATGGGGCGGCCCTGATCTCTATGGCGCTGGTTGGCCTGGTTTTGTTCACGCCGCTTCGCACCGCGTTCGGGTTGATGGTGCTACCCGGGAAACTGTATTGGCAGAGCCTTGGGCTCATTCTGGTTCCGCTGTTGGTCATGGAGCTGTCAAAAGCATTCGGCCTGACCAGACATCAGCATTGACAGCAGGAGAAAAAAGGGGGCTGCGGATACCGGCAGCCCCTGTTTCAGAGGATAAGCTATGGGGAAGAGAGAAAAAACGACACAAAAAGCACGGACGGTATACAAAATCGTCATACCGGCCATGGTGCTGCTTATTGCCCTCCTTTACTGGCTGCGGCATCCGGATTTATCCGTGCAGTCGCTGCTTTCCTATACGCCTGAAAATCCCCTCCTGACAGCCGGCGTGTTATTGCTTTTCTATGCTCTGAAAAGTATGGTGGTGGTCTTTCCCATTATCGTGCTCGAAATTGCCGTCGGGCATCTGTTTCCGGCGGGCATTGCCTGGCTGGTAAACCTGGCCGGAGTGGTCATCAGCCTGACGATCCCCTACTGGATCGGACGCCTTGCCGGGATCAGCGCGATCAAAAAAATGACGGAAAGATACCCCAAATTCGAGGAGATCATAACGCGCCAGCAGAGCAATTCGTTCTTCCTGAGCTTTTTTCTGCGGCTTGTCGGAGGGCTGCCGGGAGATGTTGTCACCATGTACCTGGGAGCCACGAAGATCCCGTATTATCAGAATCTGATCGGCGGCGTGCTCGGCGTGCTTCCGAGAATGACGCTGGCCACGGTTCTTGGGTCGAGTATTCAGGATCCCGGCTCCCCCATATTCTGGATCTCCGGCGGCCTGACGCTTGTCTTGTCCGCCGCCTCTATGGGAGGGTATTACCATTACAGGCGCAGTACGCAGAATGCTCATGTGCCATTCCGTCAGGAGGGCGAGGGATGAGCCGGCGGCGGTTCCGGACGCGGTTTTGATGCCGGAGCCTTCGGCGCAGCCGCTCACCGGTCGTACTCGTACTCAAACGCGGCGTTGTCCGCCTCCACGGACAGGAGCTTTTGCGCCCCCTTTGTGAGCTCGTAACGGGCGCGGCAGGCGGCGTTTTCCCGGATGAGCCTTGTCATCGCGCCGTTATCCGGTGCGCGGAGTATCGAGGCGGTCTTATCCAGAAGCGCCGCCGTCAGCGTCATATCCCCCTGCCGGATGACCAGCTCTCCGCCGGAGCATTTCATCACCCGTGCGCCGAGATAGGTGGCCAGACGGTATTCCCGTCCGCCGAGGCAGACCGCGCCGATAATCCCGGTGAACCGAACGGGCCCAAAAGGGATCTCCGCGACGGACAGCATCAGCGAACCGTTTTCCACAAAACACTGCGTCCACGCGTACTGCCGCGGGAAGGAACATCCGCGGTCGCCCTCGATATAGCCGTCGCCGTTTGAAAAGCGGTAGTCTGTGTCCCCCACGCGCAGATGACCGTTTACCCGGTGGCGCATACTGAACACGCTGTGACGGCACTCCATGAACGGGACATGGCGGAACGGCCCCATGATGTCATAGCGCAGAGGGGTGAGCGCTTCAAAGCGAAGCTCGCCCTCCGCGTCCGGCAGGGAGAGGCGGAGCCCGTCCTCCCGGAAGAGGCTCTCTCCCAGCTCGGCGCGGGGCGCTTTCGCGCTCACGGCTCCGTCCGGCAGCTCGGCGTTTCGGCAGCCGTCGCCGCTGATGATCTGGATGGAGGCGCTCCGCCTGCCCTCCGCGATGTGGATCGCGGGGATGAGGGCGATGGTCTGGCTCTCCGACTGGCACCGGAAATACCAGCCGCAGAAATAGCTCCCGTTTTCCCTCATGTCCCAGGCGCTCCTTCCTGTATTTGCACTTCCAGAGCTTCCGGGCTGTCCGCAGGGCTTCGGCAGGCGCCGTCCCGGCAGAGGTAATACCTCGCGCCGGAGGACGGGATGGGATAGGCCGCCGTGAACGGTGCGAGCGCCGCAAGCGTCTGCGCCTTCTCCGGCGTTTTGACGAGCACGGTGAGATTCGGGCGCGGTTCCCGGCGCAGGAAGGCGGACAGCTCCGCCGGAATTTCCCGCGCCGCGCATACGAGCTCCGCCGTCGGCCACAGCTCCTCCAGCATGGCAAGCAGCGCGAAGCAGTGCCCGGCCGGATACTCCCGGATCGCGCCGGATAAATAGCGGAATTGCCGCTCCTTTGCCTGGCGGAAGCGTTCCTCGCCCGTCATTCTTGCAAGCCGTGAGAGGGCCAGCGCGGCGACGGCATTGCCGGAGGGCATCGCGCCGTCGTAAACCTCCTTGGTGCGGGTGATGAGCTGCTCCCCCTCGGCGGAATAGGGATAGAAGCCGCCCTGCGTCGCGTCAAAGAAATCGTCCAGCAAGGTGTCCGTGAGGCGGATCGCGGTCTCGAGATATTCCACGCGGAAGGTCGCGCCGTACAGCTCCAGCAGGCCCCAGACCATGAAAGCGTGATCGTCCAGCTTCCCGGGATGGGCGGCATCGCCCTCCCGCCAGCGGGCCAGAAGGTTTCCGCTGCCGTCCGTCAGATGGCTTTGGATAAACGCCTCCGCCCGTACGGCGGCTTCGATATAACGCGGCTCGTCCAATAGAAAGCCCGCACGCGCCATTGCCGCGATCATGAGACCGTTCCATGCGGTGAGTACCTTGTCGTCCGTGGACAGACTTGTCCGCTCCCGGCGGTACGCATACACCCTGTCCCGCGCAGGCTTCACCCAATCCGGTTCATTTTCCCAGTCGGAGGCGGCGATGAGGTTCGGGATGCTCTTTTCCTCGAAATGGCCCCTGGGCGTCATGTCAAATCGCGTGCCGAACCGCCGGGCGGTGTCCGCGTCCAGGATCCCGGGAAGCTCTACCGGCGTCAGGAGATAGTATTTCCCCTCCACGCCGCCGCTGTCCGCGTCCTGCCCGCAATAGAACCCGCCCAGCGGACCGGTGAGTTCCCGGAGAGCATAATCCAGCGTGCGGATGGCGATCTCCCGCCAGATCGGATGGCGGGTATGCTCGAACGCCTCCGTATAGGCCAGCGCCAGCAGGGCGTTGTCGTACAGCATTTTTTCAAAATGCGGCACGAGCCATTTTTCGTCGGTGGAATACCGGCAGAAGCCGCCGCCGATGTGGTCGAACAGCCCACCGCGGTACATATGCTCCAGCGTGCTCTCCGCCATCTGCCGCGCCGCGCCGTCGCCGGTCAGACGGGCGTACCGAAGCAGGAAGAGGAGGTTGTGCGGCGTCGGGAATTTGGGCGCGGAACCGAAGCCGCCCCATGCCGGGTCAAAGCGGTTGGCGAGCTGAGAGACGCCCGCTTTGACCAGCGCACGGCTGGGGGCGTCCGGCGCCTGCTCGACCTCCCTGCGGAGATGCTCCGTCAGCTTCTCTCCGGCCTGCAGCACGCCGCCGCGGTTTTTCCGCCACAGGGCCGCCGCCTGCTCCAGCAGGGACAGAAGCTGCCTTTTCGGCAGATACGTCCCCGCCCAGAAGGGCTTCCGATCCGGCGTGAGCAGCACGGTCAGCGGCCAGCCGCCGGAGCCGTTCATGGCGACGCAGGCCGCCATATAGACCGCATCCACATCGGGACGCTCCTCCCGATCCACCTTGACCGGGATATAATCCCGGTTGAGCGCGTCCGCAACCGTCCCGTCCTCGAAGGACTCATGCGCCATCACATGGCACCAGTGGCAGGTGGAGTAGCCGATGCTCAGGAAGATGGGCTTGTCCTCCCGGAGCGCGGCGTCAAAGGCGTCCTGTCCCCACGGACGCCAGTGGACGGGGTTCTCCGCGTGCTGGAGAAGGTACGGGGATTTTTCGTGTTGAAGCAGATTCATGTCGCTGCCCTCGCTGTGTCGTGATGTCTGCTCTTATTATGAACAGTTGACCGCCATGTAAACAAGCGCCGTGATCCCGAGGAATCACAGCGCTTGTTTATATTCGTTTCCGGAACAGGCCGTGCTGATTGCAGTAGGCGCAGAGCCAGCCATGGCCCCGGGCAAGAAAATCGGCCTCCGCCTCGCCCTCCGGGTAGAGCTTTTTCAGCTCGCAATGCCCGTCCGTGACATACGCGATAAAGGAGATATAATGCGTCCGCGTCATCGGGTGGTTCAGGCGCACATAATGCCGCGCATCGGTATAGACGACCTCCCATTCGTGCGCGGCGTCCGGCTCCTCGGCCTCCGCCTCCGGCAGCGTGATGCCGCAGCAGCTGATGACGGCCGCGCCCGTGGCGTGGACGATGTTCCCGCATACCGGGCAGACGTAGAATTTCGACTTTTTCAGGTTGCAGGCTACGTTCTCGTTCGTGCGGTATTCGCCGTTCATGAGCTCGATGACCGAGACGCCGAGCGCCTTGGCAAGCGGCTCAATGAGGGAGATGTCCGGCAGACCGCGGGCCGTCTCCCATTTGGATATGGTTTTGTTGCTGACGCCGAGCTTTTCGGCAAGCTCATTCTGGGTGATATGCTTTTCCTCGCGAAGCGTTCGGATCGACTTCGCGGTGATGTATGCGTCCATGATGCGTTCCTCCTGTTTGTGCTGAGCGCCGATTGATGAGATGAGGATAGCACACATACCCCGCCGCGGCAACCTACGCTTCGTAGATCGTATTTTTTTGAAAAGGGGTCTTCTCAAAAACGGTCAATGGATTATAATGGATTTTGACCGAGATGGTCAGGAGGCAGACATGAATGAGAAGTTTTACCGCCTCCCGGCGGAGAAACAGCAAAAGATCCTGAACGCCGGATTTCAGGTGTTTTCGGAAAACTCCTATAAGAAAAGTCCGGTGAGTGAGATCGCGGAGGCTGCCGGGATCAGCAAATCGCTCCTCTTTTTCTATTTCCGCAACAAGAAGGAGCTCTACCTTTTCCTGTGGGAAAAGGCCGCCGAGATCACCATGGAGTACCTGACGGAGTACAAATGCTATGAGCCGGGCGACCTGTTCCTTATGATGGAGCGGGGCATGGCCGCGAAATTCCACATAATGGAGAAATACCCGTACATAGCGCAGTTTGCCATCAAGGCGTTTTACGAAAAGGATGAGAACATCAGCGAGGAGATCCATAAGAGCTATCAACGATGGTTTGATTCCAAAGCCGTCAACACGCTGGCGACCCTGAACCCGGACGACTTTGTGCCGGGACTGGATCTGGCGATGATGTACCAGGAGATGTACTGGGCCTCTGCGGGGTATCTGTGGGAGATGCTCCAGCGCGGAACCCTCAATGTGCCGCAGATGGAACGGGATTTTGAGCGCCTTCTGGCGTTCTGGAAGTCGATTTACCTCAGAAAGGAGAGCGAGCATGATTGTACAGACGCATGACCTGACGAAGTATTATGGCAAAAACCGCGGGGTCATCGATTTGACGCTTGGCGTGGAGCCGGGGGATTTCTATGGCTTCATCGGCCCGAACGGAGCGGGGAAGAGCACGACCATCCGCACACTCCTCGGCCTGATTACCCCGACGAGCGGTTCGGTGGAGGTGTTCGGCCTTGACATCCGCTCGCACAAGACAGAGATCCTCGCACGGGTCGGCTATCTGCCGTCCGAGACGATGTTTTACAGCGGGATGCGGGTGCGGGATGTGCTGAAGCTGTCCGCGCAGCTGCATAAAAAGGACTGCCGGGCGGAGGCACAGCGGCTCTGTGAGCGGCTGGAGCTTGACCCGTCCCGGAAGATCTATGAACTCTCGCTCGGCAACCGCAAAAAGGTCGGCATCGTCTGCGCGATGCAGCACGAGCCGGAGCTTTACATCCTGGACGAGCCGACAAGCGGCCTCGATCCGCTCATGCAGCGGGAATTTTTCGCGCTGCTGAAGGAGCGCCACGAGGCGGGCGCGACGGTTTTCCTGTCCTCCCATGTGCTGTCCGAGGTGCAGAAATACTGCACGCACGCGGCGGTCATCCGGGAGGGACGGCTTCTGGTCAGCGACAGCGTGCAGCGGCTCGGACACTCGGAGGCCAAGCGCGTCAATATCGGCGGCGTCCGGGAGCTTCCGGCGCTGGGCTGCGTGCGGGATGTTTCCGCCGCGGAGGACGGCGTCAGCTTCCTGTATGACGGAAAACCGGCGGAGCTCATGCGCGCGCTGGCGGAGCTTCCAATCACCGATATCACGATCACAGAGCCGGATCTCGAGGAAATTTTCCTGCATTACTATGAGAAGGAGGTGGATGAACATGACGATCTGTAAGCATGAGCTGCGGCAGGGGTGGGTATCGCTTCTGATTTGGGCGGCCGCCATCGGGGGTATGCTCGGTCTGTGCATCCTCATCTTCCCGGATATGGCGTCCGACATGGGCGATATCGGCGCGATGTTTTCGGATATGGGCAGCTTTTCGGCGGCCTTCGGTATGGACAGGATCAATTTCGGGGAGTTTATCGGCTTCTACGGCGTGGAATGCGGCAATGTGCTGGGGCTGGGCGGTGCGTTTTTCGCCGCGCTGACCGGCATCACGGCGCTCGCCAAGGAGGAGAAGGAACACACGGCGGAATTTCTGCTGACCCACCCGGTGTCCCGAGCGCGTGTGGTGTTTGAAAAGCTGATCGCGGTCCTTTTGCAGGTTACGATCCTGAATCTCGCCGCTGCGGCGGTCACATGGGGCTGCATTGCGATCATCGGGGAGGAAGTCTCCGCGAAAACGATGACGCAGCTTCTGGCGGGGTATTATATCATGCAGCTCGAGACGGCGGCGATCACATTCGGGATTTCGGCGTTCATGCGTCGCGGCAGCGTCGGCGCGGGACTGGGTCTGGCTGCGGTGTTCTATTTTCTGAATATCGCCGCGAACCTCACGGAAAAGGCGCAGGCGCTGAAATACATCACGCCCTTCGGCTACACGGACAGCGCCGACATCATCGCAAACGGCGTGCTGAACAGGGAGTATCTGATGGTCGGCGTGGTCATAGGGCTTGCCGGCATAGCCGCCGCGTTTTGGCGGTACACGAAAAAAGATATCGCATGAAACAAACAGCGCCGGGACGAAAGTCCCGGCGTTTCTGCATGGTGTAAAGACCCTGAAAAAACTGAGCAGGCCGT
>JBJDYS010000044.1:0-14880 GCA_051867595.1 Oscillospiraceae bacterium
TGCCGGGCACGTTCTTGTGGTGCAGCATACGCATGGCGTTGCCGTAGGGGGAGTCATCGGAGACGCGGTTGTCGCCGGAGGAGGTGCAGTTCACGATGATGTCGCAGTCCTTCTTGGCGCGGATGAGCTTGATGGTCTCGTAGAACTTCACGGGATCCATAACGCCCATGCCGGAGTCGTCACGCATATGCAGGTGAGCGACGGAGGCGCCGAGCTTCCAGCACTCATAGACCTGCTCCGCGATCTGCTCGGGCGTCTCGGGAACATTGTAGCCGGCGGGAGTGACAGCACCGGTCAGAGCAACGGTAATGATTTTCTTTGCCATTGTAGTTTCTCCTTATTACATTCTCTTGTGCATCTTCAGCACTTCGATGATAACATTGTCGCGGAAGTCGGCGATCTCGGGCTTGGTGTGGCCGATGACGTCGGGGAGGTTCTCCATGAGGGGCCCGATCTCCTCGCCGGACTGGTCAGCCCAGGTCTCGGGAACCTTCTTCATATCGGAGATGTCCGCGAACACGGCGTCCGTCATGGCGCCGAACTTGATGGCGCAGCCCTTGAGGCCCAGGTCGCCGCCGCCCAGCTCATAGTTCATAGCGGGACCGAAAGCAGCCAGACGGATGCCGGGGCCGAAGGTCCAGGCGTCGTCAGCGTCAGCCATGGAGCAGACGCCCTCGGTGACCAGGGCGATCTCCTCACGCCACAGGGCGTGCATGAGACGGTTGGCGATGAAGCCGTTCTTCTCCTTCTTCAGGACGCAGGGAGCCTTGTCGTACATCTTGTAGAACTCGCGGGCCTGCTCGATGACCTCGGGAGAGGTCTTTTCGCCGCCGCAGATCTCGATCAGGGGCAGCAGGTAAGCGGGGTTGAAGGGGTGAGCCACGATGATGCGCTCGGGGTGCTTGGCCTCGGACGCGATCTTGGTGACCGGGGTGCCGGAGGAAGAGGAAGCGATGATGGCGTCATCGGGCAGATACTTCTCCATGGTGGCGATCATCTCGTGCTTCTGCTCCAGGTTCTCGGCGCCGTTCTCCTGCACGAAGTACACGCCGGTGAAGGCCTCGGCGGGATCGGTGCACCACTTGATGCGGGACCAGATATCCTCCGCGCTCTCCGTCAGGCCGTACTTGACATAGGTGTCGATCGCGATCTGTACCTTGGGCTTGGCGCGCTCGATGGAGCCCTCGCTGCGAACATAGACATTCACATTCAGGCCCTTCAGAGCAAAATACGCCGCGAAGCCGCCGCCGATGGTGCCGGCGCCGTACATGGCAATCGTTTTGATATCTTCGACTTTCAGCATAGCTTTCTTAGACTCCTATATAACTAGATGTTCCGTCCCCCGCGAAGGCAGGGGACGGAAGAAAAGTTTAGATGAGGGAAAATCAGCTGGTCGCAACCAGGCCGCCATCGGGATAGATGGTGGTGGCGGTGACCATGTCGGAAGCCGCGGAGCCGAGGAAGATGGCCGGGCCGACGACGTCGATCTCGTAGCCGATGCGCTGTGCGGGCAGAGCGCCGGCGATGCCGTTGCGGACGTTCTCATCGGGGGGCAGCAGGCCGACCATCATCGGAGTGTAGGTGATGGTGGGGCCGATCGCGTTGACCTGGATGTTGGGACGCAGGTCAGCAGCGTAAGCCTTGGTCAGCATCTCGACAGCACCCTTGGTGGTGTTGTAGGGGACGTTGCCGTTGCCGCCGTTGGCGACAGCGCGGATACCGCGGACGGAGCCGAAGTTGATGATCTTGCCGTAGCCCTGGTTGGGGTTGCACTTGCCGTGCTCGAACTCGGACTCGGGGATCTGCTCGGCGCCCTCGATGTTGTTGGACTTCATCCAGTTGCCGAAGTAGCGGCAGGTCAGCATCAGGGAGGTGATGTTGGTGTCGAGCATCTTCTTGAAGAAGTCGGTGTCGATCTCCCAGGACCACATCTTCTTGTTGATGCCCTGCGCGTTCACGAGGATGTCGCAGCCGCCGATGCCATCGGGGCCGGTGACGACCTCGACCGCGTTCTTGATGAACTCCTCATCGGCAGCGTCGCCGGCGATGTACATGACCTTGACGCCGGGAGCCGCGACCTTCTCGATGTCGGCAACCGCCTCCTGCAGCTTAGCCTCGCTGCGGGAAGAGATGCAGACGGAGCAGCCGTTGGCAGCGTAGCCTTCCGCGATCGCCTTGCCGAAGCCGCCGGCGCCGCCGAAGATCATAGCCTTTTTGCCGCTGATATCAAACATTTTGGTGAGATCACCAGTATATACCTTGGGCATAGTAGTGTTTCTCCTTTTCTAAAAAAATGTGTTTTTATGGTTTCCAGAGGAGGCCGGAGCCTCCTCTGGTCGCTATATGAAATTATTTCTTGGGCGCGGGACGATAGGGCTTGTAGTAACCCGGGGTGTCGTTGTGCTTGAACGGGTTCTCGACCTCGCCGGCCTCGACCTGCTTGAACCAGGCGGCAGCCTTCTTGGGCATCTCGACCCAGGACTCAGCGGTCTGGGGCTTGCGCATATCGGTGGTGGCATAACGCCAGTCGTTGACGCGGGAGATGTACTTCTCGTCCTGCTGCTCGGAGTTCTCGTCGCCGAGGGTGCCGGCGGCGATGCGGAGCAGGGAACCGTACTGCTCGGAAACGGTGTGCAGCTTGAAGTCCTCCATCATCCACTTACGGAGCGGGCGCTTCATGATGTTGGCCATGATGCAGCGGTTCTCGTAAGCCATCTTCTTCCACATACGGGCGATCTCCCAGGCGCGATCCATGACGGTGCCGTCGGGCACGACCTCGGACACGAAGCCGAACTGGAGCATCTCCTGCGCGTTCATCTGACGGGTGGTGGACAGGTAGTAGTTACCGGTCTTGGCGCCCATGTAGAACTGGCAGAGGCCGCCCATGCCGTCGCCGGGAACCAGGCCGCCCTGGCCGTGAGGAACCTCGAGGACGGTGCTCTCGGTGCAGAGAGTGACGTCAGCCAGCAGCGCGGAGTCCCAGTGGAAGCCGGAGCCGGGGATGGCGCCGATGGTGGGAACGTCGATATCGAACACCATGTTCTTGAAGAGGTTGGTGTCGTCGAAATACTGATGCTCGAAACGCTGAGTGGGCAGCTCGGAGTAGGTCTCCCAGCCGTCGGGGTCGGACTCGATCATCCAGTTGTCGCCCAGGTGGGTGAAGATGATGATCTCGTTCTTCCAGTCGGAGCCGATGATACGGGCCAGCTGGCCGATCGCACGGTGAGACATACCAGAGTGATGCATGGGCATATCCTTGGTCTTCCAGGTCACCTGCAGGATGCCGTCCTCACGGTAGAGATCCGCAAAGTCCTTAAACCACTCCGCATACTCTTCAAGCTCGGGCAGCTTGACATAATCAGCCATAGGTTTTCCCATTCGTTTGTTCCTCCTAAAAAATAATATTCATTCGTTTTTTATAAATAAACCTTCTTCAGAAGATCTATCGTCATTGGGTCATCTTCTCCAGATTATCGGAGACTGTCCGAAAGATTTTCTCTGCGACGGCAAGTTCTTCCGGCGTAAGTCCGGCAAATACGCGCTCCGGCTCTCCGCTCCTGTCACGGCACAGCGCCTCGTACATCCCATTTCCTTCTTCCGTCAGGGAGATCAGGTTGCGTTTCCCGTCATCGGATACCGAGCGGACAACAAAGCCGTTCTTTTCCATCCGGCGCAGCATCACGCTGATCGTCGCCGCGGATACGTGGCGGTATTCCGCCAGATCCTTCTGACTGGATGGTCCGCACTCGCCCAGCGCGGAGATGATCGCACCCTGTCCGGAGTGAAGCCCCAGATGCAGAAGTCTGCGTTCGACATACGCCGAATGGATACGGCTCATGTCCGTGAGCAGGCTCAAAAGTTCTGTGTCCTCCACAAGACTTCTCCTCTATTCAATTTCCAATTTAGCCGACTAAGTACAGTATACTGTTGAACGTCCCCAAAGTCAACACCAAACCGGGAAAAACTTAGAAATTATTCCGCAAGATGCACAATCAAAAAACGCAAAAAAACACTGCTGTTGACAAAATAGACAACAGCAGTGCTAATTTTTTGTCTTATTCGCCCGCATCGTAGAAGATGCGCTCATCGGGCATGACCAGTCCGAGACGGTCTCTCGCGATGTCCTCGATGGTGGCTGGGTCGTCCTGATTGTCGATGGCGTACTGCAGCGAGGCGTTTTCCTCCTGTATCGCTTCGATCTCGGCCTGCAGCTGCGCTTCCGTCTTGGCCGCCTCGGCGACTTTGGTTTTCATATTCATCAACGTGATGCAGCCGTATGCCAGCAGCCCCGCGATCACGAGAGCCGTAAGCCATCCCGCGCTCCGAAACTTCATCGAAACGACCTCCCTTCCGCACTTCCCGGGCGTTGTTTCTTTTGGTTTTTATTATTGTAAACCAATTTCGGCCTTTTGAAAAGACTTTTTTGCAAAGCCTCCGCCACAGCGCGGATATTTTTGACACCGGCCAGAGCAGGATCTGCCAGAATTTCCCCCAGAGCTTCCGTGTCACGGGCGATACGCCCATTCCCCAGAGCGCCCATCCCGCCGCGGTGCACAGCAGCATATACAATCGCGGCGCGCCCTCGCGTGAGGCCATCCCCGCCGCAAACAGCGCAAGCCCTGCGCCGAGCGAAAACAGCAGATCCGCCGGTGTTCCGGGCAGGTGCGTCCGATCCCGAAGTCCACCCAGAATATCATAGATGAGACCGAGGAGCGCACCCAGCAGAAGCAGCCATCCCGCCTGTGTCAGCTGTACCATGGTCGGCAGTTCCATCAGTGAAAGAGCCTGGCAAAGAATCCGGACGCATCCCGGACCTCCTCATAGCCCAGATCGGTCACAAGCCCTGAAACGCGCAGTTCGCCGCTCGTTTTCTCCAGCTTATCCACCTTCAGACCGCTGCCGCGCACGACGAGCACTCCCTTGACCGTCCGCACCGTCACCTCCTCCTCGTGGAAGCTGACGACCTCCTCCACGCCGGACACAAACAGCTTCTGGCGTTCCTCCAGCCGCAGCTCATGCGGCATCGGCGGCAACGCCGGTTTTTTCTCCTCATACGGCATAAACAAACCTCCCGTATCCTTTTTGTTTAAGGATATGGGAGGTTTCGATGATTTATGATATCAGCAGAGCGTCCAGCCGGCGGGGAGGGAATCCTCCAGAATCAGCAGATGAGGATCGCCGTCGTCGCCCGACGCCGCGGAGAGCAGCATACCGTTCGACTCAAGGCCCATCATCTTGCGCGGCGGCAGGTTCGTGCAGGCGAGCAGGGTCTTGCCGACAAGCTCCTCGGGCTTGTACCACTTGGCGATGCCGGAGAGAATCTGACGGGGCGTGCCGCTGCCGTCATCCAGCGTGAAGCGCAGGAGCTTTTCGCTCTTCTTGACGTTCTCGCAGGTCAGCACCTTGACGACGGTGAGCTGCACCTTGGCAAATTCGTCGATGGTCACGGGCGCGGGAGCGGGGTTTTCCTTGGGCGTGTTCATCTCTTCGAGCGCCTTCAGCTCCTTCTCCATGTCGATGCGCGGGAAGAGCGCATCGCCCTTGTGTACCTCCGCCTCGGCGGGCAGGACGGCATATTCCGCCGCCTGATCCCAGGTCACATCCGCTGCGGATGCGCCGATCTGGGCGAAGATCTTTTCGGCGGTCTCGGGCATGAACGGCGTCAGGAGAATGGCGGCGACGCGGATGGCCTCGAGCAGGTTATACATGACCGCGGCGAGACGGGGACGCTTTGCCTCGTCCTTCGCGAGCGCCCACGGCATGGTCTCATCGATGTACTTGTTCGCACGGGAGATGACCTTGAACACATCCGTCAGCGCCTGCTGGGTCTGGAAGGCCTCCATATCCTTCTCATAGATGCCGCGCAGGGCCTTCACCATGCCGATGAGAACCTCATCCTCCGGCCCTTCCTCCCGCTCGGCAATCAGCTTGCCGCCGAAATATTTGTTCACCATCGCGACGGTGCGGGACACGAGGTTTCCGAGGTCGTTTGCAAGGTCGGCATTGATGCGGCCGATCAGCGCCTCGTTCGTAAAGTTGCCGTCCGAGCCGAACGGGAACTCACGCAGCAGGAAATAGCGCAGCGCGTCCACGCCGTAGCGCTCGGCGAGCTGATAGGGATCGACGACATTGCCCTTGGACTTCGACATCTTGCCGCCGCCGAACAGCAGCCAGCCATGTCCGTAGACCTTTTTGGGCAGGGGCATACCCACGCTCATGAGCATGGCGGGCCAGATGATCGAATGGAAGCGCACGATCTCCTTGCCGACGATGTGGATGCCTGGCCAGAACTCGTCCACCTGATCGTATTTGTCGTTCATATAGCCGAGCGCGGTCAGATAGTTGAACAGCGCATCGACCCACACATAGACCACATGACCCGGGTCGAAATCCACGGGGATGCCCCAGGTGAAGCTCGTGCGCGAGACGCAGAGATCCTCGAGGCCGGGATCGATGAAGTTATGGATCATCTCATTGACGCGGCTGGCAGGCTCCAGAAAATCGCCGGTGAGCAGAAGCTCCTTCACGGGCTTGGCATACTTCGACAGCCGGAAGAAATAGGCCTCTTCCTTCGCAGGATGCACCTCGCGTCCGCAGTCGGGGCATTTGCCGTCGACGAGCTGGCTCTCCGTCCAGAAGCTCTCGCAGGGCGTGCAGTACAGGCCCTCGTAGTTGCCCTTGTAGATGTCGCCGTTTTCGTACATCTTCTTAAAAATCTTCTGGATGGCGGAGACATGATAATCGTCCGTGGTGCGGATGAAGCGGTCGTTTGAGATGTTCATGAGCTTCCACAGGCCCAGAACACCGCCCTCGCCGTTTTTGCCGAGAACGATATCATCCACAAACTGCTGCGGCGTGACGCCGGCAGCCTTGGCCTTTTCCTCGATCTTCTGGCCGTGCTCGTCCGTGCCGGTCAGGAACATGACATCGTATCCACAAAGCCGCTTATACCGGGCGATCACGTCCGTCGCCACCGTGCAGTAGGTATGGCCGATATGCAGCTTATCCGACGGATAGTAGATCGGCGTCGTGATATAAAACTTTCCCTTACTCATTATATTTCCTCCATGCGGTTAATCATAAACTCATTCGTCCGAAACGTCTTCGTCATCGCCGCTTTCCTCTCCCTCCGGCGCAGGGGTATCCGGCACCGGCGTCGGTTCCGGGGTCGGCTCTGGCGTGGGTTCCGGGGTAGGCTCAGCCGTCGGCTCCGGCGCCGGCGTCGGGGTCGGCGTCGGTTCAGCCGTCACCTCGGGCGTGGACGTGGGCGCAGGCGTATCGGTCGGGGCCGGTGTGGGCGTAGCCTCCTCCCCCTCCTCGTACTTGTGGTACTCGCTGTAAGCCTCCCGCACGCTCGAGATCACCGTGCCGTCTGCGGCATACACCGTGCGGTAGGTTTGGGCATAATAGTACTCGTCATCCTCCCAGGTCTCGTTGGAGAGCTCGACATAGCTGCCGTCCACATCAGTGCCCCAGATCTGCACGGTCAGCTCGCCGTCGGAAACCCAGGCTTTGATCTTGATCGGATAGTCGCGGCTGTTCACAAACCGGAAATCCGGCCCGCCCCAGCTGACGGTGGCGTCCATGCCGCGCGGCAGATAGCCCACCACGAAATAATGGCAGGAACGCACGGTAATGTCAAGATTTGCTTTCATCGCGCAGTAATACAGCGTGGAGCTGCCCTGGCAGATGCCGCCGCCGAGCTCGGAGACGTGCTTGCCGCCGGAATAGGCGCCCGCCTCCTGATAGCCGCGGGCGGCCGTCCGCTGGCCGAGGCAGGTATTATAGTCGAAGGTTTCGCCGGGGTTGACGACCGTGTCGTTCATCGCCGCCGCCGCCAGCTCGATATTGTTGATGCGCCCGGAGGACGAGCCGGACAGCGACGTCGATTTCGACGAGAGCAGGTCGGCAAACAGTCCGTCCGACAGATCGGTGATTTCGGGTTCGGTGAAGATAAACGGGATAAAGACCTCGTCGCCGGGTTCAGCCGCGATCCAGAGCGCCAGGGCCGCCTCGAGATCGAAGCTCACACCCCGGACCGCCTCGGTCGTGCCGCCGGTCTCCTTGTCATACCTCGCGTTCACGGGCTCAGTGTGGATGGTTTCATACACGGACTGAAGGAAGGCCTCATCCTCCGTCCCGTCCGATTCGATCGTCACAAGCTCCACGACGATGTCGTCATAGGTCTCCGTCTGAAACGCCTCGCGCACCTGCGCGATCAGCGCCTCGCCGTCCACCTTTTCGGCGCGCATACCCTTGACGAGCGTGACGCCCTCCTCCCCAATCTCCGCCGAGGAATCCAAAATCTGCGCGTTCACTTCATTGACCGCCGTTTCGACCAGCGTGCGGAGCGCGTTTTCATCGAGCACCGGCGCCGTTTCCCAGCGCATCGGCACGGTCTTTTTGCAGCACGCACGATAGGTTTTCCAGTTTTCCCGGAGTCCGCCGTCCCGTCCGTAGGCATACGCCGCCTCCGCCGCGACCGTCACATCGCTGCCGAGGCTCAGTTCCTCCGCCGTGATCGTCAGCGTCTTTTCGAGCGGAAGCTTCACCGTCACGGATTTTCCCCGATAGGGATCCGCTCCGGAATCCAGCAGCTTCTGCACCGCTTCCTCCACCGTCAGGCCGCCGACCTCCACATCGTTCACCGTGATGTTCGGGTAGATGGTATCCAGCGCGGCCACACGGTTCAGCGCCGCCATATACAGCCCCGCACCGATCAAAGCTGCCGCCAGCAGCGCCGCCGTCACGATGATCCACACCGGCGTCCCGCCGCGGTTTCTTCCCGACGGGGCTTCGCGCCGGCGACGTGTTCCGGCTTTGTATTCCTCATACTCCGGCGTTACGACATACACATTCCCTGACCGGCTCCCGGAACGGGGCGCTGCGGCATGAGCGGGTGTCTTTTTCTTTGTGTGTTTGCCTGCCATACGGCTTATCCTTTCTCCGAAAAGGCGTTTAGAAAATGGTCTGATCGGTCGGCAGTCCGGGCGTTTCCGCCGTCCGGGACGCCGTCTCTTCCATCCAGGGATTGGCGCGGAGGCGCTGCTCCGCCTGCGCTTCCAGCAGCGAGCCGATCAGCAGGTTCGATATCAGAAAGCCCGTCGGCGTGAAGCACCAGCGATCCTCGCCGAGCCGCTTTGTCCAGCCATCCTGCTCATATTCGCGCAGCAGCGCCTCGATGGGCGCAAATTCGCTGCGGTAGATGCGGTGATACTCCTCGCCGGAGATGCCGCGGCTGCGGCGCATACCCAGCATGATATACTCCGACGCACGATCCAGCTCATCGAGCTTTTCATATTCGTCTAGGATATTATCCCCCTTCGTCACGCCGTCGATGTATTCCCGCAGACCGCGCACGAAGCTGTAGCGCGTGTCCCCGATGCAGGAATGTGCGCCGGGGCCGAAGCCGAGATAATCCTCGAGGTTCCAGTATTTCATATTATGCCGCGACTCATAGCCGCGCTTAGCAAAATTCGATATTTCGTACTGGGCATAGTTATAATGCGCCAGCGTCTGCACGGCATACAGGTACATATCCGCCTGCTCGTCATCCGAGGGTACGACCGGGCTGTCATGATAGCGCTCATACATGGGCGTGCCCTCCTCGAGCTTCAGCCCATAGCAGGAAATATGCTCCGGCTCCAGCTCCAGCACGCACGCGAGCGTCTCGGCCCACTCCTCCTTCGTCTGGCTCGGCAGGCCGTAGATGAGATCCACGCTCAGGTTGCGGAAGCCCTCGTCTCGAATGGCCTTGACCGCCTTTTTCACCTGCGTGAAATTGTGCCGCCGTCCGATGAGCTTCAGAAGGTCGTCGTTGGCGGACTGGACGCCCAGCGAGATGCGGTTCACGCCCTCTTTGCGGAGGATTCGCAGTTCCCGGCGGCTGACGCTGTCGGGGTTGCACTCCACCGTGACCTCCGCCGTGCGGAGCACCTTGCCGCTGCGCTTGAGCGCGTTGAAGGCATCCGCCAGTCGGCGCGCACCGTAATAGCTGGGCGTGCCGCCGCCGAAATAGACCGTGTCAATATAGTAAGGCGACATCGTGCTGGCCGCCTCTTCGATATGATGCAGGAGCGCCTCCTGATATTTCCCCATGCTGCTTTCACACCCGGCGAGCGAATAGAAATCGCAGTAGCCGCATTTCGAGGCGCAGAAGGGGATGTGGACGTATACGCCCAGATGCTTGTCTTCCATCACTCGTTTTCCGCTTCCGGCAGAAGATCCTGCCTGGTAAAGGTCACCAGATCCTCCTTGGTGGGTTCTTCCAGCGCCGCCACGCGGTTCGCCTGACGGATCACCATATCCTCAAAGCGGTTGCGGACGTCGCGGCCGTTGCCGAAGTTCTCGTCCCGCTCCTCATAAAGCGCGTTGAAAAACGCCGCCGCGGCCTCTTCCGCCTCCGCATCGAGCGTGTAGCCGTTTTTCCGGCACAGGCTGTGGAAAATGGCGTTCAGCTGCTCCCCGTTGTAGTCCGGGAAGTCGATGTATTTGTTGAACCGGCTCTCCAGACCGGGGTTTGAATCGAGAAAGCCCTCCATGGGGCCGGTATAGCCCGCGACGATAACCACGAGGTTGTCCCGGTGATCCTCCATCGCCTTCAAAAGCGTCTCGATGGCTTCGCGGCCGAAGTCGTTCTCGCCGCCGCTCGACAGGGAATACGCCTCGTCGATGAACAGCACGCCGCCCAGCGCGGAGTCGATGATCTCCTGCGTTTTGATCGCGGTCTGGCCGACATAGCCCGCCACAAGACCGGAGCGGTCGACCTCGACGAGCTGCCCCTTCGTGAGCGCGCCGATCGCGGCGTACAGGCCGCCCACCAGCCGGGCCACCGTCGTTTTGCCCGTGCCGGGATTGCCGGTAAAGACCATGTGCATACTCATGGGCGCGACCGGCAGACCGTTTTCCGCACGGAGCCTGCGAACCTTGATGAGGTTCATCGTGGACTTGACATCCTTCTTCACCGCGTCGAGGCCGACGAGGTCGTCGAGCTGCGCCATCAGCTCCTCGAGGCTCGGCTTTTCGGCCTCCGCCGCGTCCCCGCCGTCGCTGCCGGCCGGTCCAGCCGTCCTGGCGCTGCCTCCGGCCGCCGCCGGCTGCGGCGGGTTTTTATCCATAAACGACCCCTCCGCGCTCGTCACAAAATCCGACGCCCGCAGGCCGGGTTTTCCGGGCTTTACGCCTGCGCTGTCACACAGGGCGGAGAGCTTGTCCCCGCATTCGGTGATATACTCCGCCTCGGCGAAGTTTACGTCGTCGTCCACCGCGGCGATATACAGCAGGATATTCGTAATCATGCGGATGAAAATGCGGGAGGTATCCGTGCCGTGCCGCGCATCCCGCTCGGTCAGCGTCCAGAAAAACAGCGGCGGCAGAAATTCCCCGCTCTCGCCGACGGCGGTGGACAGGGCCCAGAGGAGCCAGTCCGGCTTTTTCTCGCCGCGGGAATAGATCTCGTTGAGCGCGTCCACGTGCTCCTGTCCGAGGCTCGAGCTGCGGGCAAACAGCTGCAGCGCGCAGTCGGTGCAGAATTTATCCATCTGCCCCGCCAGCTCCCGTCCGGCCGTTTTATAAAACGCCTCGGTGTTGGCGATATAGGTTTTGTGCAGCTCTTCGGGCGAGCGATTCCATTGGCTGGGCATACGGCTTCCCCTCCCATGATGATGATCTTCCGAACATATATTATATCGCAAGATTCCATCCCGAACAAGCCCATACAAAAAAATTCCGGACGGCTTTTGCCGTCCGGGATCGAATTCGGTTGGTTTTGCTCAGTCCGCCGAGATCGGGACATAGGCCTCCACGGCATCCTGCGCCATGGTCATCAGCCCGTCGTACGTCGTGTCATACCGCGTCATATCGTTCCAGAGAAACACGCCCCGGGCCTCGTGGCCCGTGTCCTCCGCGTCGGTATACTCCGCCGCGGCGGCCTGATACCCGTCCGCGTCGGAGGTCTTTCCCGAAACCGTGTAGCGTTCCGCCACGACCTTGCCGCTCTCGGGGTCGCTCTCCAGAAGCCGGGTGCAGACGCTCACCGGCGTCAGGACGCCGTCCACGCAGTCAAAGCGGATGATCTCGTCCCAGGAGGTCTCCATCGTGCCGTTCGCGCTGGTGACCCAGAAGCAGTAGCCGTCCGCCGTTTTGCTCAGGCGGAAGGACTCGAAGAAGCTGGCGCAGACCGAGACCGAGGAGAAATAGGTGTCGTCGAACGCACCGGCTGCCCCCTCCTGCACGCTGGACACGCAGTAGACCTTTCCGCCGATATAATCGAAAAACTGCACGCCGAGCGTCGCCGAGGCGCCCTGATCGAACACGATCATCTCCGGCGTGCCGTCGAGATCCAGGTCGATGAAGCCCACGCCCGTGATGCCCTCCGGCCAGAGCGCAGCGAAAATATCGTAGTTGTCATCCAAAAACGCGAGGTACGCCCCGCTCCATCCGTCCGCCGGCTCCGCCGGGTCAAGCACCGTTGGATGGGGCGACGCCGTGGGAGCCGGCGTTTCGGCCGCCGTTTCGACCGGCGCCGCCGTCTGTTCCGGCGTGTTCGTTTCCGGTACGGGAGCCGCTTCCACGCCCTGAGCCGTTCCGCAGCCGCAGAGCGCAACCGCGATGACCGTCGCCCAGACGAAATTGACCAGCCGCTTCATGCCCGCACCTCCCGCATTATGTAAATCGGTTTATGTAAATTATACGCAGGCGTCCGCGGAAAGTAAAGGCACATATATAAACTGTAATCAACTTGTAATTCGATTTTAACTAATTATGAACAATCCCATCCGGCTCTTGACATATCCGGCAAAGCGTGGTAAATTAGCACTCGTAATTAAAGAGTGCTAATTTCTCTGGAAAGGTCTGATTATTTTGGCTAAGAAACAATTCAAAGCAGAGTCCAGGCGGCTTCTCGATCTGATGATCAACTCGATTTACACGCACAAGGAGATCTTCCTGCGCGAGATCATCTCAAACGCCTCCGACGCCATCGACAAGCTGTGCTATCGCTCACTGACGGACGAGACCGTCGGTCTGAACCGGGAGGATTTCCTCATCCGCATCGACGCGGACAAGGAGGCCCGCACCCTCACCGTCTCCGATAACGGCATCGGCATGACGAAGGAGGAGCTGGAGGCCAACCTCGGCGTCATCGCCTCGAGCGGTACCCGCCGTTTCCGCGACACGCTGGCGGAGGATGAGAACGCCTCCGCGGCCGACGTGATCGGCCAGTTCGGCGTCGGCTTCTATTCCGCGTTCATGGTCGCGGACGAGGTGACCGTCATCACCCGTGCCTTCGGCTCGGACGAGGCGTACAAGTGGTACTCCAAGGGCGCGGACGGCTATACCATCGAGCCCTGCGAGCGCGAGACCGTCGGCACGGACGTCATCATGCACCTGAAGCCCGACTCCGATCAGGAGGACTACGCGAGCTACCTGGAGACCTGGTGTCTCAAGGATCTCATCACGAAGTATTCCGACTACATCCGCTGGCCCATCCACATGATGGTGGAGCGCCGTGAGTGGGACGAAAACGGCGGCGAGGACGGCAAGGGCGCCTACAACACGATCACCGAGGATCAGGTCGTGAACACGATGGTTCCCATCTGGCAGCGCCCGAAGAGCGAGGTCACCGACGACGACTGCAAGGCCTACTACAAGGAGCGCTTCCACGACACCGCCGACCCCGCCGGCGTCATCCGCGTGAACGCCGAGGGCCTGACGAGCTACAAGGCCATGCTGTTCATCCCGTCGCAGGCGCCGTATGACTATTATACCCGCGATTACCAGCCCGGCCTGCAGCTCTATTCCTCGGGCGTGATGATTATGGACAAATGCGCCGATCTCGTGCCGGAGCACTTCCGCTTCGTGCGCGGCGTGGTGGATTCCCCCGACCTGAGCCTGAACATCTCCCGCGAGCTTCTGCAGCATGACCGCCAGCTCAAGATCATCGCCGGAAATCTCGAGAAGAAGATTCAGTCCGAGCTGACCCGCCTCAAGGACGAGGATCGCGACGCGTACCTGACCTTCTACAAATCCTTCGCGCCGCAGCTCAAATACGGCATCGTCGGCGACTACGGTATGCACAAGGATCAGCTCAAGGACCTCATCCTGTTCTACAGCGTGAAGCAGGAAAAGCTCATCACCCTCGCCGAGTACGTCAAGGCCATGCCCGAGGGCCAGGAGAAGATCTACTACGCCTGCGCCGAGACCGAAAAGCGCGCCGCCGCCCTGCCGCAGGCGGAGACCGTCAAGGCGGCCGGGTACGATATGCTCTGCCTGACCGACAGCGTCGATGAGTTCGTCATGCAGCTTCTCGGCAGCTACAACGAGAAGCCCTTCTGCAACGTCACCTCCGGCGACCTCGGTCTGGAATCCGACGAGGAAAAGGCCAGCACCGAAAAGAAGGAAGAGGAAGCCAAGGAGCTTCTCGACTTCGTCAAGGAGAGCCTGCCCGGTCTTGTCGAGTCCGTGCGCCTGAGCCACAAGCTCAAAACACAGCCCGTGTTCCTGACCACCGAGGGCGAGGTAACGCTGGAGATGGAGAAGTATTTCCAGAACCTGCCCGGCGTACCCGAGAGCAGCAACATCAAGGCGAAGCGCGTCCTGGAGCTGAACGGCGACCACCCTGCCTTCGCCGCACTGCAGAAGGCCTACAAGGAGGACAAGCCCCGCGCCGCACGTCTTGCGATGGTGCTGATGGCCCAAGCCGAGCTGATCGCCGGTCTGCCGCTGGACGATCCCGCGGCCTACACCGACCTCGTCTGCAGCCTGTTCTGATAAAACCGCAGAAAACGACTTTATTCGTTCATCAAAAGATATTTGCTGCCCCCACGATCAAAACCACTAGTAAACTAGTGGTTTGCTCAGACCCTAGAAGGGTCAGTACTT
>JBJDYS010000045.1:0-14714 GCA_051867595.1 Oscillospiraceae bacterium
ACCTCGAAAAGATCGAGGATATCAAGGGCGTGCAGATGAAGATCGAGTGGGGCAGTCAGATCCGCTCCTATGTCTTCATGCCCTACACCCTCGCAAAGGACACCCGCACGGGCTATGAAAACGGCAACATCCAGTCCGTGATGGACGGCGATATCGACGGCTTCATCAACGCCTATCTCGCCATGAACGCCAACCGGTAATCATCCAAAGACCCGCCGCCGTGCGGGTCTTTTTCCGCACGAAAGGAAATCAATATGGACTTTCAATATCTGAATCAGCCGCTTCAGGTCGGCAAGCTCACGCTGAAAAATCGCCTCCTCATGACCGCCATGCACACGCTCTATGCGGACAAGGGCCTGCCCTCGCCGCGCTTCAACGAGTTCTACTGGCGGCGGGCCGAGGGCGGTACGGGTCTTGTCGTTGTCGGCGCGTGCCGCTTTGACGAAAAGGGCGCCGTCGTCAGCACCATGGATCTGACCAACGACGCCTGCATCAAGCCCTGGCAGAGCTTCACCGCCGGTATGCGCGAGCGGGACTGCCCCGTCGCCGTGCAGCTCTATCATGCCGGACGCTATATGCGCGGCGCGGCCGTGCCGGACGGAAACGGCGCGATCGCGCCCTCCGCGGTCTATACCCCGTTCACCCACGAGACGGCGCGGGCCATGACCCCGGAGGAGATCCACGCCGTCATCGGCGCCTGGGCGGATGCGGCGCGCCGCGCCCGGGAAGCGGGCTTCGACGCGGTGGAAATCTCCGGCTCCGCCGGCTATCTCATCAGCCAGTTTCTCTCCCCGCTCACGAACCTCCGCGAGGATGAGTACGGCGGTTCGTTTGAAAACCGCTGCCGTTTCCCGCTCGAGGTCATCGCGGCCGTGCGTAAGGCCGTCGGCGACGATTACACCGTGCTTCTGCGCTACGGCGCGCATACGCTCGTCCCCGGCGCGGGCAGCAGCGATGACTGCCGTGATTTTGCCGTTCTCGCCGCGCAGGCGGGGATTGATATGCTCGATCTGACCGGCGGCTGGCATGAAAGCCGCACCCCGCAGCTCACCGGCGAGATGCCCAAGGCGGCGCTGTCCTATCTGGCCGCGGACATCAAAAACGCCGTGAATATCCCCGTCGCGATGGCGAACCGCATGGGCGATCCCGTCGAGGCCGAAAAAGCGCTCGCGCTCGGCCGCTGCGACGTGATCGCCATGGGCCGCGCCCTCATCGCCGACCCGGACATCGGAAACCACATCCTGGCCGGTACGCCGGAGCGCATCCGCCCCTGCACGAGCTGCAACCAGGGCTGTCTGGCCGGTACGTTCTTTGAAAAGCCCATCCGCTGCCTCGCAAACGGCTTCGCCGGCCGCGAGTATCAGCTCAAATCGGAGCCGGCCGCCGCGCCGCAGAAGCTGCTCGTCATCGGCGGCGGCCCCGCCGGCATGGAGTGTGCTTTGCAGGCGGCAAAGCGCGGGCATGACGTGACGCTCTGGGAAAAATCCGACCATCTCGGCGGACAGATGGCCCTGTTTTCCACGTTCCCGACGAAGGAGGCTTTCGCCGAGCTTCTGCGCTGGTACGAGCGCACGCTCCCGGAGGCGGGCGTCAAGATCGTCCTCGGCAAAACCGCCAACGCGGAGGACGTGCTTTCCGGCGGGTTTGACCGCTGCGTCCTCGCGCATGGCCGCGATTACAAGCCCATTCCCGTGGAGATCGCACCGGATGCCGTGCCGGTATATACGATGCTCGACATCATCGAAAAACGGCCCATCCTCCCGAAGCGCGTCGCGGTCATCGGCGGCAGCTTCGTCGGGCTGGAGCTTGCGCGGCATATTGTCATGGACGCCAGTATGTCCCCGGAGGATCTTTTCTACCGGATGCGCTATGGCGTTGAACCGGATGCGCGCCTGCATGAGCAGCTTTCCGCCTCCGACCGGCAGGTCGCCGTGTTTGAGAAGGGGCGCATCGGTCTCGGCTATGAGCCGGGCATCGCCTGGCCCACGCTGGGCGACCTCAAGCGCTTCGGCGTGGCGCTGAACAAGGACACCATCGTCACCGCCGTCACCCGCGAGGGCGTTCAGACCGCGGACGGCATATGGCCCTGTGACGCCGTCGTCGTTTGCCCCGGCACCCGGGCGGATGACCGTCTCGCGAATGCGCTCTCCGGCCGTCTGCCGTTTGACGTCGTCGGCAACGCCGACCATCCCGGCCGCGTCATCGACGCCATCGAGGTCGGCTGCGCCCTCGGCTGCACGATTTAACTTGATTTCACCGCTGCCGGCGTGTATAATATGTTAGGCACGCCGGTATGATGGAATTGGCAGACGTGACGGATTCAAAATCCGTTCCCGGAGACGGGGTGTGGGTTCAAGTCCCACTACCGGCACCACGTCGGAGCAAGCTCTATATCGCTTGCTCCGACTTTTTTCAAAAGTCAGAGTGCGCTCATGCCGCTGCTCCTCCTTTCCAACCGCGATCCGCTCCGCTGAGTTCGCGGTTGGGTTTAGGGGCTGACCTGAAAACAACGGCATCTATAGTGTTGCGATGTTACATGGCGAGCTTCCTTACAGTATCTGAACCAGATGCTTGGGGAAGCTCGCTTTTTTGTTTTGTGCGGGTTCGGATGGGATCACGTCGCCGCCGTAGGCGGGGACGGATGACATGAAAGCCGAATTGTGGTATGATATGTGAGACATTTTGATTATTGCACACGCAATCCATGTCGTGAGGTGTCCCATGCCATTTCAAATCATCCGTGACGATATAACAAAAGTCCGCTGCGACGCGATCGTGAACGCGGCGAATTCCACTTTGCTCGGCGGTGCCGGTGTGGACGGAGCAATCCATGCGGCGGCGGGGCCGGAACTCAAACGGGCCTGCGCGCGCTTGGGCGGATGTCCCACGGGCAAGGCAAAGATCACCGGGGGCTATGCTCTTCCCTGCCGATATATCATCCATACGGTCGGTCCTGTTTGGAAAGGCGGAGATCATAACGAGGAAGCGTATCTTCGTTCCTGCTACCGGGAATCGCTGGCGCTTGCTGTCGGAAAGCATTGCGAGTCCGTTGCGTTTCCGCTCATATCCGCAGGCTCCTTCGGCTATCCGAAAGAGGAAGCGCTGCAAGTCGCCATTGACGAGATCAGCCATTTCCTTCTGCAGCATGATATGTACGTCACGCTGGTCGTCCACGGAAAAGGCTCCTTCCGGGTGAGCCGCCGGCTCATCGAGGACATCCTCGAATACATAGACGATGTGTATGTCGAGGCGCATTATGCCGGAGATCAGACGACGCTGCTCTCCATGCCTGAGTCCGTCGATGGATCCATGAGTGATGACATGGGCCCACCCGTGTTATCGGCAAAAAAGACAGAGCTTCCGCTCTCGTTCTCCATGCCTTGTCCGCGTCGGCCAACGATGGGCGAATCGGATGCGTACGCCGACGGACTACGCTTCGACCTGGACGAGAGTTTCTCGGAGATGCTGATGCGAAAAATCGCTGAGAAGGGGATGACAGATGCAGAGTGTTATAAGAAGGCAAACATTGATCGAAATGAGAACATGATCGGGGCAATCATCGGAGATATTGTCGGCTCCCGATATGAGTTCGATAATATCAAGACCAAGAAATTCCCGCTGTTTTCCGAGATGTGTATGTTCACGGACGATACCGTTATGACGGTGGCGGTGGCAAATGCACTCTTGCAAAGCAGACAGACGCATCGCTCTTTTTCGGACACGCTCACCGAACAATTACGGTCTTACGGGAGCAAATACCCTCATGTGGGATATGGCCGTCGATTTCACGATTGGCTGGAAGAAGATGATACCGCGCCGTACAACAGTCTCGGTAACGGATCGGCCATGCGGGTATCGCCCTGCGGATTGATCGCCAAAACATTGAATGAGGCACTTTTTCTGGCAAAGGAATCCGCCGAAGTCACTCACAACCACCCGGAGGGTATCAAGGGCGCGCAGGCAGTCGCGGCGGCGATCTTCCTCGCAAGAACGGGAAAGAGTAAGGAGGAGATCCGGGATCACATCACGCGGTATTTCTATCCGCTGAATTTCACGCTGGATGAGATTCGCCCTGCCTATTCATTCAACGAGACCTGTCCGGGAAGTGTCCCCCAGGCAATTGAGGCATTTCTGGAATCGGTAAACTTTGAAGATGCCATCCGAAACGCTGTTTCCATCGGCGGTGACAGCGACACCATTGCCGCCATCGCGGGAAGTATCGCGTGGAGCTATTACGGCCGCGATGGGATCACAGAACAGATGCACCATATCGAGGAGACAGCAAAATCATTCCTGGATGCTGATCTTTTGGATGTTCTGGAACGGTTTGAACGGGCGCTGTGATTTGTCGCCTCCAAAGCGACCAAATATAACAGCAAACCTCCTATACTGTGACCATGAAATCACAGTACAGGAGGTTTTTCTTATGGCAAAGAACAACACGACGGAGCTCGTATCTATCCTCGATCGCAGCGGGTCAATGTCCGGGCTGGAGGCCGATACCATCGGCGGATTCAACTCTCTCATCGAGAAGCAGAAGACGCAGGACGGCGAGTGCTATGTCTCCACGATCCTGTTCGATAACTTCAGCGAGGTCATCCATGACCGCGTGAAACTGAAGGATGTGGAGCCGATGACGGACAAGGATTACACGGTTCGCGGCTGTACGGCGCTTTTGGACGCCATTGGCGGCGCGATTCACCACATCGCCAACATCCACCGATACGCTCGCCCGGAGGATGTGCCGGAGCATACCATGTTCGTCATTACCACGGACGGCATGGAAAACGCCAGCCGTCAGTACGATGCAGCCCGCGTGAAGCGTATGATCGAGCACGAGAAGGAGAAGTACGGCTGGGAGTTTCTGTTCCTCGCGGCGAACATCGACGCTGTAAGCACGGCCTCTCGCTTCGGCATTGGTGCAGACCGAGCCGTGAACTATCGTGCCGACAAGCAGGGTACGCGAGTGATCTATGACGCGGTAGCGGAAACTGTCTGCCAGGTGCGCGCTCATGCGCCTATCTCCGCGGATTGGAGCAGCAGCATTCAGGAAGATTACGGGCAGAAGCGGTAAAAAGCGGCAAGCGGAACCCCGGACTCAGCGTATTCGGTCAGGAAGAGGTTGAGCCTAAATATGCCAGCAGCTCCTCGCCGGTAGTCTGGTCCGTCACATTCATTCTGCACAGTGCGTAAAGGCTCTGGGGCAGGCCCCGAACCAACACATTCCGGCTGTCGGTGCGGGTGGAAACGGTAACGGGTATGCCCGCCTCGTGAACCAGCACCTCAACCAAATTGTTGTAGCGTCCGCCGGGATAAGCAAGCGCACAGAAGCCCTCACCAAGCGCCTGCCGACGCAGAGCATCATACAGCTCCATATCCGCTTGCAGCGCCGAGGCGTATTCACTCTCGCTTTCCCCATCAAAAGGCAGCATGGAGCTTCTTACCAGCTCGTTCTCCTCGAAATCTGCCCATTGGTGCATATCATAGCTGTGCGACTGGAGGTCGATCACGCCAGACTGAAGCATCTCCCGCGCTTCTTCGTAACCAAAATGCGGGGTGATCGGGTAGAGAGTGTCTTTGTAGTACTCCATATGGCCTACGGAGACGCCGATGGCGAAAACCGTCGCTTTCATGCCGTATTTCTCCAGAATGGGCCATGCGATCTCATAATTACTGTAATACCCGTCGTCAATGGTGATGCACACGGGCTTTTCCGGGAGCGAACCGCCATGATAAACATAGTCAATCATCTCCTGGAAGGTAACCGCGGTGTAGCCGGCTTCGGAAAGGGTTTTCATCTGCGCGTCAAAAACAGCCGGGGAGATATATGTGTCCGCGGTGACCTCATCCGCAAAATGGTGATACATCAGGATAGGGACATCCTTGGTGTAGGAAGCGTCCTCCGCTGTAGGGGGAGCGGAAAACAGGTCGTCCAGAAACGCCTCACAGTTTTCCGCCGTGACATAGGTACCGAAATTCTCGGGGCGGTATACGTCGTCGTTCCCAAAAATTTCCGCCAGAACCATCGTGCCCACAGCGTTTCGGAAATGGGTGGCGTCGTAGAAGTACCGACTGTCGTAAGACACGGGGGTACAGCTGAAATCCCAATAGTTCACCACCTGAGCCAAGGCGGTTTTGTATTCTCTCAAAGTCTCCTCGTTATAGATTTCCCACTGAGCAGAATACACAGGAGACGCAATAACGATCAGGTCAACATTCCTTTCCTCGCACAGGTCGCGGATGGCTGCTACGGAATGGATGCACTCCTGAATATAGGGCAGATCGGCGGTGCTGCGGGAAACGTAAAAATCCCCGCCGTGGGCAGTCTGATACACCTCCATATCGCCGATTTTCTCTATATCACGCACCCGCTTGTCGTAGGTGCCGGAGGGAACATTGAAGACATCGAACACCTGGGGCAATTCCGTGTCCTGCAGTCTGGCCGCTAGCTTGTCAAGGGAATACTGCGGGTTGCAGAGGGCGTATTTGGCGTAAAATCGGATCATGGATTCATCCGTGGCCAGTGCGTGCATCTGGTTGTTGAGACTGTCCTCGCCTCCGCCATAGGTGTTGGCCTCGTTGATGCCGAGGTTCAATATGAGATGCTCCACCTTGTAGTGATTCAGAATGTACGCTGCGAAATCATAATAATCCCTGGTGTCGCAGCCATAGACGAATAGATTGTAAAAGCGGGCGTCCAGATACTCGTTCAGCTCCTCGACGTTGTAGGAGGCCGCAGAAGAAGAGCCAATGATATAGGAATCATACTGCTGATTTTCCATCTCAAGGTAGGCCAGCTTGGCAACGCGGGGATTGTTGGTTTCGTTATAGCTGTACCAGTCCAGAATGGGATCCCCGAACACGCCGAACGGATCCGTCAGAATGTTCACCCCGGCGCAGACGCCCAATGCCAGCAGAATTATCACAAAAAACATAATCAGCCATTTTTTGGATGACATAGGCTCCTCCTATACCGTTTCATACACGAACATAATGGCCGTGTAATCGGTGTTGAGATAGACGAAAGCAACCAGCAGCAACACAGCGCCGAAAAGAAGGGCAAACTGAACCAGCCAGTGCCTCTGCTCCAACGCTTTGCGGATGGAAACGCCCCTCTCCTGCAGAACACTGACCGTCAGCAGCACCGCCGCGGCCAGCGCGATCCGCAGCCAGGCAAAGCCGTCCAGCCCGAAGCCGGTGAAGGTGGACGTGCTGAGCGTGGACCAGCCGAAATAACGAACCGTCCGCCACAGCATCGACAGAGCCTGCCGCAGGGTATCCGAACGGGAGAAATAGCGGCCGATGACCACCAGCAGGCAGGTGCGAAGCACCTGGATCACCCGGAACCATCGCTTGTCCTCGGTCAGGTGCAGTTGTTCCCGGACAGCCTTGCACCGGCTTTCACACAACATAGCAGCACACATGAGTCCGCCGTTCCATAAGCCGTAGGCGATGTTGCTCCAGCCCGGCCCCTGCCAGATGCCCACCGCAAGAAACACCGTCAGCGTGGCGATACAGGGAACCGTCAGCTTGCCAATGCGGAGGCCAAACACGTTCCTCGCTTTCTTGCCGACCCGGCTGAGCGGGCCGGACAGCGCGAGGGGGTAGAAGAGATAGTCCTTCATCCATTCGCCCAGGGATATATGCCAGCGCCGCCAGAACTCGTCCACAGACCGGGCGAAATAGGGCCGGCGGAAATTTTCGGCCATCTCAACCCCGAAAAGCTGAGATGCACCGCGCACCAGATCTGTTCCGCCGGAGAAATCGCAGTAGAGCTGGACGCAGTACAGGGCGGCCCCCAAGAAGATCACGGCGCCGCTGTATGAAGTGTAGTTTCCATAGATTTCACTGACCGCGCCGGCCAGGGGATCTGCCAGGAATACCTTTTTCAGCATACCCCAGATCATAAGCTGTATGCCGTATTTCAAATTGTCAGGGTTGAAATCGTTCCCCTGCGTCAGCTGCGGGGCCAGCTTGTCGAAACGGTTGATAGGGCCCTGTATCATCTGAGGAAAATAGCTGGCATACAGGGTGTACTTCAAAAAGCTGCGTTCAGGCTTCACCCGCCCCCGGTAAACATCGATCAGATACCCGGAGGTTTGAAAAATGTAGAAGGAGATTCCCAGAGGAAGCAGAAGCTCCAGTGGGCGGAAGGTGAAGCGGATGCCCAGCAGAGCAAACAGGCCATTCAGATCTCCCAGCCATGCGTCCAAATACTTAAACAAGGCCAAGGTGGAAAAGTTCAGTATCAGGATGCCGCCCAGAATCATTCGCCGCCGGTGTTTAGCCCGCTGCCTGATGGTTCGGCGGTTCACGTTTTCTTCCGCAAGCGCTTCCTTTTCCCGGCGGTGTATCTCGCCCAGGAGCAGACCGCCGGCATAGGTAGTTACGATCGTGGCCAGCAGGCAGAGCGCCGCACGCACGCTGTAGGCCAGGTAAAAATACACGCTGGCCGCCAGAAGCACCAGATAGCGGTACTTTTTCGGCGTCAAATAGTAGTCGGCCACGGCCATGGCCAGAAACAGCAAAAACGCTGTACTATTGATAGGCATGGTGTTTTATTTTTCCAGCAAACCTTCTATCAGTGCGAGAATCGCTTCGGAAGAGTTGAAATGCTCCGGCATCAGATCGTCTGCTGAGATTTCAATGTTATAGGCGTCGTTCAGCTCGCCCACCAGTATCACCAAGTCGATGGAAGTGAGAATGCCGTCGTCGAGCAGCCTTTTTTCGTTTTCAAAATCAATGTCCGGGCAGTTCTCGGTCAATATCTTCATGAGCTTATCCATGGTATCTTCCCTCCGTTGCACAATCAATGAATATAATCACGCGTCAGTGCCGCACGGTCGATCTTTCCCGTGTGGTTTTCCGGCAGTTTTTCAAAGTAATAGAGCCGTTTGGGAACCATAAACGCGGGAAGTGTCTGCTTCAGCGCCTCGATGAGGGTCTTGTCATCCCGCTCTTTTGCCTGGTAAAAGAGGCACAGTTGTTCTTTGCCGTGGTCAAAAAGGCAGCAGGCAGAGTCAACAAAGCCAACCGCGTTGGCGGCGATCTCAATTTCCTCCAACTCAATACGGAAGCCCATGTATTTCACCTGGCTGTCCACCCGTCCCTGGAACAGCAGGTTTCCGTCCTCAGACCACCGGCCCAGGTCGCCGGTTCGGTATATCCGCTCAGGCCACGCATTTTGCAGGGGGTTTTGACAGAAAGCGGCCGCGGTGCGTTCCTCATTGTGGTAATAGCCTAAGGCAAGGCAGGTGCCGGTGACGCAGATTTCGCCGGTCTGACCGGGCTCGGTGACAGCGCTTCCCTCCTTCAGCAGCAGAATCCCTGTGTTCGGGAAGGGAATGCCGATAGGAAGCTCCTCATCGCTTGCAAAACGGCGGCCAACCTTGTAGTAGGTACAATTACAGGTAATCTCCGTAGGCCCGTAGAGGTTGACAAACTGCGCTTCCGGCAGATTATCCTGCCACTCGGTGAGGATCTTGCAGGGCAGCGCCTCACCGGAAAACATCACCAATTGTATATGTTCCGGCCGTATGCTTTGGAAGGTTCTGAGCGTAGATAGAATCTTCATGGCGGAGACGGACCAGATCAGCGTGTTTACCTCATACTGATTCAGCCGCTCGATGAGCCGTTTCGGTGTTGAAAAGAGAGACTTTTCAAGGATGTGGACGGTGGCCTGGTTTTTTACGGACAGATAGATGTCCTTGACGGAAACGTCGAAATCGAAGGGCGCCTGATTGCCGAAGATGCTGCCGCTGTTCACCGGAAATACAGCCGTGAATTGTTCGGCCATGTCGATCACGGAGCGGTGGCTGACCAGAACACCTTTGGGGATGCCGGTGGAGCCGGAGGTAAAGATACAGTACAGCGGGTCTGTATCCATAGAGCGCCGGTGAATGGTCTCCAGCAGAGCGTTATCCGCCTTGGTGACGCAAAGCTCATCCAGGGAACGGACGACGGCTTCGCCAAAGGGCAGAGGGCGGGTATCCGGCTGGGTCGTGATGACCAGCGGCGGCTCCATCGTACGATAAATCTCCGCCAACCTATGATCCGGAAGAGAGGGGTCGATGGGCACATAGAAGCATCCGCTGCTGATGACCCCGAAAAAGGCGGTAATGGAAGCGGTATTCCGTCCGATACAGACAAAAACCGGCTGTCGAACCTTTCCGCCGAGCAGACGATGGATGGCCGTGCCCACGGCTCCGGATCGGTTCCACAGCTGCCGATAGGTTAATGTTATGTTGATGTCAGAAAAAGCAACTTTATCCGGTTTGGAGACACAGGCTTCCTTCAGATAAGTCAAAACATTGGTAATCATAAACATAACCTTCCGTATAGCGTTGCTGAAGATGGTTGGCTGACATTAAATTGTAGCATACTCTTTCCGCGATTAAAAGAGGGAAATCCTCATCCTGCTCTTTGCCTGCACACATAAAGAAGACGGAGAATACCACAGGCGTTTTCTCCGGCTTCGTTATGTTTAATTTGGATTGAAAATATCTCAAAAATGGAGTATGATAAACAAAGTAAGGAGGTGTCGCCATGAATGTATGTGGAGAGCGGATTCGTGCTCTGCGTGAGAGTATGAACTACTCACAAATGAAATTTGCCCGGATATTCGATCTGGGGCAGTCCAGCGTTGTTCGCTACGAAAAGGGAGAGGCATCTCCACCGCTTGAGCTGCTTGTGAGAATGGCAGACTACTTCGATGTGTCTCTCGATTACATCTTTGGCCGCACCGACAATCCGCAGGGAAAGCTGTATGACTACAAGCCGAAGAACGGGTATCCGGCCGACATGGCCAACTTCGTGGAGATGTGTTTCGATCCCAAATCCCCCATGAACGCCAGACTGAAGCAGACCCTTGTGCAGATGCTCGGGGAGACGGGCAACAAATAAGCTGTATAAATTAACACTTTAAAATCACGGAAAAGTCTGCTAAAATAGTATTTTCCCGGCAATTCGGAAAGGATGTACCATGCACTTTCAGGACATGACGTATCAGCGGATCACCTATGAGGAGATCGCATCGGACTACGAGGCGATTGGCCGGGAGGTGCAGGCGGTCTCCTGCGAGGCGGACTGTCTGGCGGTTCTGAAAAGCCGCTGCCGGCTGGGCGAGAAAATGACGCCCATCGACCTGTGCCAGGTTCGCTACGGCATGAATGTGAACGACCCCTTCTACGCGGAAGAGCAGCGTTATTACGACGAGATCGGGCCGAAGATCGGGGCGCTGACCAACCAGCTCAACCGGCTTCTGGTGGAGTCCCCCTTCCGTGACTGCTTTGAACGCCTGATGGGTTCCTTCGCCTTTTCCCTGATCCGGTCGGGGCTGGAGGGGTACGACAGCCGCCTCATCGCTCTGGAGCAGGAGGAAAACGCGCTGGTCAGCCGCTACAACCGGCTTGTCGCCAACGCCAAGGCGGACTACAACGGCCGTCAGGTCAGCCGCGGCAGTCTGGCATCGGAGCAGCAGTCCTCCGACCGGAATGTCCGGCGTGCGGTGTACGAGGCGGTGGCCGCCTCCTGGGATGCCCAGCAGACGGAGCTCGAGGAGATCTTCGACCGGATGGTGCAGATCCGCGACCGGCAGGCCAAAACCCTTGGCTACGAGAGCTATGTTCCGCTGAGCTACCTCCGCATGAACCGCATCGGCTACACGCCGGAGGACGTCGCCCGTTTCCGGGAGCAGGTGAAGCAGGAGCTGGTACCCGTCGCCGGTGTGCTGCATGAGCGGCGGAAAAAGCGCCTTGGCCTCGATCACCTGTATCCCTACGACGGCGGGATCAGCTTCCCGGAGGGCAATCCGGTACCTATGGGCGGCGAGGAATTCTGCCTGGAGATGACCCGGGAAATGTTCCGCCGCCTTTCCCCCGAGACCGGAGAGTACATTGATTTTCTGCTGGACAACGGCCTGTACGACGTCACGCCCCGGGAGGGCAAGCAGAGCGGAGGCTACTGCACCCAGTTTGAGGCCTACCGCGCTCCCTTCCTCTTCGCAAACTTCGACGGCACCAGCGAAAACGCCTACATCATGAGCCATGAGGGCGGTCACGGGTTCTACTTCTACCTGAAGCGGGACGAGGAGATCCGGGAGCGGAGCTGGTACACCCCGGAGATGGCCGAGACCCACGCCATGTCTATGGAATTTTTCACCGCCCCCTATATGGAGCTGTTCTTCGGCGGCAGGGCCGGGGATTACCGGAAGATGCACCTCGAGGGCGCCGTCACCCGGATCCTCTACCAGTGCCAGCAGGACGAGTTTCAGCAGATCGTCTACGAAAACCCCCGCCTTACCAAGGCGGAGCGGAACGATGTCTGGAAGCGGCTGGAGGAGGCCTACTTCCCCTTCCGGGAATACCCGGACGAGAACGACCGGGCACGGCTCGGAACCCGCTGGCAGCGGATTCCCCACACATTCCTCTGGCCGTTCTACGCCATTGATTACGCGCTGGCGCAGGTCTGCGCCCTGCAGTACTGCCGGTGGATCGATGCGGATCCCGACGGCGCCTGGCAGAGCTACCTGACCTTCTGCCGTGCGTCGGGCAGCAAAAATTTCCCGGAGGCCATCGAGGCCGCCGGTCTCATAAGCCCCTTTGCCGAAGCGGGGCTGAAAAATCTGATGAATTGGTTGCGGACGCGGCTTTAATTCATACCGTTCGTTGAACACACGACAAAAAAGGAAAAGGGAGGAATCACTATGAAGAAACCGATTGCCCTGCTGCTTACTGCGGTCATGCTGCTCTCGCTCATCACGGGCTGCGGCGGGAAAGAGAGCGCAAGCCCCGAGACGGCGGGCACTGCCGCTGCCGAAACGGCTGCCGGCAGCGAGGCAACCTATACCTACCACGGAACCTATTCCGGTGTGTCCACCTGGTCCCCCACGGACTGGATCATCTCGTCTGAGTACGATATGCTGGGCTATGCCGCGACCGTGTTCTATGGCTTCTGGATGAACGAAACCAAGGACGGCTACGACATCGTCTGCGAGCTGGCATCCGAGTTCCCCGTGGACGTGACCGCCGACTATGCGGGCAACGAGACCTACGGTGTGCCGGCGGACGCCACCGAGGGCTATGCCTGGCAGATCACCATGCGGCAGGACGCCGTCTGGGAGGACGGAACCCCCATTACCGCCCATGACGTGGAATACACCCTGCAGCAGTTCCTGAACCCGTACATGAAGAACTACCGCGCTTCGCTGTTCTATCTCGGCGGCATAGCGCTGGCCAACGCCGAAGCCTACTATAACAGCGACAAGGCCGGCGGCACCAAGCTGACCGCCGCTCCCGATCTGGGCCTGACCATGGCCGACCTCAGCGTGGGCGAGGACGGTCAGTATACCGACGCAAACGGCAACAAGGCCTACATCGGCTGGACCATTCCCCTCTGGTGGCTGGGCGACTGCACGCTGGTGGATTACGGCGGCTATATGGAGGAGGATACCTACTACGCGCTGGAGGCTCTGGCCGACGAGGATGGCTACATCCCCGCGACAGAGGAATCCATCGACCTGCTCTTCTCCGTCACCAGCAGCGATGACTGGGGCAACGAGACCGAGGACGACCTCGTCAACTACCTCTTCTGCGAGGACGGCGTGATGGAGGCCGTCACCTGGGATCAGGTCGGCTATGTGGAGGACGACGAGTACACCTTCACCCTGATCCTGAAGAACCCCAGCTCTCTGTTTGACCTCGAGTCGAACATCGACAACCTGATTCTCGTCAAGGAGGATCTGTACGAGGCCAACAAGACCGAGACCGGCGGCATCATCAAGTCCGCCTACGGCACCGGCGTTGACAAATTCAGCTCCTACGGCCCCTACAGGCTCGTCCGCTATCAGGAATCCAAAGAGATCGTCTTCACGAGAAACGAGAACTGGTTCGGCTATTCCGACGAGCGCTACAACGGTATGTACCAGACCACCGACATCAACCTGCAGCAGATCGACGAGCATACGACCCAGCTGTCCATGTTCCTGCAGGGCAATCTGGACGCGGTCGGTCTGGCAGCGGATGACATGGACAAATACGGCACCAGCGACTACGTCTATTTCACCCCCACCAGCAACACCTATTACCTCGCGCTGAATACCGACTATGATATGCTCCGGAGCCGTGAGGTCAGCGGCGTCAACAAGACCATCCTGACCTATATCGACTTCCGCCATGCCATGTCCTATTCCTTTGACCGGACGGACTACGTCAAGAGCTGCGTTCCCGCTTCGGATCCCGCCTTCGGCCTGCTCAACGACACCTACGTCTGCGACCCCCTATCCGGCGAGCTCTACCGCGACTCGGCATACGCCCAGGCGGCGCTGTGCGAGGTCTACGGCGTGGACAGCGTCGATGATCTGACCGGCTACAACCGCGACGAGGCCTCCCGTCTGCTGCAGTCGGCCTATGACCAGTGCCTTGCCGACGGCAACATCTCCGATACCGACATCGTCGAGATCGAATACCATGTCTACGGCACCGACTCCCTCTATCAGAAGATGGTTGACTACATTCAGGAGGCCATGCTGGCCGCCGCCGAGGGCACCTCGCTGGAAGACCGGATTCGGTTCGTCCTCGTGGAGGATCAGGACTACTACAACACCATGCAGAGCGGCCAGGACGACATGATTAACGGCGCCTGGGGCGGCGCGGAGATGGACCCCTACAGCATGATGAGCTGCTGGACCGATCCCGCCTGCGTCATGGAATACGGCT
>JBJDYS010000046.1:0-3029 GCA_051867595.1 Oscillospiraceae bacterium
GGACAGACACATCAGAAGCGCCAGAACAAGAGATAGTGTTCTCTTCATTTCTTGTCTCCTTTCCACAGTATGGGTAGATACACAGCCATTTTAGTAAATTTATTTACTAAAGTCAATAGTAGATAAGTTTCCTTGTCTATAATAAATGATGGTAAATACTTCCATAAAGGAGCTGGTACCATCATGTCAAACTATATGGAAAAGCTTCGGGCGCTGCGCGAGGACAACGATCTGACGCAGGAACAGATCGCAAGGCTGCTCGGAACCTCTCAGACCATGTACGCACGATATGAGCGCGGCGCCAACGAGCTTCCCCTGCGCCATCTGATCGTCCTTTGCCGGTTTTACAACGTCTCTGCGGATTATATTCTCAACACTGTTCCAAGGATTCAATAACCCTGCCTAAAAAAATAGACAGAGCCGGAACCATGAAGGTTCCGGCTCTGTTATATAGGATTTGGTTTTCAGAACAGCCCGCCTAGATTGCCGAGGCCGCCGGTGATGCGGCTCATGGACTGCGCGGAGGCTTCCTCCGCCTTGCGGAGCGCCTCGTTCACCGCGGCGATGACCATATCCTGCAGCATATCGATGTCGTCAGGATCGACCGCATCGGGATCGATCTCCAGCTCGATCAGCTCGCGCTTGCCGCTGACGGTGGCCTTGACCACGCCGCCGCCTGCCGCCGCGGTATAGGTCTGCTCCTCGAGATCCTGCTGCATCTTGAGAAGATCCTGCTGCATCTTCTGGGCCTGCTTCATCATGGCGGCCTGATTCATGCCGCCGTAGCCGCCAAATTTGTTCTTAGCCATAATATATCTCCTGTTTTATTCAAATTTCACGTTCGCAAATTTGCTCAGCGCGTCCAGCTTGCCGGTATCCGGCGCTGCCGGGGCAGGCCGGGCCTCATCCGTAAAGATCACGCGAACAGGCCGTCCGGTGATTTCCCGCAGCTCGCACCGGAAAAGCTCCGCCACATCCGGCGTGTCCAGCATCATTTTGGCAAAGGGATTGGCCAGATAAACCGTCATCACATCGCCGGTCAGGACGCCGCTCGTCTGGGTTCCGGCCGTGAGCATGGAGTATGTCGCCAGCTCCATTTTTCCGTTCAGACGGCGAACCAGCTCGTCCCATGCGTTCGTATCGCCGCCCACCGGCGGGACAAACGCCGGTGCGGGACGCTCCGGCTCGGAACGCTTCGGCGTTTCCGGTTCCGGTACGGGAGGCGGCATAAACGCCGACTCCTCGGGCGGCGCGTCGTCGTCCGTGAACCAGGGAGGGATGTCGTCCGAAACGGGCGGTTTCTCCGGCGCCGGTTCTGTATTCACAGGCGCGGCGGGAACGGCCACGCCGTTCTGGAGCGCGGTTTCCAGCCGGGATACGCGGCTTTTGAGCGCGGAGAGGGAATCGCCGGTCTCGGGTACGCACAGGCTCACAAGGCACATCTCCGCCGCCCGGCGGGGACTCTGCCCGGAGAGATCGGCGGCACGGATAGCCGCCATGCCGTCCATGAGGTCGGAGCCGGTCAGCTGCGCGGCAAAGCGCTGCAGGGCCTGCCGATCATAGACGCCGGACAGCAGCGCCTCGGCGCTGCGCGGAGCGACCTGCATAAGCAGAACATCGCGCATGAGATCGCCCAGCTCCTCCAGAATGCCGGAGGGGTCTTTTCCGTCCTTCCAGAGCGCATCGAATTGGGTCAGCGCCCGCTCCGGGTCGTGAGCGCATACCGCCTCCAGCAGGGCCTCGATGCGGCGGCTGCCGGCAAGACCCAGCGCGGAACGCACCGCGTCGGCGTCGATATGCTCCCGTGCGGAACACTGGTCGAGCAGCGACAGCGCGTCGCGCATACCGCCGTCCGCCATGCGCGCCAGAAGCGCAGCCGCATCGGGGTCAAGAGCCAGTCCCTCCTGCCCGGCCACATAGGACAGCCGTCCGGCGATGACATCCGGCTCGATACGCTTGAAGCTGTGCCGCTGGCAGCGGGAGACGATGGTTGCAAGCACCTTGTGCAGCTCGGTCGTGCACAGGATAAACATCAGATGCTCCGGCGGTTCCTCGAGAATCTTCAAAAGCGCGTTGAACGCCGCAACGGAGAGCATATGCACCTCATCGATGATGTAAACGCGCTTCTTCACGCTGGCCGGGGAAAAGATCGCCTCGTCCTGCAGGGCGCGGACGTCGGATACGCCGTTGTTGGAAGCTGCGTCGAGCTCGACAACGTCAAGGATGCTGCCGTCGAGAATGCCCCGACAGGCGGCGCACTCGTTGCAGGGGTTGCCGTCCACGGGATGCTCGCAGTTCACGGCGCGGGCCAGGATCTTCGCGCAGGTGGTCTTACCGGTACCCCGCGTGCCGATGAACAGATAGGCATGAGAAAGCCGGTCCGCTGCGACCTGTTTTTTCAGCGTGCAGGTGATATGCTCCTGCCCGACGACGTCGTCGAAGGTCAGCGGCCTCCATTTCCGATAAAGAGCCTGATACATGAAAAAGCTCCTTGCATATTATTATAGAGCTGTACACCTGCCTTTGAATACCCGATACATCCGTTACCGCAGCAGTTGGCTCAGACCCGGCTGCCTCACGGCACACGGGGCGATCCGCTTAATGCTGCTCGGTTCCCCGCCTGACATGGTTCACGGGGCCTCATTGCGCGAGACCGAGCCATCAACGCTACTTACTGCGGTCAGACAACACATCGAAATATCCGGGGGCAGGAGTTCGTCCCCGCTTTAGCGGATTGCGGGTACAGGGCACCGCTGGCTCCCCGACTAGTACAGCTCCACCTGTATTATACGCCATGAAGATTTTTTTCGCAAGAGGGACTTTACAAAATTGAAAAATGTGCTATAATATTAAATTGTTGTGGGGGCGTAGCTCAGCTGGGAGCGCAAGCAACACACTTTTTTACGGCTTGTGTAACTCAGTTGATACCCCAACAGTATCACACCTAAAAGATGGGGGCGTAGCTCAGCTGGGAGAGCGTTCGGTTCGCATCCGAGAGGTCGAGGGTTCGAATCCCTTCGTCTCCACCA
>JBJDYS010000047.1:0-2988 GCA_051867595.1 Oscillospiraceae bacterium
CACTTGAAATCAGGGGTCATGGGGCCTTCGTGAATGTACCCGCAAACGGTGCATTTCCACTTTTCCATTTTTGTTTCCTCCGTTATTATATTGAATGTTCTTTATTCGCCTTTGGGGTTTCCTGATGGCTTTTTTGCTTACGGCAGGGACGGCAGCCGCAGGCCTGACCGGCTTCATGGCAGAGCCGATAGTCTCCGCCTTCGATCCGCAGGGGCAGACCGTTCACCAGCACATCCGCCAGTTTCTTCCGGGCGCCGGCGTAGATCTGCTGAACCGTGGTGCGGGCGACCTGCATGAGCGCGCCGCATTGTTCCTGGGAAAGTCCCTCTTTGTCGATCAGCCGGATGGTCTCATACTCGTCCAGGGTCAGGATTACCGCCGTTTCACCGTTTCTGTCATTATCCGGCAAAAACGCCAGCGTCTGCGGAAAATCGCATACCCTCCTGCATTTCTTCGGCCTTGGCAAAAAAGCCCCTCCCCCGTATCCGTTTCTTCTCCCATAGTATAGTCCGTTTTTCGGCATATGTCAATTATATGACGGAGATAGGCCGAAAAAAAGAACATCCTCCCGGGAGGATGTTCTTTTCCGGCTTACACATCGTTGTTCCGGATCGACTGCTTCTTGGCGTTGCGATTTTGATTCTGGTTTTCACGGGTCAGAGGTGTCTGACCGTTTGCTTTTTTCCGGCGGATCTCCTTAGGATCCGGCTGACTGTCTTTCGGCATCGTTTTTTCTCCTGTCATTTAATTGGGGAGCCGTGCCCGGCTGCTACATGATATGCTCCTCCGTTCCGGAATCGAGAACCGGATAACCCAGCTTTTCGATCCGGTTCCGGATGCTCTCCGGCTGAACGCCCGTGGTATCGAAATCCACCGCGACACAGCCGGAATGGCTGCGGATGCTGACCGACAGCACCCCCGGCAAAGCATCCAGCTCCCGCTTGATCTTCTTCGCATCGTGCTTGTCATCCAAACGGCCCAGCGTGAAACAGGCGCTTGCTTTTGACATCCCACTCACCTCCGCTTTAGTATGCGTGCCGCCCTCCTGCTTTATCCGGCGGCTTTCTTTCCATCCCGGCGCAACCGGAACGGACAAATCCCGGCTTTGGAGTACGGCTATTTACGAATCTATGGATATTGCGGCCGGAACGCACGGGATATTTCGTCACTTTTGACCGCAAAAAAAGATAGGCAAACGGCGGTTTTTGCGGTATGATATTATAAATAGCTATGACTTTGTCAAAGCAGGAGGAACAATTAGGATGCCAAAGAGAACGGATATTCACAAAGTGCTGATCATCGGCTCCGGCCCGATCATTATCGGTCAGGCCTGCGAGTTCGACTATTCCGGCACCCAGGCCTGCAAGGCTCTGCGGAATCTGGGTTACGAGATCGTCCTCGTCAACTCCAACCCGGCCACCATCATGACCGACCCGGAAATCGCCGACGTCACCTACATCGAGCCGCTGAACGTGGAGCGTCTCGAGCAGATCATTGCCAAGGAGCGTCCCGACGCGCTTCTTCCGAACCTCGGCGGTCAGTCCGGCCTGAACCTCTGCTCCGAGCTGTATCAGGCGGGCATTCTCGACAAGTACAACGTCAAGGTCATCGGCGTGCAGGTGGATGCGATCGAACGCGGCGAGGATCGCGTGGCGTTCAAGGAGACCATGAACAGCCTCGGCATCGAGATGGCCCGCAGCAAGGTCTCTTACAGCGTCGAGGAGGCGCTGGAGATCGCGGACGAGCTGGGGTATCCCGTCGTTCTGCGCCCGGCTTACACCATGGGCGGCGCCGGCGGCGGCCTTGTCTATAACCGCGAGGAGCTCAAAACCGTCTGCGCGCGCGGCCTGCAGGCGAGCCTCGTGGGACAGGTTCTCGTCGAGGAGTCCGTCCTCGGCTGGGAAGAGCTGGAGCTCGAAGTTGTCCGCGACTGCGAAGGCAACATGATTACCGTCTGCTTCATCGAAAATATCGACCCGATGGGCGTGCATACCGGCGACTCCTTCTGTGCCGCGCCGATGCTGACCATCTCCGAGGATGTCCAGAAGCGCCTGCAGGAGCAGGCCTACAAGATCGTCGATTCCGTGCAGGTCATCGGCGGCACCAATGTCCAGTTCGCGCACGACCCGGTATCCGACCGCATCTGCGTCATCGAGATAAATCCCCGCACCTCCCGTTCCTCCGCGCTGGCCTCCAAGGCGACGGGCTTCCCCATCGCGCTGGTGTCCGCCATGCTGGCCACCGGCCTGACCCTGCGGGACATCCCCTGCGGCAAGTACGGCACGCTCGACAAATACGTTCCCGACGGCGACTATGTCGTCATCAAGTTCGCGCGCTGGGCCTTTGAGAAGTTCAAGGGCATCGAGGACGCGCTGGGCACCCAGATGCGCGCCGTCGGCGAGGTCATGAGCATCGGCAAGACCTATAAGGAGGCCTTCCAGAAGGCCATCCGCAGCCTGGAAACCGGCCGGTACGGTCTGGGCCATGCCAAGAATTTTGACACGCTGACCAAGGAGGAGCTGCTCAAAAAGCTCATCACCCCGTCCAGCGAGCGCCACTTCGTCATGTATGAGGCGCTGCGAAAGGGCGCGACCGTGGAGGAGATTTTCGCGCTGACCCATGTCAAGCGTTACTTCATCGAGCAGATGAAGGAGCTGGTCGAGGAGGAAGAGGCGCTGATCGCGAACAAGGGCGCTCTGCCCGCCGACGAGGCGCTCATCTCCGCCAAGCGCAACGGCTTCTCGGACAAGTACCTCAGCCAGATCCTCGAGATTCCCGAGGATTCCATCCGCAGCCGCCGTCTGGCGCTCGGCGTCGAGGAGGCCTGGGAGGGCGTACACGTCAGCGGCACGCAGAACAGCGCGTATTACTACTCCACCTACAACGCGGAGGACAAAAACCCGGTCAGCGACAACCGAAAGATCATGATCCTCGGCGGCGGCCCCAACCGCATCGGTCAGGGCATCGAGTTCGACTACTGCTGCGTCC
>JBJDYS010000048.1:0-3113 GCA_051867595.1 Oscillospiraceae bacterium
ACGCGATCGTCATCCAGAAGGCTGCCAACGGCAACTATGTCTTCGACAACGCGGTCCTGAACTCCGAAAAGGGCGTTCTGTTCCAGATGATGGATAACGACGATGACTCCCGTATCGGCGGTATGCCCATGTCCGTTGATCCTGGCTTCGACGAGAACTACTCCGACAGCAAGCTGTCCGTGCAGGGCGCCGGCTTCCCCGGCATCGCTTATGAAGTGCCTGCCAAGACCGGCGGCAACACCGTCACTGTCAGCTACTCCAACGGCGAGTACAACGGCAACATCTACAACGGCACCGGCTACTATGGCCAGTCTGCCGACAACCTGGTCGTCACCCTCGGCGAGAACGCCGTTCTGAACGGCGACATCGCTCTGACCTCCACCATCAAGGGCGTTCCCTACAGCGCAGAGGCCATTGAGGGCATCGAGTACTACGGCGACGACATCGCTTACCTCCTTGTCGATGCGGCCGGTCAGCCCACCACCGACGCTTCCAAGGCTGCCTTCATCCAGATCACTGACTACACCATCAACGAGTACTTCCTGCAGGGCCATGTTGAGAACATCACCTACTTCAACGGCAACTCCACCACTGAGGTCGTTGTCGAGGCCGGCGCTGTCTGGAACATCGCCGATGAGTCTCTCGTCACCGGTCTGACTGTTGCCGAGGGCGCAGTCGTCAAGGGCACCCTGGTTGAGAACGCGGACGGCTCCGTGACCATCACCGCGGGCAACGACGTCATTCCTGCCGGCACCTACGGCGGCAATGTCGAGGCCATCGGCGGCGGCGTGAACGTCGGCGGCGGCGTGGACGCCAACGGCGAGCTGAACGTCGGCGCGGCGGCTGCTGCAATCGCGGATCCCGGCGCTTCTTCCGAGCCTGCTGCTTCCGAAGAGCCTGCCGCTTCCGCTGAGCCTGCTGCTTCCACCACCACGGCTTCCATCGCTACCGTCCTGATCGCCACCTCCCTCTCCAACGAGGCTCCTGCGGCTCCTGCTGCCTCTGAAGAGCCCTCCGGCGAACCCGAGGCCGATGTCACCACGATCACCATCGCCGGTGTGGAGTACACGCTGGACGTCTATGTGATCGACGGCGAGAAGTATGTGAAGCTTGCTGACCTGTCCGCCATCTTCGGCGGCGAGGAAGAGCCTGCCGCTTCCGGCGATGTCACCTGGGCTGACTATCAGGAGTATCTGATCGAGGCCGCCGGCGGCAACGCTCCGGATCTGGACGAGTTCAAGGGTCAGGTTTATGCCATCAACTCCTGGGAGGAAATGCCTCTTGACGAGAGCCCCTGGGATATGCTCTTCACCACGGTTGGTATCAGCACCTGGGCCGATTTCCAGGCCGGTCAGGCTGCCGCCAGCCAGGTTGAGGGTTCCATGGCCTGAGCATCCACTCACTTCCAAAATAACATAAAAAACAGGGGAGCATTCGCTCCCCTGTTTTTACAGAAAAATCTAAAAAAATAAAACAACCCCCTTGACAGAATATTAAGTATTCAGTATAATAACTATTGCTGTTTGGCGGCGTAGCTCAGTTGGCTAGAGCACGCGGTTCATACCCGCGGTGTCACCGGTTCGAATCCAGTCGCCGCTACCAAAGGCATGGGGAGAGGCCTCCTCTCCCCATTCTTTTTACGGAGGCTTAGCTCAGCAGGTTAGAGCGCATGCTTCACACGCATGAGGTCGCGCGTTCGAGTCGCGCAGTCTCCACCAAAATCCGGCCCGTTGGTCAAGTGGTTAAGACACCGCCCTTTCACGGCGGTAACATGGGTTCGAGTCCCGTACGGGTCACCAAAGCCTCGTTCTTCGGAACGAGGCTTTTTATTTATCCATCACAAAAAAGCCTGCTGCAGAAGGATCCGCGGCAGGCCTTTTGTGTATTTACTTGTCTTTGATCCCCATCTCGTCCAGCAGAAGCTGAACAAACTTGTTCACAGCCACGCTGTTCTGTTCCTTTTTGAGCCACGACACGCCAAGACGCCGATAGAACGCCGGTTCCGCAGGATACGAATAGAGCCTGTACGGGCTGCGCTGAAGCATCAGCTCCGGCAGGATACTGACGCCCAGGCCGCTTTCGACCATGGACATGACGGTATAGTCATCCTTGACCGTATATTGCTTCTTAGGGTGCATATTCGCGCTCTGGAACATCTTTTCCGTGATGAGGCTGTATCCGGACTCCAGAAGCACAAATGTCTCCTCACGAAGCTCTTTAAGCGACACTGGGCCGCCTGCCTTCGGATGCTCTGGCGGAAGGACAATGTTCATGCGGTCCGCCAAAAGCTCACGGAAATAAAACTCGTCCGAATCCGGCGGAGTCATGAAGCCCACATCGACGATGCCGTTCCGCAGCCAATCGGAAATCTGCGTCACATCCCCCTGCAGAAGCTCGAAGCCGATATTGGGGTATTCCTCGCGGAAGCGTTTCAAATACGGCGGCAACCACTGGCAGGACAGGCTCGTGAAGATACCGATACGGATCAGGCCGGCATTGAGGTTCTGAAGCTCCAGAGAGCGCTCAAACACGCTGCGCTCGCCGGACACGATCTGACGCATACCGGGAAGCAGATACTCGCCCTCTGCCGTGAGGCGCACACCGGACTTGCTGCGGACGAGCAGCGACACTCCCAGCTCCTGCTCCAGCGTCTTGACGAGTTGGCTCACAGCCGACTGCGTACAGCCGAAATAAGCCGCCGTCTTTGTAAGGCTCTGCGTCTCTACGATCTTCAAAAACACTTCGTAACGAGATGTTCTCATGGTTATTCCTCTATTAGTCAAACTGATTTCGTAAATAAATTGCCCTTAATTTGTATTATAGCACTTCACGGGGAATAAACAAGAGATTTTTTTAAAATATGCCATATCCGAACTCATGCAGAAGGAACCACAGGCTGCGTTTCGTTTCGCCAAACGGTCATCTCATGGCTCCTCGGATGAATGTGAATCGGACGAAGCAAAAAATAATCATTTTTTGAACGCTTATGTAAACTTTATTTTATATAATTCGTCAAATTGCCTATACCGTCCGCCTGACACTCAACAACATCGCCTTTTTTCAGGAATTTCGGGGGGTTAAAGCCCATTCCGACCCCCGCCGGCGTGCCCATC
>JBJDYS010000048.1:3213-13481 GCA_051867595.1 Oscillospiraceae bacterium
CCATCCTGCCGCAGCTCCCCGTTGACAAGGCAGCGGACGCCGATCTCCGGCGGGAACGGGAACTCGTCGGCCGTCACGATGCACGGGCCCATCGGCGTGAATTGATCGAGACTTTTGCCAAGATAAAATTGTTTATGCCGCGTCTGAACCTCACGCGCACTGAAGTCATTGACGATCGTGTAACCGAACACATATTCCGCCGCCTTATCCGCAGAAACGCCGTAGGCGTCCTTCGCCAGAATGAACGCCACCTCCGCCTCATAATCGAGCTGCCGCGTGACATCCGGGTGGCTGTCAACCTCACCGCCGTCCGGAACCGCCTCATTCACGCGCTTGGAAAAATACACCGCATAGTTCTCGCGAACCATTGACGGATGGAACTTTGCCGCTTCTTTGGTGTGATCGGCGAAATTCATGCCAAGGCAGATGATATCCTGCACCGGGTGAGGGATCGGCGCCAGAAGCTCGATCTCCCCTGCCGGAATCCGTTCCTCCGGCAGATACTCCGGCACACCGGCACGGATGAGCTCCTCCATCGAGGCAAACTCCCGCAGCGGGGCAACACCGTCCTCACACAGAGCCCCGACCAGTTCTTCGTTTTTATATCGAAAAGTGATAAGCTTCATTTTCAGACCCGTCCTGTGAATTTTGATTTCAGTATAGCATATAATTTCCAGTTTGGGGAGATACTTCTAACGAGGTGATTAAACATGACAAGCAAAGAACTTCTCTATGTGGATGACGCCCTGTCCCACGCACAGTTTCTCACGACGCAGTTTGAAACCGCTGCAAGTCAGCTTCAGGACGCATCGCTCCGACTGCAGGCCCAGCAGATGGCCGACCGCCATCGCCAGGTCTACCAGAAATTCTACAATCTCGTATAAGGAGGCAAACGCATGGACGACAAATGTATCATGGAAAATCTTCTGCTGACGAATAAAGGCGTCATCGACCTGTATATGCACGGCGCCATCGAATCCTCGACCGCCAATGTGAGACAGGCTTTCTCCAAGGCGTTCGACGAGGCACTGTCTATGGACGACACCATTTATCAGCAGATGACCGCCAAGGGCTGGTATCAGATCGAAGACGCTCCCCAGCAAAAACTTCAGCAGCTCAAGCAAAAATTCACGCCCACCTGCTGAAAAAAACGGAAAGCAGTCCCACCGGGACTGCTTTTTCTTTTATGTAAGATTCCATAAAAAAGCGGCGGGATGACCCCGCCGCTTCCCTGTTACTCCTCTTCCAACAGCTCCGGAAGAATACTCAACGGATCCGCGTGATTGCCGTCGATCGACATAGCCAGATGCAGATGCGGTACCTCATTGGTTTCAACGATCGCCGTTCCGCCAACCGAGCCGATGACCTGTCCCATCGTTACCGTCTCCCCTTCCCATACGGGCGGTTCTGCGGCCAGGTTCGCATAGACGGAGCGGACGCCGTCGGGATGCTCGATCTCGACCGTCATACCGTACAGGTCGTCGTTAAACACGTTCACCACCGTGCCGTCCGCCGCAGCGATGACTTCATCGCCCAACTGACAGGCAATATCAACGCCGTCGTGGGTGCGCCAGTCCGCCATGGTGCTGTCATAGAGCAGCGTTTCCACCGAATACGGCACCTCGATGGAGCCGCGCACAGGCCACACATAGGTCACCGATGTTTCCGCATACGACGCGGCGCTTTCGTCATCCGGGCTCACCGCCGCGTCCTCCTCCGAGATTGGCTCCGTATCATCCATCGCCGCCACCGGTACGTCCATTGTCGGCTCGGTAAGCGTTCCCGCCGGGAGCATTGTCACCACGGCGTCCGAAATATCCACGGAAACGGTTTCGCTGTCTTCTACATTAGTCCCCGCACCGGCGATCAGCATCCACGCGGATGCGATGATCACCGCCGCGCAAAGGAAAAGGACTATGTAGAAGCCCTTTCCCTCCATGGCCCCGGACTTGCCGACGGGCCTTTCGTTGTTTTCCATGTTTGACCTCCAAAAGAAATTGGTGTTTCCACAGCCTATTGTTGCCGCGGAAACACCAATTTATGCAATTTGGAAAATGAAGTCTTCGGACAAATCAGCGAATGGAGAAAAATGCGTCCTTGCCGAGGTACTGGGGCACGTCAAAAAGCTCGTCCTCAATGCGGAGAAGCTGGTTGTACTTCGCCACGCGGTCAGTGCGGCTGGGCGCGCCGGTCTTGATCTGGCCAGCGTTCACAGCGACCGTCAGATCGGCGATCGTCGTGTCCTCCGTCTCGCCGGAGCGATGCGAGATGACCGCGGTGTAGCCCGCACGATGAGCGGTCTGGATCGCGTCAAGGGTCTCGGTCAGGGTGCCGATCTGGTTCAGCTTAATCAGGACAGCGTTCGCGACCCCCAGCTTGATCCCTTTCTTGATGCGCTCGGGATTCGTGACGAACAGGTCGTCGCCGACGATCTGGATTCGGCTGCCGAGCGTCTCGGTCATGAGCTTCCAGCCTTCCCAGTCGTCCTCGCCGAGACCGTCCTCGATGGAGATAATGGGGTACTTGTCGCAGAAGTCCTTATACATTTCCACAAGCTCGGCCGCGCTCATGACCGTACCGCGCTTGGGCAGATGATACATACCGTCGTCCTTGTCATACCAGTCGGAAACGGCGCAGTCAATGGCGATCATGAAGTCCTCACCGGGCTTGTAACCGGCCTTTTCGATGGCCTCCACAAGGGCCTTGAGCGCGTCCTCATCGCTGTCGAGGTTCGGCGCATAACCGCCCTCGTCGCCGACGCCGGAAGCGGGAACGACCTTCTTCAGCGTGTGGAAAACCTCCGCGCACCAGCGCAGCGCTTCACGGAAGCTGGGCGCGCCGACCGGCATAATCATGAATTCCTGAATATCGACATTCGAGCCGGTGGCGTGCGCGCCGCCGTTCAGAACGTTCATCATCGGCACGGGCAGGGTCTTGGCGTTGCAGCCGCCGACATACTGATACAGGGGCAGACCGAGCGCATTGGCCGCCGCACGGGCGCAGGCAAGGCTCGCGCCGAGGGTGGCATTCGCGCCGAGACGGGTCTTGTTGGGGGTGCCGTCCAGCTCGATCAGGATCTTGTCGATGGTGGGCTGATCGAGAACATTCAGCCCCTGCAGGCACTCGGCGATCTCGGTGTTGACATTCTCAACCGCCTTCAGGACGCCCTTGCCCAGATAGCGGCCCTTGTCCCCGTCGCGCAGCTCGCAGGCCTCATGAATGCCGGTGGATGCGCCGGAGGGAACGCAGGCGCGGCCGACCGTGCCGTCATCCAGCGTCACCTCGACCTCGACGGTGGGGTTGCCGCGGGAGTCCAGGATCTCGCGGGCCAGGACATCTACGATCTCATAATAATCTTTCATGATGATATACTCCTTATTTATTATCAGTTATCAGGCATTCGCCTGTCATCTGAACCGGTTTTTCAAGGCCCATCAGCCGAAGCATCGTGGGCGCGATATCCGCAAGGCGTCCGGGCTTCAGCGAAAGCGCCCCGGCACCTGAGATGATGAACGGCACGGGATTGGTCGTATGCGCCGTATGCGGCTCGCCGGAGGGCGCACGCATACAGTCGGCGTTTCCATGGTCGGCAGTCACGAGAAGAATGCCGCCGTTTTCGGAAACGGCCTGCTCAATGATGCCCACACAGGCATCCACGGTTTCGACAGCCTTGACAGCCGCCTCCATGACGCCGGTGTGGCCCACCATGTCGCAGTTGGCCAGATTCATAATGACCGCGTCATACGTTCCCGAGCGGATCGCTGCGGCCGCCTTGTCCGTGACCTCATAGGCGCTCATCTCCGGGATGAGGTCGTAGGTTGGGAACTGCTTCGGGCTGTCCACCAGGATGCGATCCTCCCCCTCGCAGACACGCTCCACGCCGCCGTTAAAGAAGAACGTGACATGGGCGTATTTTTCCGTCTCGGCGATGCGAAGCTGCGTCAGTCCCTTTTCGCTGAGGTAGTCGCCGAGCGTCTCCTCAATCGTTTCGGGCGGGAAGGCGATCGGAAGCTCCGTCATCGTCTCGTCGTACTGCGCGGTGCAGACATAGTTCACCGGGAAAAAGCCTTTGGGGCGATCGAAGCCGTCGAAGTCGGGCTTGTTCAGCGCCCAGGTCATTTCTCTTGCACGATCCGGACGGAAGTTCAGGAATATGACGGAATCTCCGGCGTTGATGACCCCTTCCGGGTCGCAGACGACCGGCTCAACGAATTCATCCGTCTTGCCGTCGGCGTAGCTTGCCTCCACCGCCGCAACGGGATCGGCATTCCGGACACCCTCCCCGCAGACGATGGCGCGATAACCTTTTTCCACACGCTCCCAGCGCTTATCGCGATCCATACCCCAGAAGCGGCCCTGCAGCGTGGCAAGCCGGCCATAGCCGAGCTCGTCGAACTTCGCAAGGAGCGCCTTCACATAGTCAATGCCGGAGGCCGGCGGAACATCGCGTCCGTCCAGAAACGCGTGAACATAGCACTGCCTGACGCCGCGGCGCTTTGCCATTTCCACGAGCGCAAAAAGGTGCTTGATGTGGCTGTGAACCCCGCCGTCGGACAAGAGGCCGAGGACGTGAACCGGATGGCCGCTCTGCGCGGCTTTGTCCATGGCGTCGCCGTAGGCCCTGTTTTCAAAGAAGCTGCCGTCATCCACCGCATGGGAGATGCGGGGCAGAATCTGATAGACAACGCGCCCTGCGCCGATATTCGTATGGCCGACCTCGGAGTTTCCGATCTGACCGGCGGGCAAGCCGACATCCTCCGCGCTGGCCTGCAGCTGCGTATGCGGGCAGGTCGCCAGAAGCCGGTCAAGATTCGGCGTTTTCGCCTCCGTGACCGCGTTCCATGCCCCCGGCTCGGCTATGCCGAAGCCGTCCATAATCAGAAGGACGGTGGTTTTCTTATTCATTTTCGCCACCTACACGGATCATACCGGCAAACTCGGTCGGCTTGAGGCTCGCGCCGCCGATGAGGCCGCCGTCAATGTCCGGCTGCGCCAGAAGCTCCGCCGCATTCTTTCCATTCATGCTGCCGCCGTAGAGAATGCTCACACGCTTGGCGGTATCCGCACCGAACAGCTCGCCGAGCACCGCACGGATATGCGCGCAGACCTCCTCGGCCTGCTCCGCCGTCGCGGTGCGGCCCGTGCCGATGGCCCAAATGGGTTCATAGGCTATCACGATACCGGGCATCTGTCCGGCCGTTATGTCCTGCAGGCCCTCGCGAACCTGTGAGGCGACGAAGTCAAGCGTCTCGCCCGCATCGCGCTGCTCCAGGCTTTCGCCCACGCACAGGATCGGGGTTATGTTGTTTTTCAAAAGCGCCTTGAGCTTGGCATTCACAAGCTCGTTGCTCTCGCTGTGATAGGAGCGGCGCTCGGAATGGCCGATGATGCCGTAGCTCACACCGATATCCTTCAGCATGGCGGCGGAAACCTCGCCGGTATACGCACCGGCATCGTGCGCGGAAACATCCTGCGCGCCGTATTTCACGCCGGTATTTTTCAGCGCCGCCGCCACGGCGGGGATCAGCGGGAACGGTACGCAAAGCACCGCCTCCTCCCCGTCCGCAATCACCAGATACGCCGTCAGCTCCTCCACAAACGCGGGAACGCCGGAGGCAAGCTGGTTCATCTTCCAGTTGCCGGCCAGGATCGTCTTGCGATAGTTTTTATCCATTTCCCCGCCTCACTGATCCTGCAGGCAGACCACGCCGGGGAGCTGCTTCCCTTCCAGGAACTCCAGGCTCGCACCGCCGCCGGTGGAGATATGTGTGATCTGATCGGCAAAGCCAAGCTGCTCGACCGCCGCCGCGGAATCACCGCCGCCGACGATGCTGACCGCGCCGGAGGCCGCCACCGCACGGGCCACCGCACGGGTACCCTCGGCAAAGCGGTCAAACTCAAACACACCCATCGGGCCGTTCCAGACGACCGTACCGGCACCGGCGATCGCGTTTTCATACAGTTCAATGGTCTTTTCGCCGATGTCAAGGCCCATCCAGCCGGGTTCCATGCCGTCGATGGCGACGGTTTTCGCCTCGGCATCCGCCGCAAAGTGATCGCCGACCACGGTGTCAACCGGCAGCAGGAACGCAACGCCCTTCGCCTTGGCGCGCTCGATCATCTCCTTTGCGAACTCGACCTTGTCGGCCTCGAGCAGGCTGTCGCCCACCTCGTAGCCCTGCGCCTTGATAAAGGTATAGGCCATGCCGCCGCCGATGATGATCTTATCGACCTTGTTCAGCAGGTTTTCAATGACCGCGATCTTGTCAGAGACCTTGGCGCCGCCGAGGATCGCGACAAAGGGACGGGCGGGATCTTCGAGCGCCTTGCCCATGATCTCCAGCTCCTTTCCGATCAGGAAGCCGGATACCGCCGGCAGGTAAGCCGCAACCCCCGCCGTGGAAGCATGGGCGCGGTGAACCGTTCCGAACGCGTCGGAAACATACAGCTCCGCCATATCCGCCAGCGCCCTGGCAAACGCCGGGTCGTTCTTCTCCTCGCCCTTATCAAAGCGGAGGTTCTCCAGCAGAATGATCTCACCGGGCCTGACCGCCGCCGCCTTGGCCTGCGCGTCTTCGCCGATGATGTCCCTGCAGAAGGTGACGGGCTGTCCCAGAAGCTCGCTCAGCCGCTCAGCGACCGGGGCCAGCGTGAGGGATTCCTTCCACTCGCCCTTGGGCTTGCCCAGATGGGAGCAGGCGATGACGGCGGCGCCGTTATCGAGAAGATACCGGATCGTCGGGAGCGCGGCGCGGATGCGCTTGTCATCCGTAATCGCTCCGGTGGCCTTATCCTGCGGGACGTTGAAATCACAGCGCAGAAGAACCTTCTTTCCCTTGACATCGACCTGCGTAACATTCTTTTTGTTGTAGCTCATGATAGTCCCTCCTGAGATGGATTGTATACTATATAATATTATTGAAAATCGTCTTCTATGGCGAGGATGCCCTTTTCCATGAGTCCGGGGAATCCCTGCTGACGAAGAGCGTCATAAAGAATGATGCCGGCAGAAGCCGCCAGATTCAGACTGCGGGCACGCGGCTTCATCGGTATGCGGATGGAACGGTCGTGATACCGGCGCATAAGCTCCTCCGGCAAGCCGGACGTCTCGCGCCCGAACATCAGGCTGACCCCGCCCGACATATCCGCCTCGGCATAGCTGCGAGACGCCTTGGTGCTCAGAAGCCATAGGTTCTCGTCACCGTTTTTCTCGAGGTACTCCTCCACATTTTCATACACGCGCACATCCACCAGATGCCAATAATCAAGCCCGGCACGCTTCACGGCGGCATCGGATATATCAAAGCCGAGCGGTTTGATGAGATGCAGGGTTGTACCTGTGGCCGCGCAGGTGCGGGCGATCGCACCGGTATTTTGTGGTATTTCAGGGGCAAAAAGGACAATATTATTCATAATCAGGCATACTCTCTCGGAAAATCACACAAAATCCGTTCCTTTTTTCATCTAAAATTCATTCATATTTATTATATACTTCGCCTGCATTTTTTCAAGGAGAATTTTTCCTGTTTCGCAGATTTTCCGAGCAAGATTACTATATCTCTGGCAGATATACTTTATTCCCTGGTTCGGACTTACAAAATTGCACAAAAACAGCGCCGCCGTTCCGCCGCTCTCGATCAAGTTTTCATAAAATTTCAAAATATTCAATTATCGGTGAATAATCTATTGTTTATTCATTTCCAAAGCATTATAATACGTCTCACTTGAATTAATTTTGAAAGGACATCAAGACATGAAAAAGATTATCGCTCTTCTCTGCGCGCTGGTTCTTATGCTGAGCCTCTGCGCCGCCTGCGGCAGCCAGTCCGCCGCGGAGACCGCCGCTCCTGCCGAGCCCGCTGAAGCTGCGGAAACCACCGAAACTGCTGAGACCGAAGAAGCCGCGGAAGCCGACGCCGGCATCACCACGATCGACGAAGGCAAGCTGACCATTTCCACCAGCCCCGACTTCCCTCCCTTCGAGTACACCGATGACAACGGCGACGTTGTCGGCATCGAGCCGGAGCTCATCGGTCTCATCGCCGACAAGCTCGGTCTTGAGCTCGTCATCGACGCCATGGATTTTGACTCCGCTCTTCTCGCTGCCCAGCAGGGCAAGAGCGACGCGGTTGTTTCCGGCGTGACCGTCACCGAGGATCGCAAGCTCGTCTATGACTTCTCCGATACCTATATCAGCATCACCCAGGCTATCGTCTGCAAGGAAGGCGCCGGCATCACCATGGACAATCTCGGTGAGCAGAGCATCGGTGTTCAGCGCGGCACCACCGGCCACATCTATGTGGAAGATGACTTCGGCACTGACGCCGTCGTCGCTTACGACACCTTCACCACGGCCTTCCAGGCGCTCATGAACGACCAGATCGACTGCATCGTGCTCGACGACGCCGTTGCACAGGCCTATCTCGCCACCTATGCCGGTCTCGAGATGGTCGAGACCACCTATGAGCCCGAGGACTTTGCGTTCGGCATCTCCAAGGGCAACACCGCTCTTGTCGAGGGCATCAACGCCGCTCTCGAGGAGCTGATCGCGGACGGCACGGTTCAGAGCCTTGTCGAGAAGTACATGGTCGACTGATTTTCCCCGCAGCTAAAGGGCGGTTTCTGAACCGCCCTTCTTTTGATTTTTCAGAAAGAGAGGTGCCGCCGCTTGGAAAACTATACCTTGTGGAAAGCACTCATTACCTCCGGCGATCCCGTCAACGCCTGGCAGAAGTTCTATGTCTACTTCTATCAGGCCTTTATCGAGGCGGATCGCTGGAAACAGTATCTTGAAGGCGTCGTAAACACCTTGTATGTCACCGCGATCGCCCTGATTATCGGCGTCATCCTCGGCATTATCGTTGCCGTGGTTCGCACGGCGCATGACCAGCAGCGCCCCGGACACAGAAACCCCATTCTCGGCATTCTGAACTTCATCTTCAAGATCTACGTCACCATCATCCGCGGTACGCCGATGATGGTTCAGCTCCTCATCATGGGTTTTGTCGTCTTCTCCTCCAGCAAGAACTTCGTCATGGTCGGCGCCCTGACGCTCGGCATCAACTCCGGCGCGTATCAGGCGGAGATCATCCGCGGCGGCCTGATGGCCGTGGACGGAGGTCAGATGGAGGCCGGCCGCAGCCTTGGCATGAACTATGTTGACACCATGCGTTTTATCATCATTCCGCAGGCCATCAAGTCCATTCTGCCGGCCCTGGGCAACGAATTCATCGTTCTCCTGAAGGACACCTCCCTCATCAGCGTCATCGGCGGCAAGGAGCTTCTGTATGCGGCCCGTGCCATCGTGAGCCGCACGTACGAAGCCATGTTCCCCTTCCTCGGCACCGCCGTAATCTACCTCGTTCTGGTCATGATCTTCACCTGGCTGCTGGGGATCTTTGAAAGGAGGATGCGTCAGAGTGATAGACGTTAAACATCTGAGCAAGAGCTTCGGCGAGCTTGAGGTGCTGAAGGATGTTTCCGAACACATCAATCCCGGCGAATGCGTCGTCGTGATCGGCCCGTCCGGTTCCGGAAAATCCACCTTCCTGCGCTGCCTGAATATGCTGGAAACGCCCACCTCCGGCGAGGTGACCTTTGACGGCGTCTCCATGACCGACCCCAAGACCGACATCAATAAGATGCGCCAGAAAATGGGCATGGTATTCCAGCACTTCAACCTCTTCCCCAACATGACGATCCTCCGGAACATCACCATCGCCCCGATCCGCACCGGTCTTATGAAGAAGGAAGAAGCCGAGGCGGAGGCCATGGAGCTTCTCAAGCGCGTCGGACTGGAGGACAAAGCCAACGCCTACCCCGCACAGCTTTCCGGCGGTCAGAAGCAGCGTATCGCCATTGTGCGCTGCCTCGCCATGCATCCGGAGGTCATCCTCTTCGACGAGCCCACCTCCGCCCTCGACCCCGAAATGGTCGGCGAGGTGCTCGATGTCATGCGCTCGCTGGCGCAGGACGGCATGACCATGGTCGTGGTCACCCATGAAATGGGCTTTGCCAAGGAAGTCGGCGACCGCATCCTGTTCATGGCCGACGGCATCATCATGGAGCAGAATACGCCCGAGGCGTTCTTCTCCGCCCCGCAGACCGACCGGGCAAAGGATTTCCTCGCCAAGGTTCTCATTTGAATTCCTTCAATGAACATCCCCGCCTGCTGTATGAAGACGGGGATGCTTAGTTTATCAAAAAAGCCCAGTTTGTGCTGGGCTTTTTCGACAGACTGACGCCGGGATCGTTTTGATCCCGGCGCT
>JBJDYS010000049.1:0-13454 GCA_051867595.1 Oscillospiraceae bacterium
TTCTTACGCTCTTTCATACGAGGATCGCGGGTCAGGAAACCAGCGGCCTTCAGGGAAGCGCGGTAGCTCTCGTCCACCAGCAGGAGGGCGCGGGCGATGCCGTGGCGGATGGCGCCGGCCTGGCCGGTCACGCCGCCGCCGGAGACGGTAGCCTCGATGTCAACCTTGTCCACCGTACCGGTGGTGACCAGGGGCTGACGAACGATGAACTTCAGGGTCTCCAGACCGAAATAGTCGTCGATGCTGCGGCCGTTGATGGTGATCGTGCCGGTGCCGCCGGGGATCAGGTGAACGCGGGCGACAGAGGACTTACGACGACCGGTGCCGTACAGATAGGGGCGCTTGGACTTGTAGGTAGCCATTAGTTGTTACCTCCTTCGACATACACTTCGGGCTTCTGAGCCTGATGGATGTGCTCAGCACCGGCGAAGACGCGCAGACGGGTCAGCTGGTTCTTGGCCATCGCGTTCTTCTGCAGCATACCGCGGACAGCGATACGCATAGCCAGCTCGGGCTTCTCGCGCATGAGCTTGGCATACTGGGTCTCGTGCAGGCCGCCGGGATAGCCGGAGTGGGTGCGATAGTACTTCTGTTCAAGCTTCTTGCCGGTCAGGACAGCCTTGCCGGCGTTGATGACGATTACGAAATCACCGCAGTCAACATGGGGCGTGTAATCGACCTTGCGCTTGCCGCGCAGAAGGTCGGCGGCGATGACAGCGGTCTTGCCCAGGGGCTTGCCGGCGGCATCGATCACGTACCACTTGCGGACGACTTCGGTAGGTTTGACCATAGTCGTGGACATTTGTTTTCCTCCGCATATTTTATAATAATTTTTTTGACATAAAGAAGCGGCGTCCGTCATAAGGACGCTTTATTTTTATAGCACAACGCTCCCGCAATGTCAACAGCGAATTTAATAAAAACGTGATTACCTCTGTTTTTACTCCGTTTTTCTCATTCACTCTCCCATTTCCTCTCTTTCAATTTTACGTTTACGAGAGGCTTTTTTTATTGTATAATGTGACACAGGAGATTTTTGGAGGTAACATCCATGGATAACGAAAAGACAACCCTGCTCTTTTTCCACCACGAGGACAACTGGCAGGAGATCAAAAACGCCACGATGAACACCATCGGTAAGACCAAGGGCGCCTATCCCGACAGCGAGTGGAAGCGCAAGCTCATCATGGCGGAGCATTCCCCCATCCGCAAGCTGAAATTTTCCTGGCGCTGGGCGAATCTCCCCTACTGGGTCAGCGTCCATTTCGTCCGGCACAAAATCGGCATCGAGCATTTTGTCAAGACCCAGCGCTCCGACCGAACCGGCGTCACCCGCGACGAGCTGCCGCAGGGCGCGCCCGTGAATCACGAGTGCGAGGCCGACGCGCAGGCGCTCATAAACATCAGCCGCAAGCGTCTTTGCAGCAGCGCAAGTCCCGAGACCCGCGCCGCATGGCAGCTTGTGAAGGACGCCGTGGCGGAATGCGAGCCGGAGCTTGCCAGCTGCATGGTGCGCGAGTGCGTATACCGCGGCTTCTGCCCGGAGATGTTCGGCTGCGGCTTCGACAAGACTGAGGCCTTCCGCAAGGAACGCGCCGCGTATATGGGGACCGGCGAATAAACAGACGGCAAAAGGAGCAGCGCCAAACCAAAGCGCTGCTCCTTTATTATAATTGTTGTCACATCTCGAGATCGCGGATATAGACGTTTTTCGACCGCGGATCGGATTTATCCTCCCGCTCAAGCACCTCGAAGCGGTCAATGGCCTTCACCATGCCGGAGAGCTTGGAAAAGCCATAGCTGCGGGTATCGAAGTCGGGGCGTTTTTTCTGGATGAGCTGACCGACCGCGCCGAGGGAGACATAGTCGTTGTCCCCGGTGTCCGCGAGGTCGAGGATCGAGTCCGCGATGAGCCAGACAACGCTCTCCGGGATGCGGCGCTCCTCCGCCGGCGCAGGCGTTTTGACCGGCTCGGCCTCGGCCTTTTTCGCCGTGTTTTTCTTCGTCTGCTGGGCCGGCTTGGCCGGGGTCTTTTTCGGGGCGGACGGCGCGGTTTTTGCCGGTGTCTGACGCGTCCGCTCGCGGATGACCTCGATATAAATAAACTTGTTGCAGGCCGCGATCAGCGGTTTGGGCGTTTTCTGCTCGCCGATGCCGATGACAAAGACGCCATCCTCACGCAGACGGCGGGCCAGCCCCGTGAAGTCCGAGTCCGAGGACACCAGCACAAAGCCGTCCGTGTTCCCGGAGTAGAGAATGTCCATCGCGTCGATAATCATCGCGGAGTCGGTCGAGTTTTTCCCCTTGGTATAGGCAAACTGCTGCACCGGCGTGACGGAGTTATCGAGAAGCTCCTGCTTCCAGCTCGCCAGATTCCTCGTCGACCAGTCGCCGTAGGCGCGTTTGATATTCGGCGTGCCGTAGATGGCAACCTCCTCCATAATGCCGCCCAGGCAGTCACGCGGTGCGTTATCCGCGTCGATCAGCACAGCCAGACGCATATTTTTATCGGTATCCGTGATCGGCATAAAATGATCTCCGTTTTCTGTAAAGTAATACAGGTTTATTATAACACGCCTGCCGGACGCATTTCAACCGCCCACTTTTCTGCGAAATCACAAACATTTCATGAACTCCGGCAAAAAAACTTGAAACACTCCGCGGGATGTACTATAATAATTTGAGTTTTCACTATTAAACGCAAAGGATGTAAACCACTATGAGTGCATCAAAAGACCGCATCAACCGCAAACAGCAGATCGAGGCCGGCCTCGACAAGCGCACCAAGGCCGCCGCCGAAGCCGCCGCGAAGCGCCGCAAGTCCAACATCACCTATACCATCGTGGCGGTGGTTCTGGTGATCTTCTTCGCGTTCATCTTCATCTACAACTCCTCGCTGCCCGTTACACACACCAAAGCCGTCACCATCGACGGGGAGGATTACACCGCCGCGCAGGTGAACTATTACTACTCCTCCAGCTACATGAATTTCTACAACACCTACAGCACTTACATCTCCTACGGCCTGTTCTTCGACCCGAACCAGAGCCTGAAGGATCAGATGTATTCCGAGGATATGACCTGGCGCGAATTCTTCCTGGAAAGCGCCGTGGACAACATGACCCAGGTCTACGCGCTGAATAAGGCCGCCGAGGAAGCCGGCTTCACGCTCTCCGACGAGCAGATGGCCGAATACGAGGAGGTCATCGCCCAGACCGAGACCGCCTGGAGCTCTCTCGGCTATTCAAACCTCGATCAGTACATCAACCTCAACTACGGCAAGGGCGTCACCCTTGACATCATCAAGGACGAGCTCTACCGCACCTATGTCGCGAGCGCCTATTCCGACAGCGTCTATGACAGCTTCCAGTACACCCCCGCCGAGCTCGACGCTTACTACGCCGAGAATGCCGACGACCTCGACACCATCGAGTACGCCTACTACACCGACTACGACGGCACCGTCGATACGCAGGCCGTTGCCGCCGCTGTGAACGGCACCGATGCCGACACTTTCACCGAGTACATGACCGCAAACTACGAGGACGCGGAGGCCGTGACCCTCTCCTATCAGGGCTCCAGCCTGCCCGAAGCGTATGCCGAGTGGCTGCTGGACGCTTCCCGCACCGCCGGTGACGCCACCGTCTTCGACGAGGACGGTTATACCACCGTCGTGATGTTCCTCGACCGCGATAAGAACGACTACAACACCGTCAGCTTCCGCCACATCCTCGTCATGGCACAGGATACCGACGGCGACGGCGTCTACTCCGAGGACGAGATGACCGCGGCCGCCGCGAGCATCGAGGACATCTATGCCGAGTGGCAGGCCGGCGCCGCCACGGAGGACAGCTTCGCGGAGCTCGCGAACACCTACACCGAGGACGGCGGTTCCAGCACGAACGGCGGCCTGTATGAGACGGTCACCAAGGATTCCATGGTTGCGCCCATCAACGACTGGCTCTTCGACGAGGCCCGTCAGCCCGGCGACACCGAGATCATCGAGTATCAGGGCGACAACTACACCGGCGTTCACCTCGTGTACTTCGTCGGCCAGGACGACCTCACCTACGCCGAGAGCATGGCGGACAGCGCTCTTCGCAGCGACGCCTACTCCGAGTGGATGACCGCGGAAGAGGAAGCGCTGGACGTCACCGTCCGCAGCCTGTCCCTCTGCGGCAAGCACCACTGATATTGAACACAGGCACAATCCCCGATCCCACAGTGTGAAGTGGGATCGGGGATTTTTTCATTTGTTCTTCGGTTTGATAAAGGCCACGGACACCATCTGGAGCACGGCGGCAGCCGTCAGCACCAGGGCCACTGTGCGGCGAACGATCGGGTTTCTCATTGTGCTTCACCGCCCTGCTTCGGGCCGTTTTCGCCGTTTGACTTGGGCCGGCGGCGGTTGCGGTTGTAGTGGCGCTTCTTTTGCTGCGGCTCGGTCTTGCCCGCGCCGCCGTCCGGAGCGACGGGCTTTGCCGCATTGTTCTGCGGCTTCGGACTGCGATGGGCGGCGGGTTTATTATCGCCCTCGCGCTTCTCGCCGGACGGCCCGGCCTTCGGCGAGCCCGAACGGGAACGCCGGGACTTGCCCGACCGGTTCTGCTTTCCGCCGCTGCCCGGCGCCGGCGTGTTGTCGCGGTGATTCCGGTTCCGATTGTTCCGGCGGGGATTCTCCGGCTTTTCCTTTGCGGCGAGCGCACGCTCCTCCTCGGTAACGATGAGGCGCTCCGGCATCTCCCAGCCGGTGAGTTCTTCGGGTTCCGGCTCCTTGGGCTTTTTCGGCTTCACCACCAGCACATGGGGCGGCTGGCTGCCGTCCCGCGGACGTCCGCCGGGGATCGCCGCGACATCCTCCGCATCATAGCTGCGGAAGGCGTCGTCGCCCGGACCGTCCAGCTTCACCTTCACCGTCTGGCGCAGGACGTTCACCTGCGTGACATTGCCATAGCCGTCCGGCGTCTCGACAAACGCGCCGTTTTTCGGTACGTTCTTCACGAGCTCTTCATACGCCGGCTGCTCATGCCGCAGGCAGCACATCAGACGTCCGCAGCAGCCGGAAATCTTCGCGGGGTTCAGGCTCATGGACTGCGTCTTTGCCATCTTGGTCGAGACCGGGGCAAAATCGTCCATGAACTCGCTGCAGCAGAACGGACGGCCGCAGATGCCGAGGCCGCCGAGCATACGCGCCTCGTCGCGCACGCCGATCTGGCGCAGCTCAATGCGCGTGTGGAACACGCTCGCCAGGTCGCGCACCAGCTCGCGGAAGTCCACGCGTCCGTCGCTGGAGAAGAAGAACAGGATCTTGTTCCCCTCAAAGCTGTATTCCACATCCACGAGCTTCATATCGAGCCCGTGTTCCTCGATCTTGCGCTTTGCAATGATATAGGCCTCGCGCTCGCGCTTTTTGTTCTGTTCCTCGTTCTGCACATCCGCCTCCGTGGCCGGCCGCACGACAGGGCGCAGCGGCTGCACGACACGGTCGGCAGGAACGGACTGATTCCCTTTGACGACGGTTCCGAGCTCCAGGCCCTTGGATGTTTCCACCACGACCTTATCCCCTTCCTGCAGGGTCATCCCGGCGGGGTCAAAGAAATACATCTTTCCGCGATTGCGGAATTTGATGCTGACTACTTCGATTGTTTCAGACATTTCGGTCATTTGCTGTATTACCTCAAACCTTCTGCGGCGAGAACGCCAAAGACCTGCTTCGGCGACACATTATGCCGCAGATATTCCCGCCCCTGCTCCAGCAGGGCGGTCTGTGTAAAGATCTGTTCCGCCGACAGGCCCGGATTGGCCCTCCGACGGCAGAGAATGTCGCACAGGGCGGAGATCACCTCGTCGAGCAGCGCGTCCGCCTCCTCCCGGGACAGCTGACCGCGCAGCATACAGAACCGCGTCCTGTCCGCCGCATCCCCGGACGCCAGAAGCCGGATATACTCCCGCGCCATATCGGACAGCTCCGCAAGCTCCGTTGACCGGACGGTCTCATCCTCCCTTACGCACCGGGAACGCACCGTCGGCAGAAGCGCATCCGCCGCCGTTGTGCACAGGATGAAGCACACATAGGCGGGCGGTTCCTCCAGCGCCTTCAAAAGCGCGTTCTGCGCCGCCGTATTGAGCTTGTCCGCCTCGCGGATGATGTATACCTTCCGGGATGCCTCGTTCGGCGCGATCACGGTGTCCGACGTGATCTGCCGGATCTGATCGACCAGAATATCCCGGCGAAGCTGACCCTTATCGCCGGCTGTGCGCTCCACACGAATCACATCCGGGTGGATGCCCGCGAAAACCTTCCGGCAGTCCCGGCACTGACCGCAGGGCGCGTTGGATTCGCCGCAGAGAAGCTCCGCCGCCAGATGCGTCACGCGTTCCTCCCGCGCCGGATCGTCCGGCCCAACCAGCATATACGCGTGCGAAAGTCGTTTTTCCGCCATACCGGCCGCGCCGTCCTTTCCCTCGGATAGAATACATCAAGGTATAGTATAGCATAATCCTGGCGCTTCTTACAACAAAAATTCAGCATTCCGCCACACGGATCGTCCCTTTTTTGCCCGAAATTTTAGTCATTTCTTTCACAATAATATTTGCATCTTCCAAAAAAATGTGATATATTACATTATGTGTGATTTTATGTGTAGGAGGTTTCCTTATGAAACGTACTAACATTTCCAATAACGTAATTCGCCGCCTCCCCCGTTACCTCCGCAAGCTGGACGACCTCTCCGCCAAGGGGGAAGAGCGCATCTCCTCCGGTGAGCTGGGCCGCCAGATGGGCCTGACTCCGTCTCAGATCCGTCAGGATTTCTCCTGCTTCGGCGAATTCGGCCAGCAGGGCTACGGCTACAACATCGACTCCCTTCGCAAGGAGATCGGTCAGATCCTCGGCACCTACCGCGACTATTCTGCCGTGCTGGTCGGCCCCGGTCATCTGGGCACCGCGCTCGTGGAGAACTTCAACTTCATTATCGACGGCTACACCTTCCTCGGCGCCTTCGACATTCGCCCCGAAGTGATCGGCACCACCGTCGGCGGTTACCCGATCTATGACATCGCCACGCTGGGCGATTTCGTCAAGGAGCACAAGGTGGATATCGCCATCCTGACCGTCCCCCGCGCGCCCGCTCAGGAGCTGACGGATGTGCTGGTCAAGGCCGGCATCCGCGCCATCTGGAACTTCACAAACGTGGAGCTGGATGTGGGCGATTCCGACACGCTGGTGGAGAACATCCATTTCGCCGACAGCCTTCTGGTGCTCACCTACCACCTCGCCGAGCAGGACGACCTCCAGAAATGAGCTCCGCACCGGCGCCCTCCTTCGATACCATTGCCGCCATTGCCACCGGCGCGGTGCTTTCCGCGATCGGCATTGTGCGGATCAGCGGCCCGGACACATTGACCGTCCTCGACAGGGTCTTTACGCCCCTGTCCGGTAAGCCCATGTCTGAACGGCCTGACCGAAAATTGATCTTAGGTTCCCTGACCGCCCCCACCGGGGCGGTTTTGGATGTCTGCCTGGCCACCGTCTCCCGCGCCCCCCACAGCTATACCGGCGAGGACACCGCCGAGCTGCAGTGTCACGGCTCGCCCGTTGTGCTTCGTCAGGCGCTTGAGGCCCTGTTTGCCGCCGGCGCGCGGCAGGCCAGGGCCGGCGAGTTCACCCGCCGCGCTTTCCTGAACGGACGCATGGATCTGACCCAGGCAGAAGCCGTCATCGACCTGATCGACGCGCAGACGCCCCGCGCAGCCGAAAACGCCGCCGGGCAGATCTCCGGCGCGATCTCCCGGCGCACAGACGCGATTTATGACGAGCTGACCGCCGTCTGCTCCCACTACCACGCCGTGTTGGACTATCCCGATGAGGACATCGAGCCGTTCGAGCTGGCGGCGTACCGCGCCGTCCTCGACACCGCCGCCGACCGTCTGCGCGACCTCGGCGACACATTCCGGCGCGGCAGCGTCCTCAAAAACGGCGTCTCGTGCGCGATCCTCGGACGCCCCAACGTGGGAAAATCCTCCCTGCTGAACCGGCTGGTCGGCTATGACCGCGCCATCGTCACCGATATCCCCGGCACCACCCGTGACACCATCGAGGACAAGGCCGTTCTGGGCGGCGTTCTGCTCCGCCTCACCGATACCGCCGGGCTGCGGGACACCGATGACCCGGTGGAGCGGCTGGGCGTTCAGCGTTCGCGCAGCGCGGCCGATTCGGCGGAGCTGGTTCTCGCCGTGTTCGACGGTTCGGCGCCCCTCACCGCGGAGGATGAAGCCGTCATGGCCGCCGCCGGGAACGCGCCGCACGCTCTTTTTCTGAAGAACAAATCCGATCTTCCCTCCGCCTGGGTTATGGACGGCGCCCTTTCTCTCAGCACTGTGACCGGCGAAGGTCTTTCCGCGCTGGAGGACGCCGTCGCCGCGCTGTACCCGCCGGATACCGCCACGCCCGCCGGAGAGCTTCTGACAAACCCGAGGCAAGCCGACGCGGTCGCCCGCGCGCTGGAATACATTCTGGCCGCCCGGGACGCCATGGACGCCGGCATCACCCCGGACGCCGTACTCACGGAAGTCGAGGGCGCGCTGAACGCGCTGGGCGAGCTGTCCGGGCGCGTCGTCCGCGAGGACATCACAAACGGCATTTTCGCCCGCTTCTGTGTCGGAAAATAACCAAAATCCCCCGACTGCATGGTCGGGGGATTATTTATCCTCGCAAAGGTTTCTTTTTGATCTGGGCATAGCGCCGGGGGTACTGCGCCGGAGACGGCTTGACCTTTTCGATGATGACCGCCGCATGGGTCACATCCGTGCCGGGGATCTCATACCGCACGATCTCACGCACGCGGCCGCCGAGCGTTTTGACCGCGAACTCGGACTTTGACACCTCTTCCCCACAACCAGGGCCTTTCATGGCAATAAACAAGCCTCCCGTCTCCACCTGGGGCAGACAAAGCTCCGCCAAAACGTCCAGCTCCGCCACCGCACGGCTCACCGCAATCGAAAAGCTCTCGCGCAGCTGCGGCATTTCCTCGATGCGTCCCCAGAGGCAGTCCACATTTTCAAGTCCCAGTGAGGCGCACGCCTCTTTCACGAACTCCATCTTTTTCCCCACGCTGTCCACGCAGGTCAGCCGCATATCCGGCTGCAAGATCCGCAGCGGCACGCCCGGAAAGCCCGCGCCGGATCCGACGTCGATCACCCGTTTGCCGGCAAAATCCGCCGTTTTCAGCAGCGCCGCGCAGTCCAGAAAATGAAGCCTTGCCACCCCGGCAGGCTCCCGGATGGCCGTCAGATTGACGACGGCGTTTTTCTCCAACAGCCGCTCGCCATAGGCACAGAGCTGCTCTACCGCTCCCGGCGCGGCTTCAAGGCCCATCGCCGCGAGGCCCTGCCGCAGAATCTCTTCCATACGTTCTCCTGATAAAAAAGGGTATGCCGAGCGGCATACCCTTGTATTTTTTTCCGCGGGGTCATTGTATCACACATCCGGCCCGCTATCAAGCCTCCACCATGAAGCAGTGGTCTCCGATCCACTTCACGCACTCATACCCGTCGCCAAAGAAGAACGTCGCAAAATAGGTCGAGTTGTCGGTCACATCATACCCCTCCAGAGCGAGCTTCGCCGCAATCACGGACATCTCGCTCGGTTCCATGTAGATCATGCCGTTTATAACCACCTCAAACTGGTTCTTGGCAAAAATCACATCGTACACATCGTCCTGCCCGGGAAATTCATCCGAGGCCACGCGATTCATCACGACATTACCCACCGCGAGCTGGCCGAGAAGGGACTGGTTGCCCGCCTCCGCATAGATGACGCGGCTCATCCAGTAGACGTCCGTCTCGCCGTAGAAGGTATCGCCGCTCTCAAGCAGGTCGAACCCACCCGCAGACGCGGTAATTTCCCACGCGGCGCGATCCCACGAAACAGAGATGCCCAGACATTTTGCCAGCGCCTCGACCGGCAGGCAAACTTGTCCACCCTGCACAAACACGCCATCCAGCACCAGCAGATAGCGGCCGTTGAACGTGAAATAAAGCTCGCCGTCCGACGCGCAGATGTTGATACCGTCCGCCGTCACCGTGTAAACGCCGTCCGACAGATTCGTGCCGGCCGTCAGACCGACCGCAGAGAGAAAGTCACACACAGGAGCATACGGCACACCGTTGACGATCGGGAGCATTCCGCAGGACTCACCATCCACCGCAAACGGGATCTCGGTGCGGTTATCCGTCACCTCGCGGGCTGCATCCGGAAGCGCCGTTTCCACAACCTCCGGCGTATTTTCCGGTTCTTCCGAATCATCGCTGTTTTCCACATAGTTGATGACCACAAACGTGGCCTCCGGTTCCGGGGGCAGTTCCTCCGCCGGTTCATCGTTCCGCGCAAAAACAACGCCGCTCAGAACGCCGACAGCCAGGCAGAGCGCACAGGTAACCGCCGCGAGCTTTTCCAGAATACGACTCTTCAGGCAACCCACCTCCTTTGATGAAAAATCGGTCGAATTTTGCAAGTCGTCCTTGGATAAAATTCATTTTTTACATTATCAATTATAACGAAGCAAAAAGCTCGAAAACAATCGGCATTCTGTCTAAAAGACGGCTTTTCAAACTGGAAATTGTCACAAATGCACAACTAATTGTGCTTTTTTTGCACAAATACACCGAATATTCCTCTATATCTTGTGTTTTAAAATTGGAACTTATTTCCAATTATTTGAAAATTCGACAAAAATTTTTCCTTTCATTTTTTTAATCAGTTTACCGTAACTAAATATTATGTAAAGAAAAAATAATTTTTTCTTTCAAATTATGTTAACTCTCCCTTCCCGTTTTCCGCCGTTTCAGGCCTTTTACCCGCCTTGGTATCGTCCGGCGGTCAAAGCCGAAATCCGCGCTTCGGCGCACAGTTCCCTCCACTCCCTCCGATTCTCCGCCGTCATCAGCGCGCCTCATTCCCCACCTGTATGGCACTTCCCGGCCGTCCTCCGGTAACGATGCACAGGCAAAGCCAGCCCGCCGTCGTGTTGTCATAGCCATTATTATGTATCCCGTCGAAGCAGGTCGAACGATTCATGGTCTGAAAGTTTCATATTTCCCGCTGCCGGTGCATATACTTTATTGATACTTATAGGAACGGGGCATAAGAATGAAGCTGAAAATTGCAAGCGCGCTCCTGCTGCTGATCTGTTTCTCCCTGCTGGTCATTCCCTCCGGCGCCATACCGGTTTTTGCACGCGGGGAGGCGGAAGTTTCCGAAGCGCCGGTTCCCTCCGCCGAGCCGACGGCCGTGCCGAGCGATCCGCCCTCCGGGGAGGTATCCCCCTCCCCCTCGCCTTCGCCGGAGACGACGGAAACGCCCGCGCCCACCGAAGCGCCGGTCGAAACTGAGGCTCCGCTTCGCCTCATCAGCACGACCATCACCGCGGACGAGCTCCTCGACAATCATACATATTACGACATGGACGCGGAGGCTCTTCTGAACGAGGGCGTCAGCATGGCGCTTCCCGCCGACGGATACCAGGTTCTCATCCTCCACACCCATGCCACGGAGGCCTATATGCCCGAGACGCCGGGACAGTATGAGGAAACGGACGCCTTCCGAACCACCGACCCGGAGTACAGCGTCATCCGCGTCGGCGAAGAGCTGGCCGCCGCACTGGAAAGCTACGGCTTAAACGTGCTTCACGACACCTCCTTATACGACTATCCCAGCTACAACGGCTCCTATGAGCGCAGCGGCACGGCCGCAGCGGAGTATTTGGAGGCGTATCCCGGCATCCGTCTTGTCATTGACCTGCACCGGGATGCCCTGTACGACGAGGATGTCATGTATAAAACCGTCGCGGATATGGAGAACGCCGACGCGGCGCAGCTCATGTTTGTCATGGGCTCGGATGTGAACCTGGAGCATCCCGCCTGGCAGGACAATCTGCGGCTGGCCCTGACGCTGCAGCAGACCGTCGAGGAGTGTTATCCCACGCTCATGCGTTCAACGGTGCTGTGCGATTACCGGTACAATCAGCAGCTATGCCCCGGCTATCTGCTTTTGGAGGTCGGTACCAGCGGCAACACGCTCTCCGAGGCGATCACCGGCGCAAGACTCTTTGCCGAGGCCGTCGGGCCGGTTCTCGCCTCATGGATCGATGAATAATTTTTCCACAGCCTGCCCATAATCCCTGTATACATTATAATGAACACAGGGGGAAGCTATGAAGGTACAGGATTTCATGAGCGATCACATCATTACCGTGGGGCAGCTCGAGCCGATCACCGCCGCGGCGCGCCTGATGCGGCAGCATAATCTCGGCGCGCTGCCGGTATGCGATGATTCCGGACGGCTGCGGGGCGTCATCACCGACCGGGACATCACCACCCGCTGCGTCGCGGGCGATCTTGACCCGTCCTCGACCGCCATCCGGGAAATCATGAGCCGGGGCGTAACCACCTGCCGGCCGGAGGACGACGCCGACGATGTGCTGCGGATCATGAGCGCCGGCCTCATCCGTCGGCTGCCGGTCATGAACGGCAGCAAGGTCATCGGGATGGTAAGCCTCGCCGACCTTGCGAGAAACAACAACTACTCCATGGAGGCCGCCGAGACGCTGGGCGAGATCAGCTCCAATGTCATCCGAAGATAAAAAACATCCCCGGTCCGAGGACCGGGGATGTTTTGATATGCGTGTTGTGCCGTTCGGCCGGGAGGGCGCAGATTACTTGCCGCCCATGCCCTTCGCCGCGAAATACGGGCCGCCGAACTCGTCCTTGACTGCCTGCTTGGCAGCCTCGAGATCCTCGACCTTGACCGCAGCGAGCTGGGCGTTGACAGCCTCGATGTCCAGCGCGGGCAGGGAGAGGATCTCACGAGCCTCCGCGGGCGTCGCGGGCTCATCGCCGAAGGCGCGGATCGCGTTGGCAGCGCGCTCAACAAGCATCATGTTGGTGGCCATGATCTTCTTGCCGTCCTTGTCACGGCCATAGACGACGTTGTCCTCCATGCCGACGCGGATACCGCCGCCGTTGGCGATCGCGGTGAACATGACAGGCAGGTGGCCCTTGCCGATGCCGAAAGCGGACCAGGTGATCTCCTTGGGGAGCTGGCCGGCGTGCTGCAGACGCTCCATCTCAGTGAGCATGATCTGGAGCTGCTCGGGAGTGGCGTCCATGCCGCCCATAACACCCATGCAGAACTGGAAGTGCAGAGGCTCCTTCACATAGCCCTGCTTCCAGTAAGCGCCGATGGCGCGGAGAGCGCCGAGGTCGAAGATCTCGAACTCAGGCTTGATGCCGACCTGCTGGTACAGAGTACCGAGCTGCATCAGCATGGCGGGGCTGTTGTGGAACACGCCGCCGGGAACGCCCCAGTTGAAGGAGGAGGCGTCGAAGGTGCCCATCTCGATGCCGGGCACGTTCTTGTGGTGCAGCATACGCATGGCGTTGCCGTAGGGGGAGTC
>JBJDYS010000050.1:0-2973 GCA_051867595.1 Oscillospiraceae bacterium
TATCCTTCCGACCGCGTGCTCGTCGCGCTCAACAACGCCGAGGAGACGGTCAGCGCCAACATCCACACCCCGGACGGCGATATCCCCGTGACGCTGGCGCCGCTGGAGACCAAAATGATTCAGCTGTAAGCGCAAAGCGAAAAAGGGGCCTGGGGGATCGGAGTCTGCCGCCGCCTTTGGCGGAAACAGGCAGACGGAGCATCGGAACTGCAAAGGAGCCGAAGGCGACTATTGCGGTTCCCGGACTGATGCCCCCAGACCAGAGGTGTGTGAAATCCCTGAGCGTTCCTATGAATCGCATGAAAAGGCCCTGCCGAAAAATGCAGTGTTCATAAGACAGTTAACAGTCACAGCAGTTTGCACCGCTGTGGCTGTTCTTGTATCTTATCCCGTTATATGATAATATGGAATCAAACAGACTTACACATCGGAATTTGTAGGACTAGAGAACTTAGTATTTGTTGAGCTTACAAAACAACGGTTTAGGGAGGATTGAGAGATGACATTTATGGAGACAAATCGGCTTAGATTAAGAAATATAAGTATTAAAGATGCTGACGAAGTGTTTGACTATCGAAACAACGAAATTTGCTCGAAATACCAAAAAGGTCAAACAAAAGATTATGACGGAATTGTGACTTTGGCAGAAAGAAGAAAAGACGACACATTGACCATGGAATCGTCATCATTGATTAGCGTTGCATTGAAAGAAACAAATGTCATGATTGGCGAAATAGTTGTTATGCCCAATGAAGGCACTATTTCTTTAGGCTACACATTTTCCTATAAAGTTCATCGAAAAGGTTATGCATACGAAGCTTTGTCCGCTTTAATGGAGTATTTACATGAGCACTATCCAGAATGGGATTATGTCTGTTTTACTGAAACAGAGAATGTTCCAAGCATGGAACTGTTGAAGAAATTAGGATTTACAGATTTCGGCTACCTGCCGTCAAAGGACTCTCAGGTATTCGGGAAATGGCTTCGTCAGGATACAGCAGAAGAAATCGCACAAACTGTTCAGTAAATTCCGGTTTGCCTAACAGATACAATGGCGCACTTCTATACGGGATAACCCCGTATGTGCGATCTTCGAGAAAAAACGCTCCGGATAGCAAAATATCCGGGGCGTTTTCCGTCACTGCGACTCGAACAAGGGACCGTATCCCTTGCGCCGCTTTGCAACTATCCTCTTAAAGCAAAATGCGTGACCACTTACGTCACGCATTTTGCATATGAACTGTCTTACGGGCATCTCCCAAATCCGGCGGAGCATTTGGTCGCTCTCGGTTCAGGATGCGCGCATCTTAGCGCTGCGGCAGCTTGGTGGTCTGGCCAGCCTCGTAGGCTTCCAGACGCTCGTCGATGATCTCCTGATAGCCGGCGTCCAGATAATCCTGGCTCAGCTCCTCATAGAGCGCGTCGAACTCGTCCGGCTCGCACTTGATCAGCTTCGCGAAGGCCTCCTGATACAGGCTCAGCAGGGAGGCGGTGTACTCGGACTCGGACTCGATCGCCACGGCGAAGACCGGATCGGAATACGCGTTGCCCTTGGCCGCGATTTCCGCCAGCTCGTTGTAGTTGTCCAGCAGCGCCTGATAGAAGTCCTGCGGCAGGCCCTGCGGCGTGATGGCCGCGATGCTGTCCTCGATGGTGCCGACGACCTTGGAGGCGTGCACCAGGCAGGTCATGTCGATGTTCATGTTGTGGTTGAGCATCTCGGTGCCCGTGTAGTCGCCCACGACGACCGGCAGGCCGTTCTCACCCATGGTGTAGGTGACGCCCTCGACGCCGTTCTCCAGCACGAACAGGTTCTCCGGCTGGATCATCCACTCCATGAGCATCCAGGCAGCCTTGAGCTGATCCTCGGTCGCGTAGGAGGAGAAGCCCACGATCATGCCGAACGGGTTGTCCGCGCGCAGCTGCGCATCCGGGACGACCTCGCCGTCCACCACGGCGTAGTTGCTCTCGATGGCCAGCTCGGCGTCCGGGTTGTTCTCAAAGAAGGCGGTCAGCCAGGACACGTTCGCGGACATGTAGCCGCCATAGCGGTAGGTCTTGCCGTTGATGAAGTCGGTCTGGGCCTGATCGGTCGCGGCGCCCTTGGAGTCCTTCTCCAGATCGAACTCGGAGGAATACCAGCCCATGTGGTACTCGCTGTTCAGGCGCTTGAGGAGCTTCTTGGTCGGCTCCCAGGTCAGGGACGCGGTGCCCAGAGAGGAGTGCTGCGCCCACTCGGCCTCGTCCACCGGGATATCGCGGTAGGCGAAGTTCTGCACATACGCGCTGGTCGGGATGCCCAGGCCCAGCGGCGCCTGATCGGTCAGGCCCGCGGCGATGATCTTGTTGATCGCGTCAACCTGCTCCTCGTAGCTCTTGGGCACATGGTCATAGCCCACGGCGCGCAGCCAGTCCATGCGCACGAAGGACGCATAGGTGTAGGTGGTGTTGTAGTACGGACGCTCGGAGAGGACGAAGTAGGTCTCGCCGTTGATGTCCGTGTAGCCCAGCTGGTTGTTCTCCACCATCTTGCCGTAGTAGGTCGGCGCGACGGCGGCGAACGCCTCCAGGTCGATGGTCTGCATGGCGCCGTCGGTCGCCCACTGCGCAACCTTCGGATAGTCGTACTCCATCATGATGGTCGGGGTCTCGCCGCCGGCGATCAGCAGGGAGTACTTGGTCATGACGTCGCCGCGCGGGATGGCCACGTAGTTGACGTCGATGTTGTACTTGTCGCCGAATTCCTTCTGGATGTACTGGGTCCAGTAGTTGTCATCGACGGCGGGATAGCCGACCTTGGAGCGGTCGTACACCGGCACGGTGATGGTGACGGTCTCGGCGAACGGCTCCCAGGCGGGCACTTCGGCGGTCGCGGCAGCGATCATGGTCAGAGCCATCGTCAGCGCCAGCAGCAGAGTGAGCATCTTCTTCATACGATACATATCCTCCTTTTTGATTATGTATAGACAGATG
>JBJDYS010000051.1:0-13004 GCA_051867595.1 Oscillospiraceae bacterium
GCCGCGGTACATACGGCAGCTATGCGTTCTATGTCAATTTGTGCTATCCCATCGCCTGAGGAGGTTTTTTTCATGAATCATAATAAATGCCGCACCTGCCGGTACTCCTACCCCGTCGATCTGGGCGAAAACGGAGAGATGCTGCGCGCGTGCGTGTATATCGTCAAAACCGGCTCGCGGCGGCCATGTCCGCCGGGGGAGGCGTGTACGGTCTGGGCCTCCGACGAGGCAAAGCGAACGGCACAGGCGCGATGGGCGTTCCCGATGTGATGGGGCATATCGCCGAACGCGAAAATAAACGGAACAAAATGAATAGAATGAACGGAGGGATGCGGACTTTGGCGTGGTATGAGATCGTTCTGACGGTCATAGGCTCGATTTTTGCCTCGACCGGGTTCTGGTCGTGGGTGCAGAGCAGAAACCGCAGGAAGCCAAATGAGGGAAAGCTGCTGCTGGGGATCGCCTACAGCAAGATCATCCAGACGGCAGAGACCTACATACAGCGCGGCTGGATCGGTACGGATGAGTATCGCGAGCTGTATCAATACCTGTACGAGCCGTATAAAAACATGGGCGGAAACGGAACGGCGAAACGGCTGATGGAACAAGTTGAAAAGCTGCCCAATAGTATTGAGTAAGGGGGGATAAGGTATGAAAACGTGGAAAGCATGGTTCAAGGCGGCGGGTATCCGCGCGATCAAAACAGTGGCGCAGACGGCGATAGCGACGATCGGCACGTCGGCTGCCATGGGCGATGTCAACTGGGTGATGGTGGGCTCGGCGGCGCTGCTGGCCGGTATCCTCAGCCTGCTGACGAGCGTTGCCGGTCTGCCGGAACTGGAGGACAAGTGATGGCAGCCAAGACGGCATCGGGCCTTGTGAAATACTGCGAGGCGCAGCTCGGCTTGCCCTACTGGATGGGCACCTACGGACAGATTGCAAGCCAATCGCTGTATCAGGCGAATAAGGCGCGGCTGCCCAATTACTACACGGCGACGGATTTTGCGTCGCAGTACGGCAAGCGCGTGCATGACTGCGTGGGCCTCATCAAGGGCTATCGCTGGAGCGACACGCCGACCTCTGTGCCGCAGTATAACGCGCTGCAGGACGTGCCGGTCAGCGGCTTGCTCGCGCAGTGCTCGAAGAAGGGTGCAATCGAGAGCATCCCGGAGCAGGCAGGCGTCTGCGTGTTCATGAACGGACACGTCGGCGTGTATGTCGGCGGCGGATACGTCATCGAGGCGCGTGGTCACGCCTACGGCGTGGTCAAAACGAGACTGACGGCACGACCCTGGGTGCAGTGGGGCAAGCCCGACTGGCTGACCTATGACACGGCGGCCGAGGCGGAGGGAAAAACGGAGGACAAGACGATCATGGTAACGGCAAAACAGGTATCAAGCGGCAGCACCGGCAGCGCGGTCAAGGCGATGCAGATCCTGCTGAACGGACTGGGCTTCAACTGCGGCACGGCGGACGGCGTGTTCGGCACGAAAACGCTGGCGGCGCTCAAAAAATACCAGACGGCGAAAAGCCTGACGGCGGACGGCATCTGCGGCGCGAAAACGTGGGCGGCGCTGATCGGATGAAGATTGTGCTGCTGTGTCTCGGCTGCTTTCTGCTGGGCGCAGCTGTGCCGGTCGGCGCGCTTGTCTGGGCCTGCTGGCAGAAAATCAGGAACAAAGCCTGACGGAAAAGAGCGCGGTTTTCCGCGCTCTTTTTGGCTTGACTTAGGTAGTTTGTATAGAATTACTTGATACAAATTGTTATTTTTTGTTACCAATTGCGTGAATGTTTGTGGTATGATACAATTTGATATAATATTGAATTGTGATACGCAATAGAAATAGAGATATAAGCAGGAGGGAAAAATATGCACGCTATAAAGGAGAAAAACGGCGGCGTAGGCTCTGTTATCGGTTGGATCATTATGATCGTACTGGGTGTCGCCTGTATTTTGCTCGGTGTCAAGCTCATTGGGATGGGCATTCTGCCGAAGGGCATCATCATTTGCTATTTCCTGTTGATTGCCGCTTTTGAACTTCTGCTGTTTTTCACGCGGCGGAAAATGGGCGTCAACATTATTGTCTATATTTGCTCACTGGTTGTGGCTGTGGTTTTGTTTTTCGGCTATTCCGCGCTCGGAAAAGTCGATGCAACCGTGAAAAGCATTACGACCCTGCCCGAGGTGCAGACCAAAGTGTTCTCGGTCATAGCGCCGGCGGACAGCAGTATGAACGCGCCGACGGACCTCACAAACGCCAGAGTGGGCTTTATGGATACGTTGGAGAGTGGGACGCTGACCCAGCTTCAAAACAAGCTCTCCGAGCAGGGCGCCTTTGGCATCGAGTATGTTTCCTGCAGCGACGCTGTCAGTGCGGCGGATGCGCTGCTGAACAGGGAAGTCGATGCGGTGATCCTCCATTCGGTTTATATTGATATGATCGATGAAGATGTGTACGAAGACTTCTCCGATCAGATCAAGGTGATCTGCACGCTGGAAACGACCGAGGCGATCCAGCCCGTGCAGTGGACGCAGATCGAGGGGCTGCCGGAAGAGGAAATGTCCGAGTCGGCGGCGGAGGATCTTCTGGAAAAGGAGAATCTGGACAGCTTTGTGGTTTATGTCAGCGGTATTGACACCTACGGAAGCGTGGATGTCCAGAGCCGCAGCGACGTGAATATCCTGGCTGTCGTGAATACGAAAGAGCACAAGGTTCAGCTTATCAATACGCCGCGTGACTATTACGTGCCGCTGCCGATCAGCAACGGTATGCGGGATAAGCTGACGCACGCCGGCATCTACGGAATTGACGTTTCCATCGGCGCGCTGGAGATGCTGTACGATATCGATGTTGACCACTATGTACGCATCAATTTCTCCGGCTTTGAGGAGATCATCGACGCACTTGGCGGGATTGATGTGAACTCCGAGTACGCTTTTTCGGCAAGGGGCTACTCCTACAGCCAGGGCATTAACCATCTCGACGGCGCCGCCGCCCTGGTTTTTGCGCGGGAACGCTACTCCTTTGCCGCCGGCGACGTGCAGCGCGGCAAAAACCAGATGGCCGTGATCACCGCGATGATCCAAAAGATGCTTTCCGTGGAGCTGCTTCGCAACTATGCGACGATCCTCAACAGCATTTCCGGAAGCTTCCAGACCGACTTTACGGCGGATGAAATCTACGCGCTGGTATGCTCGCAGCTTCTGAGCGGAGCGGATTGGTCCGTAGACAGCTATACCGTGACGGGAACCGGCGCCAGCGAAGTCACCTACTCCATGCCCGGTGCGCGTGCCTATGTCATGTACCCCGATGACCAGATGGTCGCAACCGCAAAGTCTCTGATCAGCGCACTGGTGGACTAAAACCCCGAATAGTTGGAAGGAGGGGCATATCCGAATGATGCACAATCTGCTGATTATGTTTGGAGGTCAGTCCTCTGAGCATACAATATCCTGTTCCTCTGCTGCGTCGCTCATCCCGTATATAGACCGCCGGGCCATTTCGCTTTCCGTCGTGGGCATCACGAGGGAAGGAAAGTGGTACCTGACGGAAGCGTCGCTGGAGGATATCGCGTCCGGCGCGTGGGAAAACGATCCCCGCAACCTGCCGGCGTTCCTCTCCCCGAACCGTGCCATGAGCGGCCTGCAGGTGATACGCGGCGGGGCGGTCGAATCGCTCCCGATCGACTGCGTGTTCCCCGTCATGCACGGCGAGCTGTGCGAGGACGGCGCCATTCAGGGCCTGTTCGAGCTCTGCGGCATTCCCTATGTCGGCCCGAATGTCTGCGCCTCGGCGTGCAGCATGGATAAGTCCGTTACCAAGCGGGTGGCCGCGGCGAGCGGCGTGCGGCAGGCGGATTACTGCGTCGTAACGGATATGGAATGCCGGGACGGCTTTGAGGCGGCGGCGCGCCGTGTGGAGGAGCATTTCGGCGGCGCCTATCCGCTCTTTGTCAAACCGGCGTCCGCGGGCTCTTCCGTCGGCATTTCCAAGGCGCATGACAGAGCAGAGCTGGAAATGGCCTTTGGCACGGCGCTGAAGATCTGCAGCAAAGTCCTCGTCGAGGAGATGATCGTGGGACGCGAGGTCGAGGTGGCGGTGCTTGGAAACACCGAGCCCAGGGCTTCCGTCGTCGGCGAGATCCTGGCTGCCAATGACTTCTATGACTTCAACGCGAAGTATGAAAACAGCACGTCGCGTACTGTGATCCCGGCGGAGATTCCGCAGGAGGCCTCTGACAAGCTGCGTGAGGCAGCCGTGAAGATCTTCCGCTGTATGGGCTGCGAGGGGATGTCCCGTGTGGACTTCTTCCTGCTGCCGGACGGCGATATCGTGTTCAACGAGATCAACACCCTGCCCGGCTTTACAAAGATCAGTATGTATCCGAAGCTCTGGGAGGCGGCCGGCATCCCGTATTCCGAGCTGATCGTCAGGCTCTGCGAGCTGGCCATCGAGCGGGGCTGCCGGGTTTCCCGGTGACGGAGGCGAAATGCTGCGGGCGGTTTCGTGCTGCAGCGCGTCAAGCTTACAAATGAATCGCACCCCCTTTGTCAGACGGCAGAATACGCTCCGGCAAAGGGGGTTCTTACTATAGGAAAGGGCCCGCCGTCTGTGAAGAACAGACGGCAGGCCCTTTCGGCTGCCCGGACAATTTGCGTCAGCAAGCTTTGTCTGATTGGCGAGCGGGCTTATGCGTGGGAATCGCGCAACACCTCGCGTGCGTAGTGGATGTAGTGGTTGGAGTAGAGCTCCCGTGCCAGCGTGGTGCGATCCATGTGGCCGGGGTAGATCTCGCAGATTTCGGTCATGTCGGAAAGGCGCTTCAGACTGCGGAGCAGGTCATTCATATCGCCGCCGGGAAGATCGGTGCGGCCGCAGGAACCCCGGAAGAGAGTGTCGCCGGAGAAGAGCGTGTCCCCGCAGAGAAGCGAGACGCTGCCCGGGGTGTGGCCCGGCGTTTCGATCACGCGGAAGGTGAGGCTGCCGACGGTCAGCTCATCCCCCTCCTTGTACCAGAGGGTATCCTCGGGCGGGTTGAACTTGTACGGCGCGTCGCTGATGACCGCGCCGGCGTCCTTTTTGTTCATGCAGACCGTGGCGCCGGTCTCCTCGTAGATGGCGGACACCGCCATGGTGTGGTCAAAATGGCCGTGGGTGAGGAAAATGTATTTGGGTTTGAGGTGAAGCTCCTCGATATAGTCCATGATGGTGTTGGCCTCGTCACCGGGATCAATGACGGCACATTCCAGCGTGTCCTCGTCCGTGACGATGTAGCAGTTGGTCTCGATCTGACCGACGGTGATGCATTTGATCTGCATGGTTACAGCTCCTTTGTGTCGAGAAGTATGGTGAATGGTCCGTCATTCTGGCTTCGGACCTGCATTTCCGCTCCGAAGACGCCGGTTTCCACATGGAAGCCCTTTTGGCGGCAGAGGTCGATGACGGCCTCGTAGAGCGGGATGGCGGTCTCCGGCCGGGCAGCCTGGGTGAAGCCCGGCCGGCGGCTGCGGCAATCCGCGAAGAGGGTGAACTGGCTGATGATGAGCAGGTTTGCGGCGTTTGCCGCGACGGGGTTCAGATTGATTTTTCCGGCCTCGTCCTCGAAAATACGCAGGCCGCAGATCTTATCGGCGATCTTTTCGGCTTGCGCCATGGTGTCGTCCACATGGACGCCCAGAAGCACGAGAAAGCCGTTTTCGATCTCGCCGTGAACCGCGCCGTCGATTTCGACGGAGGCGCTGCGGACGCGGGTGACGACAGCTCTCATATCAGGTACCGCCTCTCGTGATCTCGCGCAGGCCGCGGATGGTCTGCAGGCGGTTGATGATGCTCTGGAGCTCGTCCAGGTCATGAACGTCGAGGATGACCGTCGCGGTGGAGGTGCCGTTTCCGACGTCGCGGGCGTTCAGGGTACGAACCTTGGTGTTCATGGTGTTCAGAATGGTCGCAATATCCATGACGAAGCCGCCGCGTTCGTCTGCGGTCAGGCGAAGCTCCGTGGAGTAGGTGTCGTTGGTCTGGTCGGACCAGCTGACATCGATCCAGCGTCCGGGATCGGCGGTGCCCTTGTAGTTTACGCAGTCCCTGCGATGGATCGAGACGCCGAGGCCGCGGGTGATGAAGCCCACGATCGGATCGCCGGGAACCGGGGTGCAGCAGCGGGAAAATTTGATGAGGCAGTTGTCAAGCCCCTCGACCAGAACGCCCTCCACCGCTTTGCCGCGGGTGACCTGATTCTGGCGGCGCTCGGCACGCTCCTGCATCTTTTCAAGCTCGGTCTTTTTCGCGGGCGCCTTCTGGCGAAGGATCTCGTCGCGGATGCGGCCGACGGCATGGGAGGCGGTCATGCCGCCGTAGCCGATGGAGGCAAAAATGTCGTCAAGCTCCGTGACGGCCATGCGCTTGAGGATGTGCGGCAGAATATCGGGGTCGGTCAGATCGACCATCGCCAGGCCCTGCCGCCTTGCCTCGGCCTCAAACATACTGGAGCCGTGCTGAATGTTTTCCTCGCGCTTCTCCTTCTTGAACCACTGCTTGATCTTCGAGCGGGCCTCGCCGGATTTGGCGATGTTCAGCCAGTCGCGGCTCGGGCCGGAGGAGGCGTTCGAGGTGATGATATCGACGATGTCGCCGTTCTGCAGGGGATAGGAGATGGGGACGATGCGTCCGTTCACCTTCGCGCCGGTCATACGGTTGCCGACCGCCGAGTGGATCGCATACGCAAAGTCGATAGGCGTGGCGCCGGCCGGCAGGCTCTTTACGTCGCCGTTCGGGGTAAAGACGAACACCTCGTCGTCGAACATATCGACCTTGAGGTCGTGGTAGAAATCCTGCGCGTCGGAGTCCTGCTGCTTTTCGAGCAGGCGGCGGATCCAGGCGAACTTTTCCTCATCGCCGACCTTGTGTCCGGCGGGGCCGGATTTATATTTCCAATGTGCGGCCACGCCGTATTCGGCGGTCATGTGCATTTCCCAGGTGCGAATCTGCACCTCGAAGGGGATGCCCTCGGTGCCGATGACGGTGGTGTGCAGGCTCTGATAGCCGTTGGGCTTCGGCGTGGAGATATAGTCCTTGAAGCGTCCGGGGACGGGGCGGAACATCTCGTGGATGATGCCGAGAACATTGTAGCAGTCCGCCAGATCGTCCACGATCACGCGGAAGGCGCACAGATCGAAGATCTCCTCCATGCCGAGGTTCTGGGCGTACATTTTCCGGTAGATGCTGTAGATGTGCTTGAGCCGGCCGTAGACCTTGCAGCGGATGTTCTCCTCCGCCATACGGGCCTCGATGCGGGCCTCCATATCGACGATGAACTGCTCCATGAGCTCCTTGCGCCGGGACAGGATATTGGTGATCTCCTGATAGCCGACCGGGTCGAGATACAGAAGCGAGAGGTCTTCGAGCTCCTTTTTGACCTGCTCGACGCCGAGACGGTGGGCGATGGGCGCATAGATGTCCATGGTCTCGCGGGACTTGGAGAGCTGCTTTTCCGGGGACTGGAACTGCATGGTTCGCATATTGTGCAGACGATCCGCGAGCTTGATGAGGATGACGCGGATATCCTTTGCCATGGCGAGCAGCATCTTGCGGAGGTTCTCCATCTGGTTCTCCTCCACGGTGCTGTACTGCACGCGGGTCAGCTTCGTGACGCCCTCGACGATCTCGGCGGTCTCCTTGCCGAATTCGGCGGCGAGCTCGTCGAAGGTGACGCTGGTGTCCTCCAGCACATCGTGGAGGAGTGCGGAGACGATGGAGACGTCATCCAGACCCATCTGGGCGGCGATGATGGCGGCGGCGATGGTATGGGTGACATAGGGCGAGCCGTCCTTGCGCTTCTGCCCGCTGTGCGCCTCGATGGCGTAGTCAAAGGCCCGGCGGATAAGCGGGATATTCGCATTCGCCGAGTTTTCCAGCACGGCGGCTTTCAGTTCTTCAAAAGATTTTTCCGGAGAGAATTCTTCCATGGTGAAGGTCCTCGATTATGCTTTGTGGTTCCGCCAGGCGGCGGACTTCATGAGGTCGGCTTTGTCGCGGCGGTTTTTCAGCTCGACAGCCAGTTCATCGCCGTTTACGGTGATGTCGGCAAGCCGAACCTCGGAAAAGACGCGCAGACCAAGGGCGATTTTGGCCGGGTGAAGCTGTGGGGCGATGCCGCCGAGATTTGTCAGGCTGATCCGCAGGGGTGTTTTCCCGGTAAGGGAGCGCCATATCCGGCTGAGCTCCGGGCGGCTCAGCCGCAGATCGTGCGGCGGCTCGCCGGTCAGAACTTCCCGGCAGAGAGCGCTCAGATCGGCGCGGCGCATGGCCTGCAGAAGCAGCTGCACGTTGCGGTGGCCGCGAAATTCGCTGATCTGCGGATAGAACACGATGTCCACATGATCGCCAGCGGACAGGCCGATCTCGGAGATTTTTTGGGAAAACCATACGCCGTCGTAAATCTGTCCGAATTTCCGCAGCTTGAGGGAGGTGTGCTTCCCGCCGCCGATGGAGGTGATGGAGATAAGCTCCGCGTCGGAAAGGCAGAAGACGGGACGGGGGTTGCCGGTGCCGCACGGCTCCAGCGCGTCGAGCGATTCCACGCTGTGTATGGTGAGAAGCTCCGGGCCGGTGATGAGCACATCCGGCGTGAAACCGGTTTCGTCCTGCGGCGGATGCGCCCGGTAATACTCCGCCAGCGCGGTGCGGAAGGCGTCAATATTTGCGCGGGAGATGTTGAGCCCGGACGCCAGCGCATGACCGCCGAACGCATCCAGAAGATCGCCGCAGGCGGAGAGCGCGTCGAAGAGGTTGAACCCGCCGTAGCTGCGGCAGGAGCCTTTGCCCTTGTCCCCGTCGAGGGAGATCATGATGGCCGGGACGGAGTAAGCCTCCGACAGGCGGGAGGCGGCGATGCCGATGACGCCCTGATGCCAGCCCTCGCGGGCCAGCACGATGGGGGCATCCGGCGTCTGGCCGGAGAGCATTTCCTCGGCCTGCTTCCAGATCTCGGCCTCCAGCTCCTGACGCTCGCGGTTCATGTCGCAGAGCTCGGCGGCATGAACGCGTGCGCGGTTCACATCGTGCTCCAGAACAAGCCGTGCGGCGTGCTCCACGCGGCCGAGACGGCCGGCGGCATTGATGCGCGGCGCGATGGTGAAGCCGATGGTCATGGCGTTCAGACGGCTGCCGGTGGTGCCGGTCTCCTCCATGAGCGAGGCGAGACCTTCCCGGGGATTCCGGCGCAGCTTCTCCAGGCCGAGCTTGGTAATATAGCGGTTTTCGCCCGTCAGGGGCATGACGTCCGCAATGGTGCCCACGGCGACGAGATCCGCGTATTCGGCGAGCATACCCTCGGAATCGCCGCTCAGGGCGCAGACGAGCTTGAAAGCGACGCCGACGCCGGCCAGATCCCGCCCGGAATAGGGACAGTCAGGCCGCTTGGGATCGACCACGGCGATGGCACGCGGAAGCGCTTCCTGACATTCGTGGTGGTCGGTGATGATGACATCCACGCCCAGCGAAGCGGCAAAATCCGTCTCCTCGACTGCGGTGATGCCGCAGTCCACGGTGATGATGAGCGTGACGTTTTTCTCGTGAAGGCGCCGGACGGCGCCGGGGTTCAGGCCATAACCCTCTTCCAGCCGGTCGGGGATGTAGATCTCGGCCGGCAGTCCGATGCCGCGAAGGTATTCGGTCAAAAGACAGGCGGCGGTGATCCCGTCCACATCGTAGTCGCCGTAGACGGCGACGGTCTCGCCGTCCTGTTGGGCGCGTCGGATGCGGCTTACGGCCTTGTCCATATCCGTAAGCAAAAACGGGTCTTCCAGCGTGTCCGGGCCGCAGTCAAGGAATGCGGCTGCCGCCTCCGCCGTGACAATGCCCCTCGAGGCAAGCACAGAGGAGAGCAGCGATGAATAACCTGCCCTTGTGAGATCTTCGGGTATGGGAACGACCTGAGGAATGTTCCATGCCGAAAGTTTCATTATTCTCGATGTTTCCCTTATTATTTATTAATTAGTGTTATTATACGCCTTTCGCATCGTCTTTGCAATTATGACATTTCCATGAAAATAGCAGAACGATTGACTTATTTTTGCAAGTGGTGTATTCTATAAAAGCTTTGGGCCGGTGTGGTGGAATGGCAGACACTGGGGACTTAAAATCCCCTGCCCGTGAGGGCGTGCGGGTTCGAGCCCCGCCACCGGCACCAAATAACAATAATCCGAACCGGGTCTTCTTTATGGGAGACAGGTTCGGATTCTTTGTTTATTTCGAGAAGTTTGAGGAGCTTTTTCAGGCAGATTTTATGACAGCGCCACGGGGCCATCGTGTTCTCAAATTGACAACCAGTGTTTACCATGCTAACGTGGAAAGAAGAAATCCGGTGCATAATCAGACAATTTCATTTGGTTTTAATCTTTATCAACAAAAATAGGGCAGAGGTGATCAGTATGCGTATTCTTCTGGCAGAGGACGAACGGGATATGAACCGGGTCATCACCCGACGGCTCACATGGGAGGGCTATTCCGTAGACTCCTGCTTTGACGGACAGGAGGCGCTGGACTATCTGGAAAGCGCGCCGTATGACGCGGTGGTGCTGGACGTGATGATGCCCCACACGGACGGTTTTCAGGTTTTGGAGATTATGCGCGGCCGGGGCGACGAGACGCCGGTGCTGTTCCTGACGGCTCGCGACAGTTTAAAGGACAAGGTGGAAGGCCTCGATCTCGGCGCGGATGATTATCTGGTGAAGCCATTCGAGTTTGAGGAGCTCATGGCCCGGATTCGTGTCATGACACGGCGAAAGGGCAGCCGGCATGGCAATATCTATTCCTGTGGGGATCTTACGGTGGACAGCGTTCAGCATAAGGTGCAGCGGAGCGGAGCGGTCATTGAACTGACCGCCAAGGAATATGCCCTGCTGGAATACATGATCCGCAACAAGGGGATCGTCCTGTCCCGGGAACAGATCGAGACAAATCTGTGGAACTACGACAGCATTGTCGGTTCCAATGTGGTGGACGTCTATATTCGTATGCTGCGCCGCAAGATCGATGACGGATGGGAGAAAAAGCTGATTCAGACCGTGCGGGGTTACGGTTATGTGCTGAAGGAGATAAAATAATGTCGATCAAATGGAAAATGACCCTGTGGTACACCCTGCTTATGGTGCTGATTCTGGCGGCCGTCCTGGGCTTCATGCTGTATATATCCCAAACCGTTGCGGAAAACCGGGAGCAAAGCCTTCTGAAAAGTGTTGTGGAACGCAATGCGGATGAGGTCTGGTTTGAATTTGGCAGACTGGAAACCTTTGGGTTCGTTACGTACAGCGACGGTGTGTATTTGCAGATATATGACGATGAAGGTAATTTGCTCAAAGGTTATTCGCCGTTTGCTGTTGAAACCGACACGCTGGCCGATCAGACGATCCGGACCTTTTCTGCGGAGGGGGACACCATCTATCTCTACAGCATCCGCATTGCGGATGACGGCTATCCGTTTCACCGAATCATTGTCAATTCGGCCTCCGGGGAGCCGGGGGACGCATCGGGGGAAATGGCGCAGGCAAGCGGTGTGTGGGTATGCGGTATGCTTCCGGCGGGAAGTCTCGATAATATTCTCGGCTCCGTGATTCGGCTCGCATTCATCACGCTTCCCGTTCTCGTGCTGCTGGCCTTTTTCGGCGGCTGGTTCATTGCGTCAAAATCGCTTGCCCCGGTTCGCAAAATAACCGAAACCGCGCAGGAAATATCGAACGGTGATGACCTCTCCCGCCGGCTTGAGATCGGGACGGGCCGGGATGAAATTCACACGCTAGCAAGCACCTTCAACGATATGTTCACGCGGTTGGAGCGGTCGTTTTTGGCCGAACGGCAGTTCACAAGCGATGCGTCCCATGAGCTTCGTACGCCGGCGGCTGTCATTTTAGCGGAGTGTGATATGGCCAAAAAGCAGGGAAATGATCCCGTCGAATTGCGCCAATCGCTGGAAGTCATTGAGCGGCAGGCGAGGAAAATGTCCTCGCTTATATCCCGGCTTCTGATGTTTGCAAGGCTCGATCAGGGTACGCAGAAAACGGAAAGCTGTGAGATCGATCTGAGCGCGCTGACCTCGGCGATCTGCGAGGAACAGGCGGCGATCAGCGAACGCGGCATTCGGCTGGAATCCAATGTCCAACCGGATATACAGGTGATCGGGGATGAACAGCTTCTCATCAGCCTGATTCAGAATCTTATCACCAACGCGAGGAAATACGGAAAACCGAACGGACATATCTGGGTCGATCTCCATGCGGACGGGGAGCTTGCATGGGTTATCGTTCGGGATGACGGAATCGGGATTGCCCCGGAGGAACTGCCGATGATCTGGCGTCGTTTCTATCAGGTGGACAGGGCCCGGTCGAACCGGGATGGCAGCTTGGGATTGGGCCTCTCCATGGCCCGGGAGATTGCCCGCATACATAACGGACAGCTCACGGCCGAAAGTGTACCCGATGAGGGAAGCTCGTTTATTTTTTCGATGCCGCTGGCAAAAGCAGTATAAATTTCATCTGGTTTTCATCTTGCTTCATCTGTCTCTCATGTTCGCGCACTACCATGAAGTCATCACGGAGGTGTTGGCATCATGGAGAGAAAGCTTCGATGGATGGGGATAACGCTGTTCGCGGCGAGCTTGATCGCGGCATCGCTTTGGATGATCGGGAGCCGATTGGCCGGGACAGAGGATGACAAAACGACGGACGGCGAGGCGCTGACCGCAGAGAGGACAGAGACGGATGCAGCGGCGTTATACGACGCAGAACTGCGTCCGGTGACAGTCAGCCTGTTTGACGTTTCCAGAGTGAACAGCCGTGTGAGCAGTAAAACGGCGGTTCGGGCGTCCGCGCTGCAGCCGACGCGGGAAATGCAGGAGGCAATGAACGAGCACGATGGGCTGCGGTATGAGGCTCTTCAGCTGGATGACATCCCGGTTCTGGAAGTGTATGAGGACGACGGCGAGGAAAAACCGCTCCTGATCTTTCT
>JBJDYS010000052.1:0-12962 GCA_051867595.1 Oscillospiraceae bacterium
ACGTCAACCCCTCAGTCAGCCTGTCGGCTGACAGCTCCCCTTACACAGGGGAGCCATGGGCCATACTATAAAAACCGACCTATGGCCGTGACCACAGGTCGGTTTCACTGTCTTGCGAAGCGATTTTTCAGGCGGTTTGTCTGGCCTTACGGAGGTAGACGCTCCAATAGCCGGCGCCCACGGCGAAGCCGCCGATCAGGTTGCCGAGCGTAACGGGCAGGAGGTTTTGGAGGAAGAACGCGCCCCAGGTGAGGCCCTCGGCGGTCAGGCCGTGCCGGGCGGCGATCCAAAGTCCGGCGGGGATGAAGTACATATCCGCGATGCTGTGCTCATAGCCGCAGAGGACAAACAGCATGATCGGGAAAAACACGCAGGCGATTTTGCCTGCGGGCTCCCTGGCCCCGGCGGCCATCCACACGGCGATGCAGACGAGGAAGTTGCAGAGGATGCCTTTGATGAGAGCCGGGCCGAAGCTGAGGGAACACTTCGCGGCGGCGGTGGAGACCGCCGCGTCGGCATAGGCGTCCAGCGCGCCGCTCCCGGAAACGAGAAGCGCGACGAGGAGCGCGCCGAGGAAGTTTCCGAGATAAACGATCAAAAGCGTCCGAAGCATCCGGCCGGCGGTAATGCGGCGCTCCAGCAGGGAGACGATCATGAGATTGTCCCCGGTGAACAGCTCGCTGCCCGCGAGGATGACCATCGCAAGGCCGGCCGGAAAGACGCAGGCGCCCGCGAATTTATTCACCACCGCTCCGGCGATGGTGCAGCCGACGCCGGCCAGCGCGATAAACGTGCCCGCGAGCACGGCGAGAAGAAACAGATTTTTGGTCGGGGCGGAGGCCTTTTTCACGCCGAGCTCCGAAAAAATCTCGGCGATCTGAGCGGGAGTGTTCATGGAAGGAGCCTTTCTGTGTCGGGAATAGGTACTTTTACTATATCGAAAACGACCAAAAAGTCAACCGAGTGCGGCGGTATGAATAGATAATTCGGGAAAAATCATTTCAAGACTGGAAATTGCGGCAAATAGCGTCTATAATCAACACATAAATATTTTTATATGGATATGAGGACGACAAAATGCTGCAGAACAACCACGCCGTAAACGCGGCCGGCCATCTGACCGTCGCCGGTGTTGACACCGTAGAACTGGCGAAGGAATACGGTACGCCGCTCTATGTCATGGACGAGGAGCTTATGCGCGGCAAAATGCGCTGCTATGCGGCGGCCATGGCGGCGGCGTTCCCGGCGGGGAGTATGCCGCTGCTCGCCAGCAAGGCGCTGAGCTTCAAGGAGATTTACCGCATCGCCGATGCCGAGGGCATCGGGGCGGATGTCGTGTCCGGCGGCGAGCTGTATACGGCGCTCGCGGCGGGCTTTCCCGCGGAGAAGCTCTGTTTCCACGGCAGCGCCAAGACCGCGGCGGAGATCCGGCAGGGCGTGGAGGCCGGCGTCGGCTATTTTGTGGTGGATAACGACGAGGAGCTTGCGCGCATCAGCCGGATCGCCGGGGAATGCGGCGTTTGCCAGCGCGTGCTGCTGCGGATTACGCCGGGCATCGACCCGCATACCTTTGAGGCGGTGAATACCGGGCGGGTGGACTGCAAATTCGGCGCCGCGATCGAGACCGGACAGGCGCTTGCCTTGACGAAGGAGGCGCTGAACGCGCCGAATGTGACGGTCGCGGGCTTCCACTGCCATATCGGCTCGCAGATTTTCGACCCGCAGCCGTTTCTGGATGCGGTGGACATCATGACGCGGTACATGGCGGATGTGCGCCGCGAGCTGGGCTTCACGGCGGCGGTTCTGAATCTGGGCGGCGGTGTGGCCGTGCCGTATGTGGCCGGGCAGCCGAAGGTCGATATCGCGGCCTATATCCGCCGGATCGGAGCGCACCTGGCCGACCGCTGTGCGGCGCTCGAAATGCCCGTGCCCGTGGTGTTTATGGAGCCGGGACGCAGCATCGTGGCGGATGCCGGCGTCACGCTCTACACGGTGCAGAGCATCAAGTCCATCCCCGGCTATAAGGACTATGTGGCGATCGACGGCGGCATGACGGACAACCCACGCTACGCGCTCTATGAGTCGGAGTATACCGCGCTCGTGGCAAACCGCGCCTCGGAACCGGCGGATTATATCGCCACGATCGCCGGACGCTGCTGCGAGAGCGGCGACCTGATCGGCGAAAACATGAGTATTCAGCGCGCGCAGGTCGATGACATTCTCGCGGTTCTCGTGACCGGCGCGTATAACTACTCCATGGCCTCGAACTACAACCGCGTACCCCTCCCGGCGGTCGTCATGCTCCGGGACGGAAAGGCGCGCGTCGTGGTGCGCCGCCAGACCTTTGAGGATATCACCGCGCTTGACCTGTAAACGGAAAACGCCCCGCGGAGCGAAAAAAACTCTGCGGGGCGTTACGCATAAGAAAGCGGCCGGAGCAAAAGCTCCGGCCGCTGTTTCTTACGGAAAAATCAGATCGCGCGCTCAACTTTGCCGCTGCGGAGGCAGCGAGTGCAAACATAGACGTGGGTCGGGGTGCCGTTGACAACCGCCTTCACACGCTTTACGTTGGGCTTCCACATACGGTTGGTGCGCCTGTGGGAGTGGCTGACCTTGATGCCGAAAGTCACACCTTTTCCGCAAACATCACATTTTGCCATCGTAATCAGCTCCTTCCTGCCGTCTATCTTTCGGAACAGCTTCAATATCATATCAGAACAAGCCCGGAATTGCAAGCATTTTTTTAAATTATCACAAATTCGTTGAATTTCCATGGTTTTTTGGGGGAATCCATTGCAGAAACCGGCGGATATGTATTAAAATAAAGAACAAAACATACAGATGAAAAGGGGTGTTCCCTTGCAATATTCCGTAAAACTGGCCCAGGTGGCCGCGGAGCATTCGCTCAGGGTGGCGTATGCCGCGCCGGATTTTGACGAAAAGCGTCTCACCTCGGCCGACCTGAACCGTCCCGGCATCCAGCTTCTGGGGCATCTGAGCTATTTTGACACCGACCGTCTGCAGGTTCTCGGAAAGGCCGAGACCGCGCTTCTGAACGAGATGACGCCGGAGGAGCGCCGCAGCGCCTTTGCGGTGCTCATGAGCCGCGGCATCCCCGCGGTCATCGTGGCGCATGAGGAAGAGCCGTTCCCGGAATGTCTCGAGATGGCAGAGAAGTACGGCGTCAGCGTGTTCACGACCGATGTGGATACCTCGGAGTTCTATGCACAGCTTATCGGCACGCTGCGGCGGCATCTCGCGCCGCGCCAGACGATCCACGGCGTGCTCGTGGAGGTTCACGGCGAGGGGATGCTGATTACCGGCGACAGCGGCATCGGCAAGTCGGAGACGGCGCTTGAGCTGATAAAGCGCGGTCACCGGCTGATCGCCGACGATGCGGTGGAGATCCGCCGGACGTCCCGTACGACGCTGGAGGGCCGCTCACCCGAGCTCATCCAATACTTCATGGAGCTGCGCGGCATCGGCGTCATTAACGTCGAAAAGGTGTTCGGCATCGGCGCGGTGCGTCCGTCCTGCCCGATCGACATGGTCGTGTATATGGAGCTGTGGGACGAAAAGCGGCAGTATGACCGCCTCGGCATCGAGACGGAGAGCGTGTCGATCCTCGATGTCTCCGTGCCGAAGGTGACGATCCCGGTGCGGCCGGGCCGAAATCTCGCGGTCATTCTGGAGATCGCTGCGATGACGAACCGGCAGAAAATGCTGGGGTACAGCGCGGCGGAGGAGCTGACGCGCCGCATCGACGCGAATATCGACGCCGGTATTGAGTTTTAAAGGGAGAATCCAGTGAACGATAAAACGCTTATTTCCGAACTGAGAGCCGCGTTTCCGGCGCTGCCGCTGCGGGAAAACGAACCGCTCGCCCGGCACTGCTCCTTCCGCATCGGCGGCCCGGCGGCGCTGCTTGTCCAGCCCGCCTCGGCGGACGAACTCGCGGCGGTGTGCCGGTTTCTGAAGGCCCGGGGGGAAAAGCCGCTTCTTCTCGGAAACGGCACCAATATGCTGTTCCCGGACGAAGGGCTTGACCGCATCGTCGTAAAGACCTGTCCGAACGTGGGCGGTATCCAAACGGACGGCACAACGATCACCGCCGAATGCGGCGCGACGCTGTCCCGGGTGGCGGTCGCTGCGCTGAACGCCGGGCTGACCGGGCTTGAATTTGCCCACGGCATTCCCGGCAGTGTGGGCGGCGGCGTCGCCATGAATGCCGGGGCCTATAGCGGAGAGCTCCGGGATGTGGTGACGCGGACGGAATACCTCGACGCGGATATGAATGTACGCACCCTGACAGGGGCGGAGCATGATTTTTCCTACCGCCACAGCTTTCTGACCGACCATGAGGGCATTGTGCTGCGGACGGCCTTCACGCTGTCGCCGGGCGACCCGGCGGCGATCATGGCGCGGATGCAGGAGCTGGCGGATAAGCGCCGCGCGAGCCAGCCGCTCGATATGCCGTCCGCCGGCAGTACATTCAAGCGCCCGGCCGGGGGCTTTGCCGCCGCGCTGATTGACGAGGCGGGGCTGAAGGGCGTCGCGATGGGCGGCGCGCAGGTGTCCGCCAAGCACGCGGGCTTTGTGGTGAACACCGGCGGCGCGACCTGCGCCGATGTGCTGCGGCTCATGGAACACATTCAAAACACCGTTTTGGAACGCACGGGCATCCGGCTGGAGCCGGAGGTTCGCATCATTCGGGGATGATCGTATGGAATTTTTGATTATAACGGGCCTCTCCGGCGCGGGCAAGACCCGTGCGGCGGATATCTGCGAGGACCTCAACTATTACTGCGTCGATAACCTCCCGGTGGATCTTCTGCCGCAGTTTGCCGACCTGTGCCGTGCGGCGCAGGGACGGTATGAAAAGGCAGCGGTCGTCATGGATGTTCGCAGTGTGCCGCAGCCGGACAAGCTGGGCGATATGCTGAAGGGCTTTCTGACGCTGGAGGGAACGGTACGCATCCTGTATCTCGAGGCGGACATGAACGCCATCGTCCGGCGCTATAAGGAGAGCCGCCGTCCGCATCCGCTGGGCGAGCCCGGTCTCGGCATCGAGCGCGCGGTGGAGAAGGAGGCGGCGCTGCTGGCGCCGTTCCGCGAGCGGGCCGACCTCATCATCAACACCACGGGCCTGAGCCTGAACCAGCTCAAAAACCGCATCGTCGCGCTTTTGGAGCCGGATGAAAAGCCGTTCTCCGTACATATCACCTCGTTCGGCTATAAGCTGGGCATCCCGCAGGAGGCGGATCTCGTCTTTGACGTGCGGTGTCTGGCCAATCCGTATTATCAGGACAGCCTTCGCCGGCTGAACGGCCTGGATCCGGCCGTGAGCGAATATGTCTTCCGGGACGGAACGGCGTCCGAGCTTACGGAGCGTCTGCGCTCGCTGGTCGAATTTCTCGTTCCGCTGTTTGAGCGCGACCGGCAGGAGCTGAATATTGCCGTCGGCTGCACCGGCGGACATCACCGCAGCGTCGCGGTCGCGCAGGCGCTGGGGGATATGCTGGAGCGTCCGGGCCTTGCCGTGAGCGTGTCTCACCGGGATATGGAGCGCTGACCATGACGAGAACAAAAACCCGTATTGTGGCCGTCGGCGGCGGCACCGGCCTGTCCAGTATGCTGCGCGGCCTGAAGGCCTACTTTTCCGATATCACCGCGGTCGTCACCGTGACGGATGACGGCGGCGGCAGCGGCGTGCTGCGCCGCGAGCTGCATATGCCCCCACCCGGGGATATACGAAACTGCATTCAGGCGCTCGCGAACGCCGAGCCCGTCATGCAGGAGGTGCTGAACTACCGCTTCCGGGAGGGCACGCTGGCCGGGCAAAGCCTGGGAAACCTCATTCTGGCGGCGCTGTATGACACCACGCCGAGCTTTGACGTGGCGGTTGCAAAGCTCGGGCAGGTACTGGCCATCACCGGGCAGGTGCTGCCCGTGACGAACGGAAACGTGATCCTCGAAGCCCGCTTCGGGGACGGCGCGGTCATCCGCGGCGAGACCGCGATCACGCACTATAAGCGCATCACGGACGCCGTGATCGACCGGATCACGCTGGAGCCTGCGCGTCCGGCGGCGCTGCCCGCCGTGCTGGATGCCATTGCCGAAGCGGATATGATCGTCCTCGGGCCGGGCAGCCTCTATACCAGCGTGATCCCGAACCTTCTGGTGGACGGCGTGGCCGAGGCCATTCGCCGAAGCCGGGCCGTGAAGGTCTATGTGATGAACGTCATGACGCAGGACGGTGAGACGGAGGGATACAGCGCGGCCAAGCACGTGCAGGCGCTGCAGCAGCACGGCGGCGAGGAGCTGTTCCGCTATGTTCTGCTGAACGACCGGGATATTCCCCCGGCGATTGCGGGAAAATACCGGGAGGAGAATGCCGCGCCGATCCGGAGCGACGGCTCGGAGCTGCGGGCCATGGGTCTTGTGCCGGTATTCGCGCCCGTGGCAACATGGGAAAACGACCTCGTGCGCCATGATCCTGCGGCGCTGGCTTTCGCCCTGCGGGGACTGTATTATGAGGCGGCCGAGACGCGAACCGCCAAACAGGGTTATCGAACATGAGCTTTTCTTCGGATGTCAAAAACGAAATATGCCGGGACGGGATGCAGAAAAAATGCTGCGCCCTCGCGGAGGCCTACGGCGTGCTGCTGTACGCGAACCTCTTCACGCTGCAGCAGATCCGCATTATGACGGAAAACGATGCCTTTGCCGCAAGGCTGCCCCGTCTTTTCAAGCGCGCCTTCGGCGTGACCTTTGACGTGCTGCCGCCGGAGGGCAAAGCCGGGAAGCGCTCCCTGTGCATCACCGACCCGCAAAAAATACGGACGGTCTTCTCCGCCGTGGGCTATGACCCGGAGCGCACGGTGGCGCACCAGATAAACCTCGCCGTGGTGGAAAACGACTGCGACCGGGTGGCCTTTCTGCGCGGCGCCTTTCTCGCCGGGGGCAGTGTGACCGACCCGAAAAAACGCTATCATCTGGAGATTGTGACCGGGCACGCGGGCGTGTGCCGTCAGACCCATGCGCTGCTGCTGGAGATGGGCTTTGAGCCCAAAGATTCCCGCCGAGGAGCGAGCTTCATCACCTATTTCAAGCAGAGCGGCGCCATCGAGGATATTCTGACGACCATGGGCGCGTCCGGCTCGGCCATGGAGATCATGGAGACCAAGGTCGAAAAGCATATGGCGAACGCCATGAACCGCCTGACCAACTGCGACATGGCAAACGCCGACAAGATCACGGAGGCATCGCGGGAGCAGCTCGCGGCCATCCGCGCCATCGAGGCCGGGCCGGGACTGGAGGTTCTGCCGCCGGTGCTGCAGGATACCGCGCTGCTGCGGATCGCCAATCCCTCATGCAGTCTGGCCGACCTCGCGCAGCTGGCAAGTCCGCCGGTCACGAAAAGCTGCATGAACCACCGGCTGCGTAAGCTCATGGAGCTGGCGGCCGGACTGATCGAATCGTAAAGGAAGCCGCTATGTCTTTTGTCCATCTGCACGTTCATAGTGAATACAGCCTGCTGGACGGCGCGTGCCGCATCTCCGAGATGGCGAAGCGCGCCGCGGAGATGGGCCAGAACGCGCTCGCGATCACCGACCACGGCGTCATGTACGGCGCGGTGGCGTTTTACAAGGCCTGTCAGGAGGCGGGGATCAAGCCCGTCATCGGCTGCGAGGTCTATGTTGCGCCGCGCAGTCTGACCGACCGGGAATACGGCATTGATAACCAGTACACGCACCTCATCCTGCTGTGCAAAAACGAGACGGGATACCACAACCTCTGCGAGCTGGTGTCTCGGGCCTTTGTGGACGGGTATTATATAAAGCCCCGCATCGACTGGGACCTGCTGCACCGTTTTTCCGAGGGGCTTGTCTGCCTGTCGGCCTGTCTTGCGGGCGATATCCCGCAGAAGCTCATCCACCACCGGTATGACGAGGCGAAAACCCGGGCGTTGGAGCTCGACCGGCTCTTCGGGCGGGGGAGCTTCTATCTGGAGCTGCAGGATCACGGCATCCCGGAGGAACGGCAGGCCGCGCAGGGGCTTGTTCGTATCCATCAGGAGACCGGCATTCCCCTCGTCGTGACGAACGACGCGCATTATCTGCGCCGGGAGGACGCCCGGATCCAGGATGTGCTCATGTGCATCCAGACCGGCAAGACCGTGGACGATACCGACCGCATGAAGTTCAACTCCGAGGAGCTGTACCTCAAGCCCGAGGAGGAGATGCGCGCCCTGTTCCCGGACTGGCCGGAGGCCTGTGACAACACGCAGAAGATCGCCGATATGTGCGATTTTGATTTTGAGTTCGGGCATTACCACTTGCCCCGGTTCCAGCTCCCCGCAGGCGAGACGGACAGCTTCGCCTACCTGCACCGGCTCTGCTTCGAGGGTCTGGCGCAGCGCTATCCGGGCTATGACAAGACGCTGTCCGACCAGCTCGAATATGAGCTCGGCGTCATCCGGCAGATGGGCTTTGTGGACTATTTCCTCATCGTCTGGGACTTTGTGAACTACGCCAAAAACGAGGGCATCCCCGTCGGTCCGGGCCGCGGCTCCGCGGCCGGATCGCTCGTGAGCTACACGCTTCGTATCACCGACGTTGACCCCGTCAAATACAGCCTCTACTTTGAACGCTTCCTGAACCCCGAGCGCGTCACCATGCCGGATATCGACATGGACTTCTGCGTCCGCCGCCGCGGCGAGGTCATCGACTATGTGAACCGGAAATACGGCGCCGACCATGTCGCGCAGATCGTCACCTTCGGTACGATGGCGGCGCGGCAGTCCATCCGCGATGTGGGCCGCGCGATCAATATAAGCTACGCCGAGACGGACGCCGTCGCTAAGCAGGTGCCGTCCGCGCTGAACATGACGATCAAAGAGGCGCTGGGTCTGTCCAAGCCCCTCAAGGAGATGTATGAGGGCGACGACGAGCGGATCAAAAACCTCATCGACACGGCCATGGCGCTCGAGGGTATGCCCCGCCACGCCTCGACACACGCCGCCGGTGTGGTCATCTCCCGCGCTCCGCTGACCGATTACGTCCCGCTCGCGCGAAACGACGAATCCATCGTCTGCCAGTTCCCGATGACGACGCTCGAGGAGCTGGGCCTTCTCAAAATGGACTTTCTCGGCCTCCGGAACCTGACGGTTCTCGAGGATGCGGCCGTGCTGGTTCGCAAAAGCGACCCCTCTTTTCAGGTGGACGCGATCCCGGAGGACGATCCCGAGACCTTCGAGATGCTGACCGCGGGCCATACCTCGGGCGTTTTCCAGCTCGAATCGACGGGCATGACCGGCGTCTGCGTCGGCCTCAAGCCGAAGAGCATTGAGGACATCACTGCGATCATCGCCCTGTACCGCCCCGGCCCGATGGACTCCATCCCGCACTTTCTGGAGTGCGCCGTCCACCCGGAGCGCATCACCTATAAGCATCCGATGCTCGAGCCGATCCTGCAGGTCACCTACGGCTGCATCGTCTATCAGGAGCAGGTCATCGAGATCTTCCGCCGGCTCGCGGGCTTCTCGCTGGGGCAGGCGGACATGATCCGCCGCGCCATGTCGAAGAAAAAACACGCGGTCATCGACGCGGAGCGCAAGGCGTTCGTGTTCGGCGACGCGGAACGCGGGATCGCCGGCTGCATCGCAAACGGAGTGCCGGAGGCGGTGGCAAACAGCATCTACGACGAGATCCTCGATTTCGCGTCCTACGCCTTCAACAAGGCGCACGCCGTGTCCTACGCCATCGTGTGCTACCGCACGGCGTGGATGAAACGGCACTGGCCGCGGGAGTATATGGCGGCGCTTCTGACGAGCGTTCTCGACTCCTCCGGCAAGGTGGCGGAGTATATCGCCGAGTGCCGCGCCATGGGTATCCAGCTTCTGCCTCCGGACGTGAACGAGTCCGACGCGGACTTCACGGTCGTGGGCGAGAATATCCGCTTCGGCCTGGCCGCTGTGAAGGGCATCGGCCGCGGCTTCATGCAGCAGGTCATGGCGGAGCGGGAGCTGAACGGGCCGTTCAGCGCGTTTGACGAATTCTGCCGCCGGATGTACGGCAAGGAGCTCAACCGCCGCCCGGTGGAGAGCCTGATCCGGGCCGGTGCGTTCGATTCGCTCGGCTATAAGCGCAGGGCGCTTTTGCAGGTGCTCGACAGCGTGCTGGAGGGCGTGAACGGCGAGGGCCGCCGCAATGTCATCGGCCAGATGGATCTGTTCTCGCTGGGCGAGGACGAGCCGTCCTCCTCGCTGGTGCTGCCGGAGGTCGAGGAGTTCTCGCCCATGGAGAAGATGGTCATGGAAAAGGAGAGCACGGGCCTTTACCTCACCGGGCATCCCATGGACGCCTACCGCGGAATCGCGTCAAAGCTCGGCGCAGTTCGCATCGGTTCGATCCTCGCCTCGTTCGAGAGCGAAGAGGGCCCCCACGATTTCCGCGACGGACAGAATGTCATTATCGCCGGTGTGGTCTCCGCCGTGCGAACCCGCACCACGAAGAACAACACGCTCATGTCCTATGTGACGCTGGAGGACGACACGGGGTCGATGGAGCTCATCGCCTTTCAGCGGGCCATCGATCAGGGCGGCGGGTATCTGCGCGAAAACGCGGCGGTCTGCTGCGCCGGGCGCATATCCGTCCGGGACGAGAAAGAGCCGCAGCTCATGCTCGATCAGACGCATCCGCTGTCCGGGCTGGATGACCCCGCCGCACTGCAAAGCGTGCGCGAGGCGCTGTCGTCAAACCGGCGGCCGGAGCGAAACAGTCGTCCGCAGCCGATGCCGGAGCCTGTCCCGGCGCAGGAAAAGCCCCGGACGCTGTGGGTGAAGCTCCCCTCCCGGGATGACCCGGCGTTTCACCGGATCGAGCTGATCCTGACGATGTTTCCCGGCATCGAGCCGATGGTGGTGTACTTTGCCGATACGAAAAAGCGCCTCGGCGCGCGCTGCGTCATCCATCCCGCGCTCGTGGAGGAGCTGCGCGAAATGCTCGGCGCGGACAATGTCGTGATCCAATAATCCATAGAAATACGAGGAATACAGCCATACAAGACACAACCATAAAAAAAGAACGCGCCGCGCTGGCCGGTCTGAGCGCCGCGAGCATGACCGCCGAGGAGCGAAGCGATGAAATCAGCATGGAGGAGCTCTGGTCTCTGGCAGAGACGGCCGGAGCGGAGCCGGTCTGCACGCTTTTGCAGAGCCGCGATAAGCCCGACCCGCACAGCTTTCTTGGCGGCGGCAAGGTCTATGAGCTCAAGGAGCTGATCGAAAACGAGGGCTGCGACCTGGCCATCTTCGATAACGACCTCTCGCCCTCGCAGGCGCGCGTGCTGGAGGAGATGCTGGGCGTGCGCGTGCTGGATCGCACGGGCCTCATTCTGGACATCTTCGCCCAGCGCGCCCATACAAGAGAGGGTATTTTGCAGGTCGAGCTGGCGCAGTACCGCTATCTGCTGCCACGCCTGACCGGTATGTGGACGCATTTGAAGCGGCAGGCCGGTACGTCTGCGCCCATCGGCACACGCGGCCCCGGTGAAACGCAGCTGGAGACCGACCGCCGTCACATCCGGCGCCGCATCCAGAAGCTCGCGGAGGAGCTGGAGCAGGTGCGCCGCGTCCGCGGCACCCAGCGCAAACAGCGCGAGAAAAACGCCACGCCCGTCGTGGCGCTCGTCGGCTATACGAACGCGGGCAAATCGACGCTCCTGAACACGCTGACAGGCGATCATATCCAGACGGGCAACCGCCTGTTCGACACGCTCGACACCACAACGCGCAAGCTGAACCTCGACGAGGCCGGGCAGGTGCTTCTGTCGGACACGGTCGGCTTCATCCGCAAGCTGCCGCATGAACTCGTGGACGCGTTCAAGGCGACGCTGGAGGAACTGACCTATGCCGACCTGCTCCTGCACGTAATCGACCTGTCGAACCCGGACTGGGAGGCGCAGGCGAAGGTCGTGGATGATCTGATCGACCGCCTTGGCGCCTCCCAGACACCCTGCATCCGGGTCTATAACAAATGCGACCTCTTTTTCGGCCGACTGCCCGGCGGGGAGGATGAGGTCTGCATTTCGGCCCGCACCGGGGAGGGAACGAAGACCCTGCTGTACGCGATCGGGCAGAAGCTCGGCGGCGGACTGACCCGGATGAAGCTGTGCATCCCGTATGCGGATGCGGCGCTGGTCGACCGGCTGCGGAAGGAGGCCAACCTCCTTGACCTGCAGTACGCGGAGGACGGCATCCGCGTGCTGGCGGTGGTGCGCCCCGATCTGCGGGCGCGGGTCGAGGCCTATGAGGTGACGGACGATGGCTGAGCGGCGGAAGCCCAGCGGTTACGGCACCGGCACGTATGAGGAAAAACGCTCCCGCTTTATCGGGGAGCTGTGGCCCGTCCCGGATGAGGAGGAGGCTAAGGCGCTGATCGCGGCGGTGCGAAAAAAATACCCCGATGCGCGGCATCACTGCTGGGCGTGGATCCTGCCGGACGGCGCGTTCCGCTGGTCGGACGACGGCGAGCCGGGCGGTACGGCGGGCGCTCCGATGCTGGAGGTGCTGCGCGGCGCAGAGCTGTACGGCGTTTTGTGCGTTGTGACGCGGTATTTCGGCGGCACGCTGCTCGGCAGCGGCGGGCTGGTCCGGGCGTATTCAAAGGCCACGGCGCTGGCGCTGGCCGACGCCGGTTCGGAGCCCGACCCGGAGAAGGCGCGGCTTGCGATCACGGTGCGATGGGAGAGCATCGACCGGGTGCATCGGCTTTTGCGCGAATACGGCGGCGCGCTGCTCGCCTCCGATTATGAGTCCGACCCGAATGCCGCGATCCTGTCCGCGGAGCTTCTGGAGGCGTCGGCGGCGGAGTTTATGGCCCGCGTAGTCGATGTCACCGGCGGCAGAGCGACGGCAAAACGCGCCGAAGAATAAGGGAACACCCCCTGTTTGCACAGGG
>JBJDYS010000053.1:0-47409 GCA_051867595.1 Oscillospiraceae bacterium
GGCTTGGGAATGCCGTGTTTGTTTACATAATACATGACGGAGTCGATATGGCCGGTGTCAAAGACCTCGAACTCGGGCTTCACATCGGTCGCCACGACCTCCTGCGCCAGCAGGTTCAGGAAACGGGGACTGTTCTCGAAGATGTAGGAGTTGGCCCAGTTGATGGTGTTCGGGTCGAAGGAGCACATCTCGGGCTTCAGCGCGCTCAGGTGCTGCAGGCGCTTGAAGTCCTCATACTCGCCGCCGGAGGTGGTGAGGTTGATGATGATGTCAAGGCCCTCTTCGGCGCAGTACTTGCGGGAGAGCTCCACGGCCTCCGTGAACTTCTGCAGGCTCATGGACTTGTAGCCGATCTGCATGACGCCGTCAACTTCCTTATCCTCGCGGACATGGATGTGGGCGACGGAGGCGCCGGCCTTCGCCACCGCGACGACCTCGCGGGCGATCTCCTCCGGGGTATAAGGCACGGTGGGCGCCTGCGCTTTCTTGGTACCGGCGCCGCAGATGCAGCACTGGATAATGATTTTATTGGACTTGGACATGGGGATCACATTCCTTTCCTGTTTAATAATCAGATTATTCGCACATCTCGATGACAGTGGCCTGACCCATGCCGCCCGCGATGCAGAGCGTGGCGAGGCCGTACTTGAGGCCGCGTTTTTTCATCTCATGGATCAGCGTCACGAGGATGCGGCAGCCGGAAGAACCGACCGGGTGGCCGAGCGCGATCGCGCCGCCGTTGACGTTGATGATGTCCATCTTATCCTCCCAGCCGAGCAGCTTGATGCAGCCGAGGGACTGCGCGGCAAACGCCTCATTCAGCTCGATGAGCTGGATGTCGTCGATGGTGAGACCGGCGTGCTTGAGCGCCTTGGGTACGGCATACACGGGGCCGAGGCCCATCTGCTGCGGGTCGCAGCCCGCCTGCCCCATGCCGATGATCTTCGCGAGGGGCTTGAGGCCAAGCTCTTTGGCCTTCTCCTCGGTCATGAGCAGCATGGAGGACGCGCCGTCGTTTCGGCCGGAGGACGAACCGGCGGTCACGGTGCCGGTCAGCTCCTTGGAGTTGAACATACGGCCGTCTTCCAGCACGTCGATGCTGAACACGGGCTTCAGCTTTGCCATCTTCTCCTCGTTGGTGGTGCGGTTGGGGAACTCATCGGTATCGAAGACGATGGGGTCTTTCTTGCGGCCCTGGGGGATCACCATGGGGACGATCTCGTCCTTGAAGCGGCCGGAGTCGATCGCGGCGATCGCACGGCGCTGGCTCTCGAGCGAGAACGCGTCCTGCTCCTCGCGGGTGATGCCCAGCTCCATGGCGACGCGCTCGGCGGTTGCGCCCATGTTGTAGCTGCCGTAAATCTCCTCGGGCTGGCTCTTGAACTGCCCCTCGGTCAGCGCGTCAACAAAGGTGGTGTTACCGGTGCCGAGGCCCCAGCGGGCGTTGCGGACATAGAAGACCGCGTTCGACATACTCTCCGTGCCGCCGGCGAGGACGACATCGGATACGCCGGTCATGATCTGCATGGCGCCGTTCTGCACGGCGGTCATGGCGGAGGCACACTGGCGCATAACGGTGTGGGCGGCCGTGCTCTCGGGCAGACCGGCCTTCAGGGCGGCGACGCGGGCAATATTCGGCTCATCGGAGGTCTGGCGGCACTGACCGAGGATGACCTCATCAATCTCCTTCGGGTCGATGCCGGTGCGGTCAAGGTTTCCCTTTATGGTGGCGACCGCCATATCCAGCGCGGACAGAGGACGGCAGGCGCCGCCCATCTTGCCGACGGCCGTACGGCAGGCGTCAACGATAACTACGCTGCGAAGTTCCAACGGAAAGACTTCCTTTCTATTACAAATTCAATGGTATCCGGCCCCACCGGAGGATGGGGCCGGGAAAGAACGCTTATTCCTTCTCGAGATAGGTGATGCCGACATAGTGATCGTGATCGGTGCGCTCGCCGGTATAGGTCACGGTCTTGTAGCCGGGGAAGGAGATCGTGACGGTCCAGGTCTTTTCCTTGGGCAGATCCTCGAACTCATAGTCGCCGGCCCAGTTGGTCTCCATCTCATGGGTCTCGCCGGTCTCGTCGCAGACGACCTTGACCTTCGCGCCGATGCAGACCTCTTCCAGCTCCTTCGGGTAGGCAACGGTGCCCGCGAGGAAGGCCTGGGGGATGTTCAGATGGACGACATTGCCGGACAGGCCCTCGAGCGGCGTGACCTTGTTCGCGGCGATGAGCTTCGAGATATTGCTCTCGGGATCGGCCAGATCGCCGAAGACCAGCGCCTGGTTCGGGCAGGCCTCGACGCAGCGCGGCTCATAGCCCGGATAGTCGGGGTCGTCCAGAAGCTCGGCGCACATGGTGCATTTCTGGGGGATCTGCGCGGCCTCGTTCCAGTAGACGGCGTGGATGGGGCAGGCGTCCGCGATCTGCTTCTGACCGACGGCCTTCTCCGGGTCGATGATCACGATGCCGTCCGGGCGCTTATAGACAGCGCCGTTCTCCGCGGCCGCCATGCAGGCGGGGTTGTCGCAGTGATTGCAGGGGGTGGGCACCGTCGCGGTCTTGACGCGGCGGGGGTTGTCGCCGCGCTCCCACTCGACGATGTTCATCCAGTACTGACCCAGCTCGGGCTGGGACTTGGACAGGGCGGTATCCCAGCCGCAGTGCTCGTCCTTGCAGGCCATAAAGCAGGCGTAGCAGGCCATGCACCGGGCGGAGTTAATGGCGATGCCGGGCTTTTTCATGTTGGTTTTCAGCATTTCAGATCGCCTCGCTTTCTCTTTCGCCGAACAGCAGGTCAGCCGCGGCGGAGGTGCGGATGGGACGCTCGGTCTCAAGCTGCTGCTTGTCAACCGCGTCCAGGATGTGCTCGAAGCCCTGACCGAAGTTGGGATCGGGGTCGGCCTTCTCGACGTCAATGTTGCAGCTGTACGGAGCCATGGCCGGGACATAGTCGCCGATCAGGCGGCCGGGGGTCAGGACGTTGATGCTGCCGCCCTTATCCGTGCTCATATACTTGCCGTACTCGATGGGGTTGTAGATGCCGGAAGAGGTATAGGCGTGGATGGTCTGGGGATTCAGACGCCAGGTGACGCGCGCCACGCACAGGACGCTGCCGCGGTCGTTGAACAGGCGGACAACGTCGCCGTCCTTGATGCCGCGCTGCTCCGCCAGCTCGTGGTTGATGTGGCAGACGAGATAGGGGTTGCCGTTGATGATGACGCGGTTCTTGGGGATCTCCCAGAGCCACTTGGCGTGCTGGTTATAGTGCGTATGATAGTCGAAACGCGGATGCGGGGAGATGAGACCGATGGGATATTTGTCCGAGGTGAGGGACTTGTGGCCTTCCCAGGAATCCTGATACTGCGGGATGGGACGGCGGGCCTCGTCATCGGGCGCCCAGTAGGTCAGGGACTCGGAGACGAACTCGAACTTGCCGGAGAACGTGCCGAGCAGATGCTCCTCCTGGAATACCTTGTGGTTCATGGTGTCGCAGGGGCGGTTCTCCGCGAACCACTGGAAGCCGGGATAGCGATCCCAGTTCTCGTACAGGCCGGTCTTGGGATCCTTGTCCTCCTCGTGGTTGGACACGGGGATGATGTAGTAGCCCTTCTTCTTGAACTCCTCCCAGCTCATGGCCTTGGGCAGGTCGGAGAACTGCCAGAAGCGCTTGGCCCATTCCTCCTCGGTGCGGCCCTCCGTGAACTCCTGGCCGAAGCCGAGGCGTGCCGCGACCTGGGAGAAAATCCAGAAGTCGGAACGGGAATCCCACAGCGGCTCGATGGCCTTTTCCTGATAGACGACGATCTGCCAGGAGTTGCCGGTTTCGGAGTGAGAGCAGTAGCCGCCGATACCGGAGGAGCCAACCTCGCCGATGTCCGTGCGCTCGAGGTTCGAGCAGGCGGGCAGGATGACGTCCGCGTGACGGGTCTCAGGGGTCATGTAGATATCCTGGTTGATGACGAACTCCAGCTCGGGACTCTTATACATCTTGGCCCATTTGTTGGTGTCGAGCATGGTGCCGAAGAAGGAGCCGCCGTAACGCCAGAAGCAGTGAACCTTGTTGTAGCCGGGCGCCGGGTAGACATGGCGGGTGAACTCGAGGTCAACGCCGCCGCCGCAGAAGCCTTCGCCGTACCATTCATAGTGGCCGTTCAGGATAGCGTCGGGCAGGTTCGGACGATAGAGCACCTGCTCCACCGTGTTGACGGGCGGGTTGTCGCAGATCGGGGCGTTCGCGATGGAGGCCAGCGGATCGGAATAGCCGCCGAACCAGAAGTTGTAGTTCATCGGGCCGCCGCAGCCGGGGCCCCAGAAGTTGCGTCCAGGCTTGCCCATACCCTGCATCGCGGAGAGCAGAACCAGCAGGCGGGCATACTCCGTGCCGTTCGAGGAACGGCACGCGCCGCCGAAGCCGCCGCGCATACCGGAGCCGGCCGTGGTGGGCGTACTCGCCCAGCGGCGGGCGATGGCCTTGATGTCCATGGCGGGAACGAGCGTCAGCTCCTCCGCCCACTTGGGGGTCTTCGGCGTACCGTCGGGGCCGCGGCCCAGAATGTGGTCGCAGAACTCCTGGAAGCGGTGGCCGTGCTGCTTCACGTATTCCTTATCGTATGTACCCTCCGTGATCCACACATAGGCGATGGCCTCGAGCAGCGCCGCATCGGTGCCCATGCGCGGGCCGATCCACTTGTCGGCGTGCTTGACGGAGGTGTAGTTGTTGAACGGGTCGATATAGATGAACTGGATGCCCATCTCCTTCATCCACCAGCGCCAGAGCGCGGATTCCTGCGCGGAATAGCCGCCGCGGCTGGTGTCGGGGTCGGAGGACCAGCAGATCATGGTCTCGCAGTTCTGCATGGCCATCTCGAGCATATCGTAGGGTTCCGGGCCGCCGAGACGCCAGTAGTAGCCGTAGGTATGCGGGGTGCCCCAGTGGAAGCCCTCCCAGGAGTCGGGGTTATCCGCGACGCGGGTATAGCCCATCATGGAGAAGAAGCGCTTGAACAGGGAGATCTTATAGCCGACGAGGCCCCAGCTGTGGTGGGACGAGGTGCAGGCCGTGACGGTCTCCTTGCCGTAGGTCTTCTGCAGACGCTTGATCTCACGGGCGACGAGGCTCAGCGCCTCATCCCACGAGGCCCGGCGATAGCCGGATTTGCCGCGGTTTTCGGTGTTGCGGTTCTTGCCGTCGGGCGTCTCGACGAAGTCCTCGCGGATCATCGGGTACTTCAGGCGGTCATACGCATAGGTCTTATCGCGCTCGCAGTAGCCGAGCAGGGACATGGTCATCTTGCGCTGGGGCGTATACTCCTTGCCGCGGGCCTTGATGACCCAGCCCGCGGGGTCGTCATCCGACAGAACAACGGGCCGCACGCGGCGGATCACGCCGTCCATCGTATGAAGGGTCATCGGGCCGCCGACGCATACGCTGTGGGTGATCTTCTCCTTTTTGCTGTCGGAGCGCATCGCTTTTTCAAAACTCATTTCGCTGCTCCTCCCTTACACCTTGACTTCGACCATCTGGCGGGCATAGTCGCTGCGCGGGTCGATCTCGACCATCGTGCCGACATACTTGCCGTCCTTGCGCTCGAAGGCGCGCATATCGTAATCCTCGATGACGGGGATCCAGAAAATGCGGCCGTCCGGGCCCTGATAATGGGCGCCCAGATGGTACTGATGCAGAAGCATCTCCACGCCCTTATTGTTTTTCATCGCCTCCGCGAAGCGGCGGTTCTTGAAGCTGGGATTCACAACGCCGTACTTCTCCCAGCGCATGGGGCCGATCTCCTCCCAGTCGTCGCTCAGGGAGCGAATGGTCTCGACGATCACTTCATAGACATCCGCGCCGGGCATACCGCAGCCCTCAAAGCCCTCATACCACACGCGGTAGGCGTTCATGAATTCGCTGGGGTGATCCTTGAGGATGTCCTTGACGCGGGCAGCGAGCTCGTCCTTCGTCAGGGTCACGTTCTCCTCCGGAAGACGCAGAAGATATTTTTTCACAAGCTCCACAGCTCTGTCCTCCTTATCTCTTGTTGTCCGCGTACAGCGCCGCTTTCTCCTCGGCGGTGCCGGTGCCGCGCTCGTCGCCGTAGCCGTAGCTCCAGTCAACAGGAAGCTCCGCGCTCTTCGTGAGGGTCAGGCGCGGCTCGTCGATCAGCGTGCCGCTGCCGTGATACTTCGCGGCGAGCTTTTCCAGCGCGATCGCACGCGCCTCCTCCTCGGTTTCGGCAATGGCCCAGACCTTTGCCGGCGCGCAGAACACATACTTGGGCTCGGTGGGTTTCTCCCACTGCTTCTTGTCGGCCTCAAAGAAATACTTTTTCATGCCTCGCCCTCCTCAGTACATCCGGACGTCGGGGATCACACGGCCGTTGATCCAGGGATCGAACTTTGCCATGAAATTCACGTCATCGCCGGCAAAGTCATAGCCGCCAAGCTCCGAGGGGTGAACCCACTTGAACTCGGTGTAGACACCGGTCTTCGGCTCGGTCTGCCAGGTGTTCACGGCTTCGTAGTAGAGGTGAACATCGCACTTCGTGTGGGTGTTGTGGGTGATATTGCCCTCCGTCAGATGCTCAACGGTGCCGTCCTTGGGGTACTTGGCTCCGCGCATGGTGAGCTTTCCCACCGCGACGGTCATGCCGAGCTGCTCGCCCGCAATACGGGCTGCGGCGGCTTCGTCGGTCTCGTTCGTGCGGACGCGGTCGTTCGGGAACTCCCAGGCGCCGTCCGCCTTCTTGCAAATCAGCACATCCCCGGTCGGGCCGGCGTGATGCTGGATCAGAACAGAAACGGTTTTCATCGTCACACTCTCCTCGCTTACAGGGTATACTGGTTCGGCTCAGGGGTGTACCCTTCTGCCTCCAGCTGCGCGCCGACGCGCTCGCGGAACTGGCGAACGGTCTCCTGATGCACGTCGCGGTCGATGCGTCTGACCTCCACGCCGTCCTCCAGAACAACAGCCCATTCCGTGAAGCCGCGGCGGGTGCTCCGGCACTCGAACTTGTACGTCTTCATCCTCTGTCCTCCTGTCATCTTATGACAAATTTACTTACTCTTCTTCGGCAGGCTCCTGCCATCCCATGAAGTCCACATCGTCCGCCGGGAGCTGTCCCGTGGCGTCCAGATAGGATATGATGCCCCGCTCGGCCGCCACCATGACGCCCATCGGATCCATGTCCGGCTTCGGCGTGATCTCAAAAAGCCTGTCCGCCGCAGAGGTCAGGTTTTTCATCATGGCGGTGTTGCGCTCGTTCACGGGCCAGGCCTTGTACCGTCCCTCCTCCGCGTCCAGCTTGTGAATGAAACACATATACTGGTTCCGGAAGACAAACACATACATGACCTCGCTGCCGGAGAGAACGCCCACCATTTTGGCGTTTCGCAGCGCCGTCATCAGCTTGTCGCCGTCCATATCCATCAGCCGGAGGCGCACATCGTTTGCGTGGTTGTTGCGCTCCTTCCGATCCTTGCTGTTGCGAACCTGCTTTTCTTCTTCCATAGGATCTCTTCCTGTCAAACCGGGGCCGCCGACATACAACGACCCAATCGTAATACTTATTATAAACTCTGGAACTATATCAAGGTCAACGCTGATTTTGATTTCGCGTTACATACGATCGGTTGTTACCGCGCTGTTCTCCGCCGCGGAGCTTTTGGGCGAAAACAGCAGCCGGTTCCACAGCTGGATCGTCTTGCCGACGAGCAGCGCGGATGCGATCGTGCCGATATTCACGGCCGCCAGCCGGTGCAGCACGGACAGCTCGATCACCGCCGCCGCCGCGACCCATGTGCAGTCGCCGATGATCTTGACGATGGGATAGCGTTTGTTGTAATGCGCCGCGATCGTGCGGATAAGTCCGTCCGGGGACGGGAGCATCAGGTCGGCGTCGTTTATGAGCGCAACGCCGAGACCGGATACCGGGATGCCCAGTCCGAGCAGCAGGATCCGCACCGCGATAAGGTCGGTCTCCATCCGGAAAATCCACAGAAGCAGGTCGATGAAGTACCCGAAGCCGATGCCCACCGGGAACATGAGCAGGGTCTTCACGTCCGCCTTTTTCGTGATGACCATGATCGCGAGGATGCAGAGGATGTGGAACAGGATCGTCCAGTTGCCGAGCGACAGCACCGGCAGAACCTCGTTGAGCGCGAGCGGCAGCGAGGTGATCGGCGTGATGCCGAGCGCCGCCTTTTTCATGAGCACCACGCCCACGGCCATCGTCATGAGGCCGAGGATATACTTCACAATACGTTTCACGGCTGTTTGCTCCGTTCAAGCGGGATGTCCCCGAGGTTCACGCACTCGCGGGTACGCAGGCGCTCAAAGAGCTTCACCTCGTAGCCCGGGGTCTGGATGGAGAGGTCGAACAGGCCGACCGGCAGGTCGTTGAACCAGAAGTCGCCGTACTCGTCGGTGCGGGTCTCCCAGCGTTTTCCGCCGGAATTGAGCAGGCACCGCGCCCCGATGACGACCTCTTTCTCCACGGGGTCATACACCGTTCCGGCGATGAATTTGCCGGGGATGTTGCGGTAATACACACGCGGCGCGCAGCCCGTCTCCGGCCGGAGCACGGACGCGCCCTCGATGTAATCCATGAGCTCCTCTTCCTCGCCGAACATCAGCGCGTCGGTCGGGCAGGCCTCCACGCAGCGCGGTAGCTTCGCGCCGTGGTCGAGCAGGTGGGCGCAGCCCGTGCATTTCTGCGGCAGGTTCGCCTCCTCGTTCCAGAAGATCGCGCCGTAGGGGCAGGCCTCGGCGATCTGCTTCTGGCCCGCGGCCTTCTCCGGGTCGATGATGACGAGGCCGTCGTCCCGGCGATACACCGCGCCGTCCTTCGCTGCGGCGATGCAGGGGGCATTTTCGCAGTGGTTGCACAGGTGCGGGATATAGTGGATGCGAACCTTGGGGATCGTACCCTGCACATGATCGGTCACGCGGCACCAGAACTGCCCCGTCAGCGGCTGCGCCTTGGCATAGGGCGACCAGTCGTTTTCCGCGTGCTCATCCTTGCAGGCGAGCTGGCAGTTATAGCAGCCGGAGCATTTCGCCACGTCGATTACAAATGCTTTTGCCATTATTTTGCCGCCTCCTCTCCGCCGACCAGCCAGCCGGCGAGGCATACACCGGCGTCCTTGTCGACAGGCCGGGCAAATGCCTCCGGGTAATCCCGGCGCCACTGTTCCATTTCCTCATCCGACACCTTCTCCACCTCCACGAGGAAGCCCGAAACCGCCATGCCGGTGGCGTTTTTCGAGGTTGTAGCCGTCGGGGTGATGGTGTTGATGTCGCCGCCGCGGTCAAGCCAGCCCGGAATGATCGGGTCAAGGCGCGCGCCGTGGTCGACATAGCAGGTGCGCGGTACGAGCCGCTCCGTCACATACGCGCCGCAGAGCACCACGCCGCGCTCGTTATAGACCTTCACGATATCGCCGTGCCGGATGCCGCGCTTTTCCGCCTCCGAGGTGTGCATCCACACCGGCTCATACTGATAGCCGTCCTTCGCACGGATCTTCATCGTCTCGACCTCGCGGTTCCAGACGATGTCATCGCACTGCGCGTGCATACGCCAGCGGCCGTGGTTCGACATACACAGCAGCGGATATTTCTTTGCCCGCTCGGAGGACAGGCGCTCGTCATGGCTCTCGCCCTTTTCGATCCAATGCGGCACAGGCGGACGCTCCGGGTCATCGGGCGTGAACTCCGCGATCTGCGTCGAATAGAATTCGAGCTTTCCCGTCGGGGTCGTGAGTGGATTTTCCTCCGGGTTCTCATAGAATCCGCGCAGGCCGGCGGGCAGCGCCTCATGCTCCTCCTGCTCCTTGCAGGGAACGACAAAGATTTTGCGCTGCTTGAACTCCTCCCAGGTCATGTACTCCTCGCAGCCGGTGGCCTTATAGAAGAAGCGCACGCGATCCTTCTCGCTCATATTGCCGGTATAGGCGGCATAGTACTCCGGGCCGAGCTTTTCGGCGACCTTCGCGCAGACGTCGAAATCGCTCAGCGACTCGCCGACCGGCGGGCAGCACGGCTCCTCGAGATAGATCGAGGTGAAGTTTCCCGAGGACATATCGTTTCCGATGTCGTTCATCTCGTGCTTTGTGACCACGGGGAAAATGATGTCCGCGAAATAGCAGTCGTTCTCAAGCCACGGATGCTGCGCCACGATGCACTCGATGGAGGGATCCTGAAACGCCTTCGCGGTCAGGTTTCCGTTGTTCCAGCAGGTCGTCTGGCAGGGGGCGTCCGTCCAGATCATGTGCACCCGGCTCAGACCGTCGCGGGGATATTTCATCTCCTCGAACTGGTACTGCTGCGTGGGATGGCGGTAGTTATCCGGCCCGGGCTGCTGGCTCGACGAGAAGCACTGCAGACCGCGCCACTCGGCGTGTCCGTCGAGGATCGCCTTATGGATGCAGCAGCGGGGAATGAACTGCTTCGGCGCGGGAAGCTGCCGGAACAGGTCGATGAGCTCCGGTGCGCGCTCCTTCTGCGCGTCCGTCAGAACGAAGCGGTTCATGTTGATCTTCGGGTCGACATCGCCGTCCACCGGGCGGAGTGGGTCGGCGATCGCCGTGATCTTCGGGACGAATTTGCCCTGATACGGCACGGGATAATCGCGGTTCCAGAGGCTCCACTCGATCATCTTCGCCTGATGCACGCCGGGCTTTCCGACGCCGCGCATACCGAGCAGCATGACCTCAAGGCGCGCCGGCTCGGAGGAATACGGGCCGCGGATATAGCACCCGCCGTTTCCGTGGATGATCGAGGCGGTCTTTTTCGCCCAGTCGCGGGCGAGAGCCTTGATCGTCCACTCCTTCACGCCGCATTTTTCGCTGGCCCAGGCCGGCGTTTTGGGCACGCCGTCCTCCCGGCCGAGGACATAGTCCTCGAATTTGTCGAAGCCATAGGCGTGGGTCGCGATATAGTCCTTGTCATACGTCCCCTCGGTGATCCAGACATACGCGATCGCAAGCTGGAGGGCGGCATCGGTATTCGGCAGGATGGGGATCCACTTATCCGCGTGCACCGCCGCGCCGTAGTTGAGGTCGGGGCAGACATACACGCTCCTGAGACCGAGCTCCGACAGCCAGTAGCACAGCCGGGACGGCATATGCGACACGACGCCGAGCGGCGTGGTCTCCGGGTCACAGCCCCAGAACAGGAGCAGGTCGGAATGCTTCGCGATATCGGGATAGAGGTTCGCCTGCGGCGCCATCTCGCCCACCGGCTCGCAGCCCCAGACATATTTCGCGCCCCAGAACCAGCCCTCCCAGCTGTCCATGTTCCGCATCTGCAAGGTGTATCCGCCCATGAGGGACAGCAGGCGGTTCGGGCATCCGTGGCTCGGCGCGACATTCTTGCCCTCGCCGTGCATATCGGCCTGGCACAGGACGGCCTCCGGGCCGTATTTCTCCTTCTGCCGTTTGAGCTCGTCCGCCACGATCTGCGCCGCCTCGTCCCAGCTGATGCGGACATACTTCGACTTGCCGCGGTTCTGCGGATTGCGCTCGCCGTTCGGATCCCAGTCCACGCGCTTGAGGGGATACTTCACCCGGTTCGGGGAGTAGACGCGGGACTTGTAGCCCAGCCCAAAGGGCGTGATCGTCACGCGGTCAGGCGCCGAAAAGGTCTTGCCGCGGGCGTTTATCTTCCACGGATTGCAGTGTTTATCCGTGTATTCCTTATCGTAAAAATACGGACGGATGCGCGTAATGCGCCCGTCGTTGGAGTCCACCTGGCAGGGAGCGCCGCTCTCCGGGCCCATCAGGCTGAAGGAGACGATGCTCTGCTGATCGGGCGTAAATTTATCCGCCATAACTCCATCCTCCTTTGTGCAGACTGAACACGGGTACATTATATCAAACCCCGCCGCACTCTGTCACACATTTTAAGCCTTTTGTGACACATTTTTAGTTGTGACCAATCAAAACCGGCTGTATCAATTCCCAAAATTCACAACAATTCGGCGTCTGAAACGCGCCTGACAAGCACCGTTTGAACGCCAGTTTTTCCCGATTTCATCAACACTTTCACCGTTTTTTCGATCGTCTTTCAGTACCACTCCTATAAATTGTAACAAAACCAATTTTGGTTGTAACCGATTTTTTCTCATTGAAAACAGCTCCGTCCAAAACTATAATGGGGGCATAAACCAAATTATTGAAAGTGAGATTGATTCCCATGAAAAAAATGCTGTCCCTCCTCCTTGCGCTGTGCATGGTGTTCGCGCTGGCCGCGTGCGGAAGCGCCGCTGACACCGCCGCACTCGACGACCTTCTCGCCTCCGTGCAGGCTCTTCAGGAGCAGGTCAATGAGCTGGCCGCCCAGCAGGCCGCCGCAGAGGCCGCTCCCGCTCCCGCCGTGGAAGAGGCTCCCGCCCCCGAGAGCACTTATGCCGGCGAGCTGATCGTGTTCGCCGCCGCCTCCATGACGGAGACACTGACCGAGATCGGCGACAACTTTATGGCCGCCAACCCCGACGTGACCATCTCCTTCAACTTTGACTCCTCAGGCACGCTCAAGACCCAGATCGAGGAAGGCGCGGACGTGGATGTGTTCATCTCCGCCGGTCAGAAGCAGATGAACCAGCTCGACATCGAAGCCGATCCCGAGGTCAACACCGACGGCCTTGACTTCGTCATCGAGGAGACCCGCTTCAACATCCTTGAGAACAAGGTCGCGCTCTCTGTTCCCGAGGGGAACCCCGCCGGGATCGAGGGCTATGACGACTGGGCCGAAAAGCTCGCCGACGGCAGCATCTTCATGGCCATGGGCAACGAGGACGTCCCCGTCGGCCAGTACACGCAGAAGATCCTCGCCTACTACGAGCTGAGTGAGGAAGATCTGGCCGCCGCCGGCTCCATCACCTACGGCTCCAACGTCAAGGAAGTCACCACGCAGGTCTCCGAGGGTACCGTGGACTGCGGCATCATCTATCAGACCGACGCCTACTCGGCCGGACTGCAGGTCATCGACACCGCCACCGCCGATATGTGCGGCCAGGTCATCTATCCCGCCGCGGTCATGAACGTGAGCGAGAACCCCGACCTGGCCCAGGCGTTCCTCGACTTCTGCACCACGCCGGAATCCTCCGCCATCTTCGAGGCGGTCGGCTTCACCCCGCTTGCGTGATCGCGAAAGACATATTATACTGTAAGGGAGCGCCTTGCCGCGCTCCCTTTACCCCTATTTTCAGGAGAACATTATGGATTGGTTTCCCCTATGGAACTCCCTGCGTATCGCCGCGATCTCGACCGTCATCATCTTCTTTCTCGGCATCTGGGCGGCCTACGCGATCGCAAAGCTGCCCCGGCTCATCAAGGGTATTCTCGACGTCGTCCTGACGCTTCCGCTCGTGCTGCCGCCGACGGTCGTGGGCTATCTGCTTCTGCGGCTTCTCGGGCCGAAGCATCCCGTCGGCCTGCTGTTTTTGAATCTCTTTGGCATCAAGCTCGTCATGACCTGGTGGTCGGCGATCTTCGCGACCGTGGTCGTGGCGTTCCCGCTCATGTACCGCACGGCACGCGGCGCGTTTGAGTCGTTCGACGAGACGCTCGGCTACGCCGGGCAGACGCTGGGACTTTCAAACCGCTATATCTTCTGGCGCATCCGTATGCCCGCCTGCCGTCAGGGCATCCTCGCCGGCACGGTGCTGGCCTTTGCGCGGGCGCTCGGCGAATACGGCGCGACCAGCATGATCGCGGGCTACACACCGGGCCGCACCGCGACGATCTCCACGACGGTCTATCAGCTCTGGCGCACGGACAACGACGAGATGGCCCTGCGCTGGGTGCTTGTGAATGTCGCGATCTCCGCCGTCGTTCTGCTCGCCGTGAACTTTCTGGAGAAAAACCAGAAAAATCCCCGCCGCCGAAAGGAGGCGGCCGCATGAGCCTGATCGTCGATATCCGCAAACATTTCGGGAGCTTCCGGCTCGACGTCTCCTTTGAGACGAACGGCGACATCCTTGGCATCCTCGGCGCATCCGGCTGCGGCAAGAGCGTAACGCTCAAATGCATCGCCGGCATCGAGCGCCCGGATGAGGGCCGCATCATACTGAACGGCCGTCCCCTCTTCGACTCGGGAAAAAAGATCGACCTGCCGCCGCAGCAGCGGCGCGTGGGCTATCTGTTCCAGCAATACGCCCTCTTCCCCACAATGACGGCGGAGAAAAACATCGCCGCCGGCGCACGGCATCTGCCCAAGGCGCAGAGACAAAAGGCCGTGGACGCCATGATGGACAAGATGCAGCTCACCGGCCTGCGGGAGCAGTATCCCGCTCAGCTCTCCGGCGGACAGCAGCAGCGCGTGGCCCTCGCGCGCATCCTCATAAACGAGCCGGAGCTCATCCTGCTTGACGAGCCGTTTTCCGCGCTCGACTCGCATCTGCGCGACCGCATGGAGCGCGAGGTCATGGGCATCCTGCGGGATTTCGGCGGCGACGCGCTCATCGTCAGCCACAGCCGCGACGAGCTCTACCGCATGGCGGACAACCTCGCCATATACAACCGCGGACGCATCGAGGCGCTGGGTGAAAAGCACGCCCTGTTCAAAAACCCCGTCACCCACACCGCCGCCCAGCTCACCGGCTGCAAGAATTTCAGCCGCGCCTCCCATCTCCGGCATGAGGGCGGACGCACCGTCTTTACCGCCGACGACTGGGGCCTCGAGCTCTCCGTACCCGGCGAGCAGACCGGCGAGGTCGTGGGTCTGCGGCGGCACTGCGCCGTGCTGGCCGACGAACCCGGCCCGAATACCTATGCGATGGAGATCGTCTCCGTCATCGAGGACCCCTTTGAGATGGTCCTTTTCCTGCGCCGACCCGGTCATACCGGCGCCGGCTTCGGCTGGACGGTCACCAAGGAGGAATATGCCGCCCTGCCGGACGGCCCGCTTCTGCTCCGCTTCCCGGACGAGGCGCTCATGCTTCTGAAAGCCTGAATACCCGGCCCGCTGCGAAAAAATTTTCGCGGCGGGTCGTTAGTTTCGTGTCAATTATAGACGAACGCAACGCACCGTGGTATAATTCCAATGTTCAGTTAACCTACTAATTTAATGTAAAAGAGGGATGTATTGTGAAAACCCGGAAGAACCCCTGGATCTCCATCATCGCGTGCCTCGTCGTGCAGCTCTGCGTCGGCATTCTGTACCTCTGGAGCGCACTCAAAGGCAATATCGTCGCCGCCTACGGCTGGTCCGACAGCGCCGCGACCATGGTCTCGTCCTACATGATTTTTGCGTTCGTGTTCGGCAACCTGATCGGCGGCTTCATCAACGACAAGAAGGGCCCGAAGCTGACCTGCATTCTCGGCGTCGCGCTGTTCTCCGTCGGCGTCATCCTGACCGCCTTTGTCAAGTCCGCCGGGCTGTTCGACCTGACCTACGCCATCATGGCGGGCCTCGGCTCCGGCTTTGCCTACGGCGCCTGCATTTCCTGCATCCAGAAGTGGCTGCCCCATAAGCGCGGCCTCGCTTCCGGTCTTGCCTGCTCCGCCTTCGGCCTGTCCACCGTCGTGTTCACCCCGGTGTCCAACTGGCTCATGGAGCTCAACCGCGGCGCGGACGGCATCGTGAACTTTGTTCCCGTGTTCCTGACGCTCGGCATCGTGTTCGCCGTCCTCGGCTTTGTCGCCTGCCTGTTCATCTCCCTGCCCGATGACGAGTACATCGCGAGCCTCAACCTGCCCGCCAAGGCCGTCTCCGGCAGCGTGGACTTCTCCCTCGGCCAGGCCATCAAAATGCCGGCCTTCTGGGCGCTGTTCTTCTCCATTTTCTTCATCAACGGCACCTGGAACCTCTGCGTTCCCCTGATTAAGGATCTCGGCGTAGAGCGCGGCCTGACCCCGGCCATGGCCATCGCCTGCGTGTCCTTCACCGGCATCACGAATGCCGCCGGCCGTCTCATTATGGCCTCGCTGTCCGACAAGCTCGGCCGCACCAACACCATGTATGTCCTCTGCGGCCTGACCCTGCTCGGCGCCGTCCTGCTGACCTTCATCGGCGGCATGGGCTACTTCGTTACGATCGCCATCATTGCCTTCGCTTACGGCGGCCCCTCCGCGCTGAACGCCGCACTCTCCACCGACCTGTTCGGGCCGAAGAACTCCGGCACCAACTACGGCGTCGCGATGCTGGCGCTCGGCTTTAGCTCCATCTTCTTCAACTTCGTCTCCAAGAACATCCTGCACGCGACCATCGCGAACGTGACCTCCACCTTCATCATGGGTGCGATCACCGCGGTCATCCCCGTGTTCCTGATGATGTACATCAACCGCTATCTCAAGAAGAGAAACGCCTGATTTCAAAACGCCCTTGTCCCGACCGGGCAAGGGTGTTTTCATAAGGAGAAACGCTATGATAACCGAAACTGCCGTCGCCGTCCGCTATCCCGACTGCGACCCCATGAGCATCGTCCACCACGCGGTCTACCCCGTCTGGTACGAGATCGCGCGCATGGACTACTTCCAGAAGCTCGGGTTTGGCTACGCCGATATGCACGCGCTCGGCATCGACCCGCCGATGGTCGATCTGCACGTGCAGTACAAAGCCGCCGTATCCTACCCCGGCGAGGTGACGATCCGCACCAGGGCCACCTTCTGCGCGCCGAAAAAGCTGCGCCTGCACTATGAGTGCTTTTACGAGGGGCAGCTTGTGAATATCGCCGACACCTTCCATATCTGGACGGGCCCCGATCACCGAAGCCTTGATCTTGAGCAGAACCTGCCTGACATCTACGCGAAGCTCACCGCCGCCGTCGAAGCGGAGGCGTAAGTCAAAAGCCGCCCGGTCACTTCAAATGAAGTGACCGGGCGGCTTTGTTATTTCGTTACTGATGCACCTGCTCAAGCACCGAGGCAAACGCCGCGACGGTGGGCTTTTCCTCGTCCTCATGCCAGAAGCAGAGAAGATCCTCCGACACGCCGATGTCGTAGCATTTGAGCTCGGAATGCAGGCTCATGCGCGAGAGCATCGTCGAGACCAGAACGCCCTGCCCGAACTCCGCCGCCATATAGGCAGACTCGAGGTTCGGGGAGATCATGATTTCCGACGGCGTAAAGCCCAGCTCCCGGCATTGCCGGCGGGCGCGGTTCTTACTCTCGGACAGCGCCTCCCGGCTGGAGGCCGCCTTGATGAACGGCTCGTTCCGGAAATCGTCCACCGTCGCGGTGTCCGTGGCCTTCGGATGCTCCGGAGAGACCAGCAGCACCAGCGGGGATTCCTGAATTTTCAGCTTTTTAAGGCCCGGGCCGGTCGGCGCAAATTCCTTATAGGTGATGATCAGGTCGAGCTTGCGATCCATGAAGAGCTCATTGAGCTCATACTGCGGATGCTTTTCGCCGACAAAACGCAGCGCCGGGTTGTTCTGCTGCAAAACGCGCAGCGCCTTGCCGATGCTCGTCGAGATCTCGAGCCATTCGAGATAGCCGATGTGCAGGGAGTTGAACATACTGTCGTAGTAGTTCTTGGTGTCCTCCACCACGCCCTCGAATCGATCGCTGAACTCCTTGAAAAAGGCGTAAAATGCCTCCCCGGCCTTCGTCAGCTTGACATAGTGATGCGTGCGGATGAAGAGCTGAAAGCCCAGATCCTCCTCCATCTTCGCGATGTACTTGCTGACCGACTGCTGGGTCATATAGCGCATTTTGGCCGTTTCCGTAAAGCTCAGCGTCTGCGCGAGCGTCAGAAAGCAGCGGATCGACACCTCGTTGAGCATGGTTTTCCTCCCCCATCACAGCGTTCGGGTATATTATACCGAAACAGCGCGGCAAAAATCAAGCCTTCGGCACTTCCCGGCGCTTTGCCGCCGCACCCAGCACGATCAGCAGAAGGCCGACCCCAATGCCGAGGAAGAGCGAGTCGAACGGAAGTCCCGCCAGCTTGCCGATCAGCACCGCGGCAGGGCCCGCAATGATCGAGGCAACCGCCCATTTGTGCGAGACCCTGCCCGGGAAGAACAGCGCCGCGCACAGGGACGCAAACACCGCCGCCGCCCGGAAGCCCATCGACATGAACGCGAAGGAGAGGATCGTGTCGCCGAGGGAACCCATCGACAGAACGCAGGCCAGCACCAGCACCAGTACCATCCACACACGACCCATGAAGCGCTGCTTCTGCGGGCCGTCGAATTTATGCGTGAAGCGGTCGAGGATGTCCTCGTTCAGCACGAAGGACATACCGAGCGCAAGGCCCGCGCCCGTGCCGACGACCGCGATGAACAGCGTGCCGAGGACGATGCCGCCGAGAACGCCCGGCATATACATCGTGACAAAGCTCGTCAGCGCGGTTTTCGCCGCGATGCCGGGGAAATGAGCGCGCATGAACAGGCCGACGAGGATGCCGCCGATGCCGATGGGCGGGATCAGGAAGGTCGAAAGCAGCGCGCCGCGGCGGGCCGTCGCGTCGGATTTGGCCGACAGCACCGCCTGGGCATAGGTCTGCGTCGTCAGAACGCCCAGCAGCAGGGATACGCCCGCGCCGAGATCCGTGCCCGCACCGCGGGCGAAAAGGCTGAAGAACTGCACGCCGTCCGGGTTATCGATGCCGCGCACCATCTCGGTGAAGCCGCCGAGGCCGCCCGTCATCTTCAGCACCAGGATGCCGCTGCCGATCATCGCGATATACAGCAGCGCGAGCTTCAGGATGCCCACCATACCGGCGCCCTTCCGGCCGCCGATGACGACATACAGGATCATGAACACGGTCGAGATGATGAGCTCCCAGACAAGGCCGAGGCTCGGAAACAGCACCGCGAGCACCGCAGAGGCCGCGATCATCTGGGAGATGACGTTGATGAACGTGCCGATGGTGTTCAGGATGGACGCGGACAGACCGGCTGTCGGGCCGAATTCCTGCTCGACCATGCCGATCAGGGTGTGTCCGCCGTTATGGCGAAGGGGCTTTACGAAAAGGAGCGCCAAAACCAGACAGGACAGGCCGCCGCCCAGCGTGAACCACCACGCGCTCATGCCGTAGTTATAGGCGAGCTGGGCCGTGCCGACCGTGGACGAGCCGCCCACGAGCGTGCCCATGATGATGCCGGCGGTGACGGCGGTCCCGTTGCCCGCGCCGCCGGTTTTCACCTTGGTGCCGGAGTATATGCTCAGAGCCAGGATCAGCGCGACCGTGGCGATCACGCCGATCAGGACGGAAATATTCATTTTAATGTGTCCTTCCAATTCAAATAGTTTCTACTTGACAGAAGGATGCTGCAAATCCGCGCGGGACGACCCAGACGTCCCGGGAACGGATCACGTTAAACCCACAAAGCACCGGCGCAGGCCGGTGTGCGTAAAATTCTGTCCTGCGGAGACAGGAACCCTTTACTTATTTGCCGCGCACTTCGGCGTATTGCGCGCCGATCATTTTGATGCAGCTCACGAGCGCCTTTCGCAAATGCCCCTGATACCGGCGTTCCGCCAGGGCCATGAGCGGGTCGATACCGCGGTTCATATCATACCCCACCAAAAGGCTGCATACGAATTTTTTCGCAAGGTCGGTCGCCACGGTGCAGTCCGCCTCGTGAACGACGCCGGTGTTCATATCCACAACGGCCACAAGCACCAGCTCTTCATACATTTTCTGCGCCGGGGTATTCGCCGGAAGCCTTGCATAACCGGAAAACAGCACAAGATCCATCGGAAAACCTCCTTATTCGTCAGACACGGACGGATGCCGCGGAAGGTGGAAGGGCGTTTCGGCGCTCTCCGCTTCCGCGGCGCGTTCGCATCCCGCCGGGGGCCAAAGACGATCACACCGGATCGTTCAGGAATTTCTTCTCGAGACGGAACACCTCGAAGAGCTGCTTGTCGCGCTTCTGCTTCAGCTCGTCGATGTCCACATCGGAGTAGTCATAGAAGCCCTTGCCGGTCTTGATGCCGAGCTCACCGGCGTCCACATGGGCCGCCAGAGAGGCGGGCATCTCGTCGCCATGCTCGGGCATGGTGTAGGACTTGTTGCGGTAGTTGTTCGCCGTCATGTCGAGGCCGCCGAAATCGGCGCGCTTCACAAGACCCAGCACGCAGGCGCGGGGAATGAAGGACGCCTTCGCCGCAAGGTCGATCGCCTCGGCATCGCAGTAGCCGTTATCGAGGAGGTAGAACACCTCGCGGTTCAGGCACTGCTGCAGACGGTTCACGATATAGCCGCGGATGAATTTCTTCATGAGCACCGCCGTCTTGCCGCACTTCTTCAGAAGCGCCATCGCGATGTCGGCATACTCCTGCGGTGCCTGCTCGCTCTTCACGACCTCCACGAGGGGGATGAGCTGGGGAGGCGCATACCAGTGGCAGATGATCTGCTGGGGCAGGAGCTTTTCGGGCACGACCTCAAAAATGTTCATGGCGGAGGTATTCGACGCGATGATGACGTCTTCGGGCACGCAGGCCGCGAGCTGCTCATACAGCGCCGTCTTGGCGTCGCGGTTCTCCACGATGGTCTCCTGGATGAAGTCCGCGCCGGCGACGGCCTCTTCCACGGTCAGCGCAAAGTCGATGCGGGCCAGCGTGGCCTCGACCTCGGAAGCGGGGATCTCGCCCTCCTCCGCGAAGGTCTCGAGCTGCGTGCGGAGCGCGGCCTGCGCCTTCTCACGCGTCGCCTCGGAGCGCGTCCACATGGTGACCTGATAGCCGCCCATGGCATAGGTCTGCGCGATGCCGGGCCCCATGGTACCGGCGCCCAGAACGGCGATTTTTTTGATATCCGCAAGTGTTTTCATACGGTACATCTTCTTTCTGAACAAATTCGTATAAGTTTAACATACCCCCTGCATAAAGGCAAGCCGGAACGAGCCGGCTTGCCTTCATGCTAATGTAAGGGGGATCGATGCCAACCAGGCAAACGCTGATTCAGCGGAAAAGATCGATCAGAAGGAGCCCTCTTCCCAGGCGACGAGACGGACAAAGCCGCCGTCGGCCATCTCGCAGCGGAAGGGGAACGCGGCGATGGTCATGCGCTTGCCGGTGACCTCGTCGATGTCGCCGCCGGCGTTCTCGACCGTGCAGACGCCGTGCTGCATATAGATGCGGTGGCAGGGCTCATAGTCGGGATGGGTGACGGTGGGATCGAGGCCGGTGGCCTTGCGGTAAGCCTTGTCGAGCCAGGGCATCTGTTCGCTCAGGGGATCATGCCACAGGGGAGCGTCGGTAGCGCCCCAGGTGCCGGAAATGCCCTTGATGTGCTTCTCGAAGCAGAGCCAGTTGGCCAGCTCGGGGCCTTCGCCGGGGTAGTAGTTGTAGTACTTGTCGTTGTTCTGACGCCAGTAGTGATGGAAGCCGGTGTTGATGACAACCCAGTCGTTCTCGCGGATCTCCAGACCGTCCTTCTTGCAGGCGGCCTCGACCTCGGCGGGCTTGATCTCGTGCCAGATGTTGCCCATCTTGGCGGGATCGCCGTTCGCGGCGTTCCACTTCTCCTCGAACTCGTCCTTGAGGTAGCGCATATCGACAATGATGCCGGAGCCGATGCAGCGCTCCAGGTGGATCTCGGCCAGGTTGTAGCCGTTGGCCTCGCGATCGACCTCTTCCTCATGCAGGACATGGTTGGGAGCGTCCATGTGCGTACCGGCGTGCAGGGTGCCGGTGTAGGTCATGGTGCGCTTATGGAAACGGCCCAGATACTGGCCGCGGGGGAACACGAGATCCTGACGGGCGCCCGGGAACGGCCAGAGCGGCGTATCGACGCCCCAGGGCTGGGACAGGTCGTAGATCTTGGTCATCTTGGAATCGTCCAGATAGAACTTGCTCTTGTCAAGAGGCATATAAGCCATAATGAAAATCCTCCTATGAAAAACTCGCCGCCCGGAAGGCGGTTATTATAATACACACTGATTTTACACCTTGGAATTGTTCTAAAGTCAAGCCATTTTCATTGAATTGCGGCATGGATTTTGCTATAATTAAAGGGAATATTTGTGTTTGGGGTGTGTTGCCATGAAATACAAGATCGGCGATGTGGCAAAGATTCTGGGCATCTCTCCCGATCTGCTGCGCTATTATCAGAAAAAAGGCGTCGTTATGCCCACCATGGGCGAGAATAACAACTACCGCTACTATGACGCGTGGGATATAAACTTCCTCATCGACTGCCTCTGGTTCAAGAACTTCGGCTTCGGCATCGAGCAGACCGCCAAGCTCGTCACCCAGAGCAGCTTTGACGACGTGCTCGCCGACATGGAGCAGAAGCAGGACGAGATCCGTCAGTCCATCCGGCACCAGCAGATGCTGCTTGAGCGCGCCGACCAGTACTTCGTCTCCATGCGGCAGGTCAAGCAGATCGTAGGTCACTGCGACCTTGTCTATGCCCCGGAATGCTACCGCTTTCTGAACCGCCACAACCGCGACTATGAGAACATCCCCGAGCTGCAGGAGCTGTCCCACCAATGGCTGCAGTATATGCCGTTTGTTTCCCGCTGCTTTGAGATCGACCGGAAGGATCTCGCGGAGAAAAACGATAATTACGACTGGGGCTTTGCCATGGGCATGGACTTCGTCAAGAAGCTGAACGTCCCGCTCGAAGAGCCCGTGAAGCATCTCCCCTCCGTTCCGAGCGTTCACACCGCCTTTGTCAGCTCCGGCAAGACCGGCTTCTCACCCCGGCATCTCAAGCACGCCATGGACTATGTCCGCGAGCTCGGCCTGACCGTGTCCGGCAACGCCCGCGGCACGCTCATCTGCTCCGTGCTGGAGGACGATAAGCTCACCGGCTATTTCGAGGTCTGGATTCCCGTAGAGCCGAAAGAGGGGCTTGTGTTTGCGCCGCGCCGCAGCAGCGCGGAGGCCGTGTCCCATGACTGAAGCCCGCACATACGCCCTGATCCTCGCCGGCGGAAAATCCTCCCGTATGGGCGCAGACAAAGCCGTCCTTCGCCTCGGCGGACAGACGCTCCTCGACCGCGCCGCGGCCTTCTGGCGCGGCTGTCCGGGCATCGACGGCATCCTGGTTGCCGCCGGAACGGAGGAACACCTCCCCGCCCTGCCGGAGGGCTGCCGCCCCGTCTATGACCTCTACCCCGGCTGCGGGCCCATGGCGGGCCTGCACGCCGCGTTCACGCAGACCGACGCGGAGCTTCTCTATGTCAGCGCCGTGGATATGCCCTTTCTTTCGCAGGAGGCGCTTCTGCCCGTACCCGCGGGCGATGCCGCCGTCTACGCCAAACACGGACGGCCCGAGCCGCTTTTCGGCGTGTACCGCCGGAGCTGTCTGCCCGCGCTGGAGGCGGCCCTGCAGGCGGGAAACCGCAAAATGACCGCGCTTCTCGACACGCTCGACACCGCTTACATCGAGCTGCCCGACGCGCTGGCGGTCACGGTTTCCAACTGGAACACCCGCGCCGATATGCTCCGCGCACTCGCCGGAACGCCGCCCACCGTCGTGTTTATGGGCTGGTCGGGCTCGGGCAAGACGACCTTCCTCGAAAAGCTCCTGCCGGAGCTGGCCTCGCACGGCGTCCGCACCGCCGTCATCAAGCATGACGCGCACGCGTTCCAGATGGACAAGCCCGGAAAGGACACCTGGCGCTTTGCCCAGGCCGGGGCGGTCTGCACCGCCATTTCCGGCCCGAACGGCTGGGCCGTGCTCGGCTCGGACGACATGGATCTCGACGCCCTGCGCGAAAAGCTGCCCCCCGTTGACCTCATCCTCGTCGAGGGCCACAAATACAGCCGCCATCCCAAAATTCAGGTCCATCGCCGGGAAAACGGGAAACCGCTCATCCCCATCGACGCGACGCATTTTGCGCTCGTGACCGACGAGCCGGCGGATACCGGCATCCCGCAGCTCGGTCTCGAGGACATCGCCGCCTGCGCGGAGCTGATTCTGGCCACATTTCTTCCCGAGCGGAGCGATCCGATTTGACCCGTAAAATCGACGGCGCGTTTCTGCTGCGCTGGGGCAAACGCCTGTTCATCAATACGTCAAACAGCTTGATGCTTCCCCCGGCACATCATACCAAAATGGTGTTTTATACCAGCCTGCCAACAAGAAAGAGTACGAGACAAGAATTTATCGGAGGTATTTCGAGATGAGAAAAATCAAGAAGCTTATGGCGGCGCTTTTAAGTCTTGTCGTTGTTGTATCTGCCTTGATGGCAATGACTGTTTTCGCAGCCGGAGCAGAGGCTGCGCTCACTTCCGACGAGTCGGAATATGCAGCAAACGAAATACCGGACGCCGAAGACCTGGCCAATCAAATGAAGGAATATTACTTGAACGAGACGGAACCGGAAGGGAATATATTTTATATTTTTGATGTTTCAACCACGTCGCTGCCTGAAACGGACGAAAAAGGAAGCTCTAAGCTTTTAAAATTACCGTTATATAGACAAAGCCATAATTTCACCTGTGGAGTGGCTTGCGTTGCATCCATTTTACGCTATGCAGGGTATGAGTTTGACACCCGAGAAGACCGTTTGCTTTGGGAACTGGCAGCCACTCCGGAAAACGGGACGAACTATATGAATATAACAGAATACTTAGAAGCCGTCCGTATAGAAGATTCTCCGAATATACCGGTGATTGCAACGGAGGTTGTGTGTGAGGATTACGCTTCCAATGGAGACGATGTGGCGCTTACCGATAGTCTGCTAGTGCAGTTAAGAGCCGCTCTTGACGAGGATTCGCCTGTGATTTGTGCGATTCAAGCATGGAACGATGACGGTGATTATTCGACGAAAACAGAAGACGACGGTCACTATGTTGTGTTAGTTGGATATAAGAGGGATGCGGAGACCGATACATATATTTATTATTTTATGGATCCATCGACTGCCGGCAGTTACACATATCTTACGGAAGAAGAATTTGTCTTGCGTTGGCACGATAGTTTAGAGGGAAAATCAAAACGCATCGGAATTATCGTTTCGTATTTAAATGCAAACCAGGAAGTGCCGATTGAAATTGCCTATCATATAGATTAACGCATACAGATGCTCTGTCCGCCGCCGGTGCGGACACCGTGAGCCGGACTACGAGAGCATGAAGCATTCAAAATAACCGCAGCGGACAGGGCACAGCGCCCGAACCGGACAAATATCCCCAAACGATCCCGGTGAAGATCGTTTGGGGATTGTCGTTATATATGGCTTTTACGCCGCCGTGATCACGATCTCGCCCTCGTAGGTGTTTCCGGGCATGAGCGTCACGTTCTCACCGTTGACAGCCGCCGTGCCGTACATGACCTCGCAGTCCGCGCCGATGACAAGCCGCTCCAGAAGCGAATCGCCGGTGACCGTCCAGACGGAGCCGTCCGTCAGCTCGACCGTTGTGCCGCGTGTCGTCTTGTCGTATTCATCGGACAGGTTCACCCAGTTGACATTATCCAGTCCCTCGGCATAGGCCCAATAGCCATCCCAGTCCCCGGCGCTCCAGGTCTCCGCCGCGCCGGACCACGCTGCGCCGGACAGGGTCACGACCACCGGCCGCTGATAATCATAATTCTTGACGTCGCCTGCCGCGTCCATATCCGTCATGGTCAGCGTCGTGGCGTAAGCCGTCCCGCCGGTCCGGATAAAGCGCGGGCACAGGGGGTCGTTGTTCACAGTTGTCATCAAGATCGTGTCGGAGGAGCTCTCCAGCTCGCAGCGGGTCAGATCAATATCCGCCGCCGCAGAGTAGATGCAGAAGATCGCACCCTTCTGGAAATCGACATAGTCCGCGATGCCCCGGCCGTAGGCCTTTTCATAATCCAGCAGCGTCTGCCGCGCATCCCAATCCGGATCGGTCACGAGGCGCGAATCCTCCGCCGTAAAGACGGTCACGAAGGAGTCGCTGCCGCTGCCCTGCATATCCGGGCAATGCACCCAAACGCAGTTTCGTCCCGCCACGATGGACGAGCCCGCGTCCGTCGTCTCCCCGTCCTCCGGGAAGTACGCCAGAGCAAAATCCTCCGTGGCCGCGCTGCCCGCATAGAGATGCAGCTCGCCGTTGTTCGTCAGCACCGCGCCGTATTCGGCGGAGAGAAGCTCCGAGCCGTAGAGATAGTCATAGCAGCTCGTGTCGGCGTATATGGCATAGCCGCCGTGGAGGGCGCAGGCCGTATTGTTGTAGCAGATGACGTTCAGTCCCTGCGCGCTGTCCGTGGAGATGGCCGCCCAGCCCTCCGCCACCTCCGTGGAGTTGTAGAAATAGCTGTTGGAGCGCCCGATCAGGAAGGTGCCGCGTGCCGTTCCGGCGAAATAGCCGCCCTTTTTCTCGATGCTGTCGTTCAGACCCATGGCGCCGGCCTTGCCGCTCTGGAACAGGATCGAATCGTTGAATACGAGCGTGGCGTTCCCATAGGCCGCGATGCCGTAGTCGGAATCCGTGCCCGCACCGGCGGCCTCGATATAGCTCTTATCCACGAACAGCGTACCGTCCGAGACGACGACGCCGTTTGCCGGCGTCTCATCGGCCGTGGCCTCGTCCACGCCCTTCCGGATGTAGGAATTCGTCAGCGTAAAGACCGAATCCCCGCCGGAGACATAGAGCATCGTGTTCGTGAAAGCGTCCCGGGCCAGAATCAGGCCGTCCGCCCCGTTCTCATCAAACGAGGCCGCAAGGCCCGGCTCGATCAGCATATCGTCCGCCACCGCGCCGTCCACGACCGCTATATACGCCGCGTCCACATTGCCGGTGGGATTGCCGGAGCCGCCTCCGGACGCCTCGCCGCTGGCAAAAGCAAAACCGCTCAGCACCAGACACAGGGCCAGAAAAACACTAAGAATACGAATCGGTTTCATTGGTTCCTCCTTTTTTACTTAACCAAAATGACGACGGCCTCGCCCGAGGCAAAGGCACAACATCAGGCAGCCAACACGCAAGGGTTTCCTCATGCTTTCGTCTCCTTGAATGATCCTATCAATATTTGTGTTTTATCCCTAAAACGCGATACAGAACCGTGGAAAACCACGGTTCTGTATCCTTATTCGGTATCAGTCGATGCCGCCGAAGCCTCCGGGAGGTTCCTCGCCCGGAGCGAGGTCAGCGGGCGGCTCGGGCGGCATGGAGCCGTCGGGCATGGTGGGCGCTTCGCCGCTTGCCTCATTGGATGCGGCGGTCACAAGGATGACAACCCCCTCGTAATGACCGGCGTCCAGAGACCCGACCCGCGTGCCGGTGGCGGTATCAAAGAACATATCGCCGTTGTCCATCGCGCAGTCCACATAGATCGCCAGGGACGCGCCTTCCGGCGCCTGAATGACCGCCCCGTCCTCGATATCGAGGCTGTAGAGGCTGGAATCGCCGGTCACTGTCCAGACGGACGTGCCGTCCATGCTCATGCGGACGCCGTTGATGGTGTCATATTCGTCGTAGGGGCAGGCATAATCCAGGATCGTCTGCTTGTCGAACTCATAGCCCGTCAGATCAAAGCCCTGCGCCTCGGCCTCGGCGGTGGGATCCTCGATCGCTTCCCACCAGTCGTTCCAGGAAGCGACGGTGCCGGTCACTACCGCGCCGTTCAGCTCCGCATTCTCCAGGGAGAGCTCCAGCTTACGCATATAGTCCTCATGGAGAACATCGCCGTTTGCCGTCATGTCACGGAAGATCAGCGTGGAGCCGACATAGTCCTGATCCGCGTCGGGATGGACGCCGTTTGCCATGGGATCATAGGTAATCATGGACTGGAAGATCACGTCTTTGGAGCTTCTGAACTCGCAGTTCTCAAACTCGAAATAGCCGCAGTGGCTGCGGGTGAAGATGTCCGCGCCGTAAACCTTCTGCAGCTCAAAATAGCCGATGCCGCCGTAGGTGCCGCTGAACATCCCGGTCACGTCGTAGTTCAGGAAGTAATCGGCGGGGATGACCGTATCGACCTTGGTTCCGTCGTAGTATACGAGATCCTCATCCGCCGTGCTGAGAACGGTGTTCTTGCAGACGCAGGTGGTGCGATATTCCGCCGTGGCGGCATCGCAGTGGATGGTAATCGCGCAGACACCGCCGGCGAGAAGCGTCCGGCCGCCGACATCGGCGGTAAAGCCGTCGCCGTCCAGATACTGCGCGGCCTCCTCCGCGGTCAGCTTTTCCAGCGCCTCGTCCGTCACATTGTCCAGACTGTCGGAGTAGAAGCTGCCGGTGCGGCAGAGCGTGACCGCCGACTGGGCAGACACGGAGCGCACGCCATAGTAGAACGCCCGGCAGGCGCCCAGAGAGTAGATGCCGTAGCCATGGCCCTGGCACTCGATGTCGGAGTCCACCGCGTACACATCACAGGTGGTCGTATCGAGGGACAGCGAGCCCCAGCCGTTCGCCACAGCGGTCGTGCCGTAGACATACACATTGCCGCTCTCCAAAAGGCAGTTGCGGGCCGAGGACATACTCAGCGCAAAGCCCGGAAGAATATAGGTGTCGTTGCCGTTTGTCTGGATGAACGAATCCTTCATGACCAGCACGCTCTTCTGGGTGATGTCCGGGTCGGAGCCGCTGGGGGACTGGAACACCGCCGAGCGCTTGAAGCCGTTCGACTGGATGTAGACATTGTCCAGCGTGATCTGCTTGCCGCCGAACAGCACGCCGCCGCCCTGGCTCATCTCGGAGAAGTCGCCGCCGTCCTGATACTCGTCGGGCTCCGCCTCCAGCAGGATGACGGAGTTGTACTTCTCCCCGCCGACCTCGAAGTTCTCCTCCGCGCCGCCGAGGAGGAAGGTCTTTTCCGAATCCTTGGCATTGATGGTGACGCCGTTCGTGCCTAGGCCCGCCTCGATGTCAAAGTCGATGGCGCCGGAATAGATGTTCACGCCGGACAGCGTGAGGCTCTCGTCGTCCTCGCTCACGGCATAGGCCAGATCGCCATGCTCCGTGTCCTCGGTGAACACCATCTCGCCGTCCACATTCTCAATGTAGAGAATGGCGCGGCTGCCCAGCTCGCCGATGGTCTTGGTGGACACATCCGGCGCAGCCATTTCCGCGTCGCCGGAGGAACCGCCGGACGCACCGCCCGACGCGCCGCCGGAGGCTTCGCCGCTGGCAAAGGCCCCGCAGGACAGAACCATGCACAGCGCCAGCATGAGGCACAGGATTTTCGTTCGTTTCATAAGATACCCCTTTCTATTCTTACAGGCTTTGCCTGCGAATTACAGCTCGCTCTCCTCCGACAGTGTATGGTTGAAGATGGTGGCAGCCGCATCCTTTCCGGCGGCCACCGCCTTCATGAGCGTGGCTGCGCCGGTCACGCAGTCGCCTCCGGCATACACGCCCTCCACGCCGGTGGAGAAATCCTTCCCCACGACGATCCGTCCCCGGGCATCGCTCTCCACGCCCTCGACGGGGATGTTCTCAAAGCCCAGCGCCAGGATCGCCAGATCGCAGGAAAGCGTTTTCTGCTCCCCGGACGCCTTGACATTCGCCCGTCCGCCGGGATAATCCGGCGCGGCCAGCTCCATGACCTCGCACCGGACGGCAAGTCCGCCGTCCGCCTCGGTAAACGCCGCCGGCGCCGTCAGCTCGACAAGCTCCACGCCCTCGGCTTTGGCCAGGGCGATCTCCTCCCGCGTCGCGGGCATTTGCTCCTCCGTCCGGCGATAGACGATGGCCACGGATGCCGCGCCGCGCCGAAGCGCCGTGCGCGCCGCGTCGATGGCGGTGTTGCCGCCGCCGAATACGAGCACCCGGCCCGTGCAGGTTCTGTCCGCGTCCGGCAGATACGCCTTCGCCTGCACCGCAAGCTCCGCGCCGGGGACGTCCAGCGCCGCCGGACGTTCCGCGCCGGTGGCCAGAAAAACCGCGTCGTTTTCCGCCCGAAGCTCATCGAGGGTGATGTCCTTTCCGAGCTCCGTGTTCAGGACGAGCTTTGCGTCCATCTCCTGCAGCTGGTCAAACAGGCGATCCATCATGCCGCCGGGCAGGACGAAACCGGGGATGCCCCACGCCGGCACGCCGCCGGGACGGCCGGCCTTATCATAGACCGTCACGCTGTAACCGGCCACCGCCAGCGACATCGCGCAGGTGAGGCCCGCAGGGCCCGCCCCGACAACAGCGATCTTTTTCCCGTTTAACTCGCGGCGTTCCGCCTTGCCCCGGGAGTTTTTCCGGTGCCAGTCGGCGACAAAGCGCTCCAGACGGCCGATCGCCACCGGCTCGCATTTGATGCCCCGCGTGCAGTGGCTCTCGCACTGCTGCTCAAAGGGACAGACGCGCCCGGAGATCTCCATAAGGGGGTTTGTCAGCGCCAGAAGATCCCACGCGCCCTGGAGATCGCCCTCCCGAATCTTCGCGATAAATTCCGGGATGTAGTTATGCGCCGGGCAGTGCTGCGCGCACCAGCGATCCGGGCAGTTCAGACAGCGCTCCGCCTCCGCCGCGGCCTCCTCCGGGGTATAGCCCAGGGCCACCTCGTCAAAGTTGCGGACGCGCTCCGATGCCGGCTGCTCCGCCATCGGCGTCTTGCAGGGCGCCATATTGGGTTTGCGAGTCATGCCTCCACCTCCATTTCCTGTACGGCATTCACCGCGGAGCGGTAAGCCGAGGCCACCGCCCAGGTCAGCTCCGAGACCACGGCCAGCTCCCCTTTCCGGTGCATGGCGCTCGTCGCGTCGCCCACGCCGAACAGACCGGGAATGGGTGTGCCGTCATTTCGCAGCACATGGCAGTCCGCATCGACCATCAGGCCGCCCATGGCCGCCTCGGAAAACCGCTGGGCATACACCGCATAGTACGGCCCTGCCTCCCGGGGGATCAGATACTGCGCGTCCTTGTGGAACTGCTCATCCTTCCCCTCCCGGCAGAAGCGGTTATACTCCGAGATCGTCCGGCAGAGCTTGTCGGGATCCATGCCGAGCTTTTCCGCGAGCTGCCCCACGGTGTCCGCTTTCACGACGGCGGGAACCTTGTAGGTCGTCTCCCGGTCGAGATCTTCCTGATAGTGCTCGTAGCACTCGATCTCATCGGTAAGCGCCGGGTCGCGCAGGAATTTCTGAAAAATGCTGTCCACGTTCTGCTGCGTGAAGATGTTCCAGGTGCACTCACAGGGATGTCCCTGGATGTTGATGCGGCCGGTAAACAGTCCGCCGGACTCATCCTGCCAGCGGTCGCCGTTCAGGTCGACGGAAAGGTTTGTGGGCTCCTCGATCAGGCGGTACAGGCAGTAGCTGTACGGGTGATGCGCCGGGCCGAAGAAGGACACGAACATACGTTCGGGGTTCGGCTCGACCCCCAGCTCCTCCAGCATATCGATGGCGTCGCCGGTGTCGCTGGGCACGGAAAAGCGCGTGACCGGGCGCTCCACATCGAAGAAATTCGCAAAGCGCTGGAGCTTCTCGTCGCTGCTGCCGAAGCCGCCGGTGGCGAGGATGACCGCCTTGCAGCGAATCTCCGTCTCCCCGCCGGGGTCGAGCGCGACGACGCCGGTGACAGCGCCGCTTTCGTCCGTGACGAGGTGCTTCGCCTCGTGGTTAAGCAGGATCTCCACATCCAGCTTCTGTTCCGGAATGGCGCTGAGCATCGTGTTTTTCACATAGGTGCCCGCCCAGCCGGGGCCGATGGAAGGATCGAGACTGCGGGTGTTCTCTATGCGGCGGATGAAATGCGTAACGGCAGGGCCGAAGATCGGCCCGGCCTCGCGCTTGTCGCCCAGCGGCTCCACCGCGTAGACCTCCCGGGTCTCGGGAAATTCCAGCAGCCAGTCGAAAAACTCCGTGCAGCCATAGACGGCCGTTCGCAGCACATCCTTTTCGATCACGCCGCCGGCCCGGTCAAACAGAACTTCGATCGCCTCCTCCCGCACGTCTTCAACGCCCAGCTCCTCGTGCATCTTCGAGTACACCGGGAAAAAGCCGTGGGCAAGATCGGTATTTCCGCCGACACGGCTGGCCTTTTCCAGCAGGATGACCTTTTTGCCAAGCTGCGCGGCTTTGACCGCCGCCACAAGGCCGCTGCCGCCGCCGCAGACGACGATGTCACATTCCCGGACGATCCGCTCGTGGGGTTCGGGCTTTTTCACTTCGTCGGCGTCGTAGATGGAGCAGGTCGGGCACAGCGTCTCGCACAGGCCGCACTCCACGCAGACCTCCGGGTCGATCTCGTACTTCGGCCCGTTGTAGTGGATGGCCTGCATCGGACACGCCAGCTCACAGGTATGGCATCCGCTGCAGGAATCCTTGATTACATACATATCGTCTCACCGTCCTATTTTGGTAGTTCCGTATTCGTCTTGCAGTTTGTTGTACCGCGTCCGCCAGAACGCCAGCAGCACGATCAGTACCGCGACACCGCCGGCCAGCGCGCCTTTGGGGAAGATGCTCACGAGAGAGTGGTTTCTGGCACCGATCATTTCAATCCGATGCGTCTCGCCCTCCGGCAGAACCGTCCGTGCGGCGATATAGTCCGCCAGCGCCTCCGCCAGCGTGCCCCCGGCATCCTCCTGCGCGATCACCGGCAGTCCGTACGTTCCGTCCAGCAGGCACACGGGCGCCGCCAGCGTCAGAACGGTCATATCGTCGCCGCGCTCCGGCGCCGTGCCGTCGTCCAGCACGACCGAGAGAACCCGCTCTCCCACCGGTGCGGACACATCGTAGGTAAACGAGAAGCCGGAGACCTGACAGAAGCCGCCGAACACCTCCGAGCCTTCCACGATGAGCTCCGTGGAGGTATCCAGCTCGAGATGGGAGACGGCCGCCTCCAGCATCGCGTACAGCTCCGCCGGGGTGATCTCCGCCCTTGCCAGCGCCCAATCCGTCGAGAACACGGCGGTCACATCCGCCCATGTCACAAGGCCCGACGGCAGGTCGCCCGCGAAATCCGCGGCGCTGACCAGCGCCAGCGTCGTTCCCGCGTAGTCCCTCACGGCATCCGCTGCCGCACAGCCGAGCTCACACTGGTCAAGATAGGGCGTCTCCCTCTCCAGGGCCTTAGGCGCTCTTGTCAGCGTTCCCACGAAATCGCCGTCCTGCCGGGCCTCTGCCGTCACCGCAGCGGCGCACAGCAGAAAAAGCAGCACCAGCAGCGCCGAAAAAAAACGCTTCATGTAAGTCCGTTTATCTCCCGCACATAATGGCAGGCCACGAAATGCTCCGGCAGAACCTCCTCATACTCCGGAAGCTCCTGATGGCATTTCTCCTTGACATAGGGGCAGCGGTTGGCAAACCGGCAGCCGGGCTTCGGATTCACGGGGCTTGTCAGCTCGCCCTGCATAATGATGCGCTTTTTTTCCCGCCGGATACTGGGTACCGGGATGGCGGAGAGCAGTCCCTTCGTGTAGGGGTGCAGCGGCATCTGGAAGAGCTTTTTCGCCGGGCATTTCTCCACCATGCTGCCGATATACATCACGAGGATGTCATCCGAGATATGCTTCACGACGGACATATCGTGGGTGACGAAGATGTAACTGATGTTCCGCTCGGCCTGCAGATCCTGCAAAAGGTTCAGCACCTGCGCCTGAATGGAGACGTCCAGCGCGGAGACCGGCTCGTCGCAGACGATGAACTTCGGCTCCACAGACAGCGCCCGTGCGATGCCGATGCGCTGGCGGCGTCCGCCGTCCAGCTCGTGCGGGTAGGCGTTGACATACCGCTGGGCAAGCCCCACGGTGTCCATGAGCTCACAGACCCGCTGCTCCAGCTCTTTTTTGCTCTGGCAGAGCTTGAACGTCTTGAGCGGATTGGCGATCAGGTCAAAAACCGTATAGCGCGGGTTCAGCGAGGAAAACGGATCCTGGAAAATGATCTGCATATCCTGCTGCAGTGCCCGGCGTTCCCGCCCCTTGGCGTTCGTGATGTCGCGGCCCTCAAAGTAGATCTTGCCGTCCGTGGCGGGCAGAAGGCCGAGCACCGTGCGTCCCAGCGTGGACTTGCCGCAGCCGGATTCGCCCACGACGCCCAGCGTCTTGCCCGCGTCCAGCGTAAAGCCCACATTGTCCACCGCGTGCAGCTTTCCATGCGGGGTATCGAAGTATTTTTTCAGATGCTCTACGCGCAGCAGCTCACTGCTCATGCGTCTCGCCTCCTTTTTCCGGTATATCCCTCAGCGCAGCCTGCCCGCTGTGATGGCAGCGGCAGATATGCCCCGATCCGATCTCCCGAAGCACCGGCTCCTCCGTCTCGCACAGACTGTCGGCATACAGGCAGCGGGGATGGAACTTGCAGCCCTTCGGCAGGTTCGACGGGTCGGGCATCAGCCCGCAGATGGGCTTCAGGCGATCCACGTCCTCCTCCAGCGAGGGCAGGGAGTTAAACAGTCCGACGGTATAGGGGTGCGCCGTCCGCTCAAAGATGTCCTCGAGCGTGCCGCTCTCCACGATCTCCCCGGCGTACATAATCGCCACCCGGTCACAGGTCTCCGCCACGACCCCAAGATCGTGGGTGATGAGGAGCATGGAGGAATTGAGCTTGTTTTTGAGATCGGTCATCATATCCAGAACCTGCGCCTGGATCGTCACGTCCAGCGCCGTCGTCGGCTCGTCGGCGATGAGGAGCTTCGGCGAGCAGGCCAGCGCCATGGCGATCACGACGCGCTGCTTCATGCCGCCGGAAAACTGGTGCGGATACTCGACCCCGCGCTCGGCGGGAATGCCCACCATCTCCAGCATCCGGTGCGCCTTCTCGATGGCCTCGCTTTTGGTGACCTTCTCGTGAATCTTGATGACCTCCGCGATCTGATCCTCCACCCGAAAGATGGGGTTCAGCGCCGTCATGGGATCCTGGAAAATCATGGAAATCGCAGAGCCGCGGATGGCGTGCAGCGCATCGTCGTCCATGGTCAGGATGTTTTCGCCCTCGAAGAGGATCTCACCGGCCTCGATCTTTCCCGGCGGGGTCTGGATGAGGTTCAGGATGGACAGCGCCGTGGTGGTTTTGCCCGCGCCGGTCTCTCCCACGAGACCGAGCGTCTCGCCCGCGTCGATCGTGAGGCTCACGCCGTTCACGGCGTGGACATCCCCGTCCGAGGTGTGGAACTGGACGTCCAGATCCTTTATTTCTAAAAGGTGTTCACTCATTTGGCGTCCTCCTCACTGCTTCAGCCGCGGGTCGAGCGCGTCGCGCAGACCGTCGCCCATCACGTTGAAGGCAAACACGGTCAGCAGGATCGCGATACCCGGGAAGGTAATCATCGGCCAGAAGCTCGTGATAAACTGCCGTCCGGCGCTCATGATGGAGCCCCACTCGGACGTGGGCGGCTGTACGCCCAGGCCGATGAAGGAGAGGCCGGAAATCTGCAGGATATTGCCGCCGATACGCATGGTGCTGTCCACGATCAGCGGGGACAGGGTGTTGGGCAGAATCTCATGGAAGATGATCTTCATGTGGCCGGAGCCGGTGGCTCTGGCCGCCTCGACAAATTCCTGAGAGCGAATCTGCATCACCGTGGCACGGATCATGCGTATGGCCGGCGCCATGCCGCCCACCGCGATGGCAATCGCCGTATTCACCACGCCGATGCCCAGCAGCGACGATACGCATACCGCCAGCAGCATACCGGGAATACACATCAGGATGTCGCAGATTCGCATGATGACCTGCTCGTACCAGCCGCCAAAATAACCGGCGGAGGCGCCCAGCAGGATGCCCAGCACGATGCCGATCACCAGCGCCATGAGCGAGATCAGGAGCGATACCCGCGCACCGTACAGGATGCGGGAGAAGAGGTCGCGGCCCAGGTTGTCCGTGCCGCACAGATGCGCCGCCGAGGGCATGGCCAGACGATCCGGGGAAATCTCATTCGGGTCATAGGGGGCGATCACATTGGCAAAAATAGCCACGAGCACGAGCACCACCGCCAGGCACAGGCCGAACACGGCCAGCCTGTTGCGTCGGAACTGCCGCCAGATCGCGAGAAACCGGCTGTTCTTTTTGAGCGTCTCGCCCTCATACAGCACCGCCGTTTTATTCTCTGTCATGCCGCCGCCTCCTTTGCCGCTTTGGCGCGCCGCTTGTTTTGCCCCTCATACTGCGCCTTGATGCGCGGATCGGCGAAAGCATAGGCCACGTCGATCACGAGGTTTATGACGCACACGAAGAAGGACAGCACCAGCACCGTGCCCTGAATCACCGGGAAATCACGGGTGTTGATGGCGCTCAAAAGCAGCATACCGATGCCCGGAATGGAAAAGACCGACTCAATGATGAACGAGCCGCCCACCACCATCGTGAGCTGCGCGCCGATCACGGTCAGCACCGGGATCATCGCGTTTCGCAGGCCGTGGCTGAACACGACCGTCCGCTCCGCGACGCCCTTGGCCCGCGCCGTGCGGATATAGTCCTGATTGATTACGTCCAGCATACTCGTGCGCGTCATGCGGACGACGAGAGAGATCGGGCTGAGCGCCATACAGATCACCGGCAGGAACATACCCGCCGCGCTGCCGTTGTCCCAGGACGCGGGCAGCCAGCCCAGACGCAGGCAGAAAATCAGCATCGTCATGAGCGCGATCCAGAACGCCGGAGCCGCCGAGAAAATCACGGCCAGCGTCGTGGTGATATAGTCGAGAACGGAATATTTTTTCACCGCGGACAGTATTCCGATCCCGACGCCCAAGACAATCGTGATGAGACAGGACAGCAGGCCGACCTTCAGCGTGATGCCGAGGCGGGACTCAAAAATTTCCTTCGACACCGCCTGATGGGAATCATAGGACGTGCCGAGGTCAAGCTTTGTCACCACGCCCACGACATAGTCCACATAGCGCTCCACAAAGCCCTTGTCGAGCCCCATCTCCTCCCGTTTGGCCTGATAGGCCTCCTCGGTGTAGTTGGAGCCAAGCGCCAGAACCGCCGGATCGCCGGGGATGAAGAAGTTGATGGTGAAAATGACCAGCATTACGCCCAGCAGTGTCGGAATGATGAGCAGCAGACGCCGGATAACATATCGTATCAAAACACACACCTCCTGAGAAAGAACCGATCCCCTGTATTATGGGGGACCGGTTCGGATTCAACGCTATGTTGCTGCGTCAGGCAAGCTTCAGCGAGCCAAGGCAGCTGCGGCCGATGGCGGACGCGGGGAACGACGCGATGCGGGAGTTATACGCAATGGCGCTGTTGATCTCGCAGACCGGGATGGCCAGGTAGTTGTCCCACAGCCATGCGTCGAGCTTCTTGTAGGCCTCCCAGCGGGCGTCCTCTTCGACGTTGTTCAGGCCGGCATAATAGTACTCGTTGTACTCCGGCTCCGAGATGGAGAAGGCCGTGAACGCGCCGTTCTCATAGAAGGAGGACAGGGCGTTGTCCGGCTCCTTGACGGGGTTGCCGCCCATGGTGTGAGAGTCGGAGATGTCGGTCTCGCCGCTCAGGTGATAACCCAGCGCGGTCGCGAGCTGATAGGACTGGACGTTCACCGTGATGCCGATCTGCGCGAGGAAGGCCTGCACGGTCTCACCGATCAGGGGTTCCGGAGCCATATCCGGGGAAATCCACGAGAGGGTAATATCGCCCGCCTTGTAGCCGGCCTGCTCCAGAAGCTGCATGGAAAGCTCGGGATCGTAAGTATACTGCTCATGCTCGACATAGGCGTCGAAGCCGGAGGCGAAGTGGCTCGTCGCAGGCGTGCCCATCACGCCGTAGGCGACCTCGGTGAGGTATTCATAGTCAATGGCGTGAGCAATGGCCTCGCGAACCAGGGGATTCGACAGGATCTCGTCATCCTCGTTGAGGTGCAGATAGAGAATGTCGTTGTCGGGAACGAGCGTGACCGAGCCCTGCGCGCCGTTCGCAGCCTGGATGGACGCGACGGTCGTCGCCGTGATGCCATAGGCGACGTCGATGTTGCCGGCCTGATAGTCCATATACATGGCGCTCTCGTCGGTGTAGAACTTCAGGGTGATCTCCGTCGCATCAAAGGTGCGGCTGGTGTCCCAGTAATCCTCACGGAGCGTAAACACAACGTAGGAGCCCTTCACGCAGTCGGTGATCTCATACGGGCCGGAACCGACGGGGGAGTTGTACCAGACCTCATCGGTGTCGGGATGCGCCTCGGTGAACTCCTTCTCCATGACGGAGAAGTTCAGGGTGCGGAGCGCGGGGCCGTAGGGCGCGGCGTAGACGAGGTCGAGCTCCATACCGTCATCGGAGATGACGCACTTGTCAAAGTCGATGCGGGAATAGTACTCGTTCTTATCGGTGGTCTCGCCCTGGATGATGTAGTTCTGCATGGAGAACAGGACGTCCTCCATGGTCATCTGCTTGCCGTCGTTGAAGTAGATGCCATCCTTGAGAACCATGTGCAGCGTCACGTCATCCGTCCACTCATAGGACTCCAGCAGACGCGCCACATATTCGCCGGTCTCGTCGTCCACATCAAAGAGCTTGTCATAGACCATGCCCTGGATGATGAAGTCGTCGTAGTTGGCGGAGGAGGGGTAAGCGGGATAGTGCGTCGTGACATAACCGATCGTCACCGCCGTACTGTCGGTGCCGGTCGTTTGTGTCGTGGCCTCCGCAGCGGCGGAACCGCTGCCGCTGCTGCTGCCGCTGCCGCAGGCGGCCAGAGAGCACACCATAACCAGGCAGAGAAGAAGCGCAAGAATTCGTTTCATGTTGGTCTTCCTTTCTTATTCTGTTGATCCGGGAGGGATGTCCTTACCCATCCCTGTATTTCGTTAACAGAATAACGCACTCTCCGCTGTCTGTAAATACCGCACTTTCAGGACGGATTGTAGCCAATCGGAAAGATTGTTTCCAAAAAGAAAGATACTTACCTTGAGGTAAGTATCTTTCTTTTTACTTATGCTCGGGGCGGCCCGGCCGCCCTTTGATTTTATTCTTTTGTTCCGGTGTAGAACGGCCGGTCCATCAGCGCGTGATCCGGTTCCCGGTAGCCGTGCCACATTTCCCCCAGAATATCGACGGGCAGGCCCTTGCTCTTCATATCGTTCCAGCCCCAGTCGTACACCAGATCCAAAAGACCGACCAGACTTTTCCCCGTCGGGGTCAGCCTGTATACCACCCGGGGCGGAACCTCCGGCAAAACCGTTCGCGAGATCAGGCCATCCTCCTGCATCTCCTTCAGGTTCTGACTCAGCACCTTTTGCGTGATGGGAAGCTGCTTGAAAAAGCGGGAGAAATAGGTTTCCTCGTCAATCGCGATGGCCCGGAGGAGAAATGGTTTCCAGCGGCTGAAAACGAGCCGGATCATGTGGTTGTACGGATCCATGGAAATATCAAAGACCGCTTCCCCGTACTGGTAATTCCGGAGCGTCTGCTCCCTTTCCTCCGGCGTGGAGATGAGCTGGGCGAGCATTTTGTCTTTTTCTTCGTCTGTCATCATGGGAACAACCCCTCCTTGTCAGAATTATATCATGCTTTTTCATGAATTGCTACAAGGAAAAGTGATATTTCACCCCGGGGAAAAAATTTCGGTCAAGCCATACCCTGCGCCGCGAAAAACCACACAGCAGGCACTGCGGCCGGCTGTGTGGTCTTTGTGCGAAGGAAGGGGACGCCCCCCTGTTGTTATGCGCTGGTTGCAGAATCCCCGTTCGGGCTGGGATAGGGCGCGCGATCATCTCCGATGAAGAAAACCGCGACGGTTCCCGGCCCGCAATGGGAGGCGATGATGGTACCGATATCGCAGATCCGGATATCGCCCTGAATCCGGGGGAAACGCGCCCGGACAGCGTCTCTCGTCTGCTCCGCTTCGGCGAGGCAGTTGGAATGACAGATCCAGCATTTCCCCGCGTACTGCGTGCCGCCCTGTGCGTGTGCCTCCATGGCCTGCAGGGTCGTCTCGATGGCCCGTTTCTTGCCCCGAACCTTGTCGTAGGCGATGATCCGGCCGCCGTCATCCAGCCTCATGACCGGGCAGATATTCAGAACCGCCCCGATCGCGGCGGCCGCGCCGGACACCCGTCCGCTGCGCCGGTAGTATTTCAGATCCGTGGAGAAAAACTGATGGTGGATCTTTTGCCGGTTCTCCAGCACCCACGCCTCCACTTCCTCCATGGAACAGCCCCGATCGCGCATATCCGCCGCCTCGTCCACCAGCAGTCCATAGCCGGAGGAGCTGCAGAGGGAATCAATCACGATGAGCCGGCGCTCCGGATACTTTTCGCGGAGAAGCTCTGCCGCGGTGACGGCATTTCGGACGGACGGCGTCATGCCGGAGCCGAACGCGATATGCAGAACGTCGCCCTTTTGCAGCAGTTCCTCGAAAAACTCCTGATACTTGTAGACATTGAGCTGGGAAGTGCTCGGCATTTTCCCGGCCTCCAGAAATTCGTAGAACCGGGGAAGCGCCTGGGGATCCCGGCCCATATCGTCCGGGTATTCCTGTCCGTCCACGGAATAGGTGTAAAACAGAACCGGGATCCCACGGCCTTCCACATAGGCATAGGGCAGGTCAACCGTCGATTCACAGGATAAAATATAGGTTGTGCTCATGGTATATGCTGGGTACGCCTCCTCTGTTCATGCTTCTCCGAACAGGCCGTCAGGCGATCGCCTCGGCGACCTGGGCCGCGATGGCGCCCACATCGGGAACCATGTCCAGAATGCTCATCTGGAGGTCGTTGTCCACGATGTCGATCACATTGACCTCGCCGTTCACGAGTTCATAGGTGACGGTGAGATAGATGTCGCCGCCCACGATATCGCTGAAGGTCGTGATCTCGATGGTCTGCTCGCCGGCCGCCGCAGGCGCTTCCGCGGAGGATTCCGCAGAAGCCGGCTCGACGGTGATGGTGCCGTCGGCGTTCTCCGTGATGATGCCGTTCACGGTGCAGCCCTCACCGATGGTCAGGCTGTCCACGATGGAGGTGCCGGTGACGTTCCAGACCGCGCCGTTTGTAAGCGTCACGTTGATCCTGCCGATGGCGTTATGCGCCGGGGTGTTGATGACGCGGCGGGCCGCGAGATAGTCATAGGTGTTCTCCGCGGTGCCGTCCATCGGCTCACCGGTCTTGTTGAAGAAGAACTGGCCGACAATGGGCTCGCCGTTCTCGTCGCAGTGCTGGGCATAGCTCGTGGAAATGACGCCGGTCAGCTCCGCGTTGTCGAGGGTCACGTCGATGGTGGAGGTGCTCCAGGTGGACAGAACATTGGTGCTGCCGTCATAGGTCTTCAGCGTGGAAGCGTTGTTGGAAGAACCGGTGGAGTTCCAGATATCGCCCGCGAGCGTGGAGTTTTTGATGGTGACGAGCTTGGTCGTGCCCTCGGCAGAAGCGCCCTCGGCATCGCCCGGGGTGTTCGCGAGGTACTCGTCATAGGTCAGATCGACCACGTCCATCTCCATGTCGTTGGCGTCGGTGCCCACGTCATCGGTATCCATGAACTGGAAGAGCTTGTTGCCCCAGGCGTTGTCCTTCGTGTAGTTCACGGTGATGTCGTCCAGGGTGATATCCACCGCGCCGGTGGACATGACGGCAAACAGAGCGTCCGCCACGTCAAAGTCGGAGTGGGCAATGTTCGCCACATAGGCCTGACCATGGCTCATGAAGCCGATGCGGTCGGACCAGCCATAGCCGCGCTGCGCGTCGGAGTTCACATAGTCGAACGTGCCGCCGGTCATGATGGCGAGATAGTCGGGCGCATAGAAACGGCAGCCATAGAAGTTGTCGTCGAAGCCGTCGCAGTAGGTGACGTAGCCGGAGCCCTCGGTGGTATCGAAGACGTCAATGAGATAGCTCTCACCGCCCTCAAGGGCCACCTCCAGGTCGGCCTCGGCCTCGGACTCTGCCTTCGCGCCGATGATCGCGACGGTGTCGGTGGCGTTCAGGACGCCCTTGCCGGAGTCGGTGGAGAGAACGGCCCAGTTGTCGCAGACAGCGAGGCTGTTATAGAAGCTCAGGGTCGCGTTGCCGTAGCAGATCGCGCCGCGCATGGAGCCGTAGAGGCCGAGCGCCAGCGGCGGGCACTGCAGCATCGGAGCGCTCCAGTTGCTGGTGGCGTTCTCGTTGGTGTAGTAGTAATGCGTGCCGGAGCCGAACATACTCTCGTAATCTTCGGCATAGAACTCACCGGAAATGCCGAGCTCGGCGATCTCCGCGTCGGTCAGGGGCGCGTCGGTGATGATGAACTGGTCATAGCTGTACGGAGCGAAGCCGTAGTTGTTCTGCGCGTCGGTCGCGAACAGGACGGTGTCATAGACATTGACGACGGACGTGCCGCCGGCCCAGATGCCGTCATGGAGGGGGCCCTCGGTGTTCACGGTGACGTTCTTGATGTCCATCTCGGCGCTGCCGGAGACGCTGATGCCGGTACCCCAGCCGCCGTTGGTTCCGAAGTCGTTGCCGCCCATGCCGCGGGTGTTGATGGTGACGTCCTCCACGGTGACCTTGGAGCCGTCTTCGTTGTAGACATAGATCGCGCTGATATAGTCGGCATCAATGTTGATCTCGCCGCCCTTGACGGAGTCGTCGGTGACGGTGACGCCCTGCGCCGCCGCGGGAATGGAGCGGCCCTCTTCATAGACGCCGTTCTCGATGTCGATGACGCCGGTGAAGTAGAACGGGCCCCAGTTGGCGGTGTTCATGCTCATGGCGACGGTGTCGAAATTGCCCTTGTCGATGACGAAGAGCTCGGCATCCGCCGTCCAGTTGGCGGGATCGGCGAGATTCACGACGGCGCCGTCCTTCACGAGGACGAAGGTCTGCGCGTCCACATCGATGGTCTGGCTGGTGCCGTCGGAGAAGGTGACGGTCTCATACTGGCTGTACAGCGCGGAATCGACGTAGTTTGCGTCCTTCTCGCTCAGCGCCACAGCGGTGATGACCTTCTCTCCGGAGGGCTCGCCGGAGGCAAACGCCGCCGCGCCGAGGCACAGAACCAGAGAAAGGCAGAGGATGATGCTGAGAAGCTTTTTCATGGTGACTCCTTTCGGAAATTGTTTTTTTGCGCGCTCCATGCGTCGCATTTTTCACATACTCAGAGTGTAACACATTCCCGGCCAAATGGCAACGCACAAGTTTTGCTCCAAACGCAGAAAAGCAGCCGGGTCACCCCAACTGCTTTCTATCCGTATTCTGTTACCGATCCTCAAAACCCACGAGGATGCTGCCCTCCTCCGCATAGAAGCAGCAGAGGCCGCGGTTCGGGGTGATCGACAGGTCGCAGTCCGGGAACTCCTCCCGGATAAGCCCGGCAACGGCCTGCGCGCCGTCGGGGTTGAAGGTATGCGAGATGCGTACCTTTCCTCCCTGGTAGCCCAGCTCCTTCATCGTGTTAAGAAGCTGCTGGACGGCCTTCTTCTCGCCGCGGCATTTGTGCATCGGCTCGAGCGTACCGCTCTCGCTGGCCTTGCCGACGATGCGAAGCCCCAGAATGCCCACGGCCTTCGCGATCACGGGACTGACGCGCCCATTCTTGGCGAAGTTATCGAGCGATTCCAGCGAAAAGACGAGATGCGTACGCTCGCTGTACTGCCGAATGCCCTCGCAGACCTCCTCAAACGCCAGTCCGGCGGCGATCAGCTCCTGATATTTCTCCAGCAGAAGCTCAAGCTCCGGCCCGGTGGACAGGGAGTCCATGATGAACACCTTCGCATCCGGCTTCCGCTCAAGATACTCCTGCACCGCAATCATGGCCGAGTTGTAGCAGCCGGAGAGACTGCTCGTCAGCGAGACACCGTACACGATGTCCGCATCGTCAAACGCATCCAGCCAGTCCTGAATGCTCGGACAGGCCGTGCCGGAAGAGCCTTTATACGCCTTGAGCTCCTGCAGCATCCCGGCAACGTCGAGCTCGGGCGTGTCGATATATTCCTTTTCCTTCGTGACGATCTTCAGCGGCACATAGGAAATATCCTGCGTGATGTGCTGACAGATGTTCGCGGAGCAGTCCACGACCAATTTGATCTTCATATTGCTTCCTTTCAGCTACTCAGGTGCGATAGATGATGCCGATCATGTTCGGCCCGGTGTTGATGCCGATGATGCACCCCACCGGATACTCCGTCATCGGCGGCATATCGAGCTTACCCGCACAGGCTGTCCGGAGCTTCTCCCACGCCTCGCTGTTATTGCCATAGACCAAGGCATAATTCGAGCCGGGCTTCCGCTCGCTCAGGCACTGCTCCAGAAGCGCCGTAATCGCCTTGTTTTCGCCGCGAACCTTGGAGAGGATCTTCGCCTCGCCGTTCTCGAACGTGATCATGGGCTTCAGGCCCAGCGCATCCCCCACAAACGCCGCCGCAGGCGTGATGCGCCCGGACTTCTTCACGCATTTGAGATCGAGCGGCACGAACATGGGCCGGGCATGAGCGACCCAGTCCTCGATATGCGCGATGATCTCCTCCGGCGCGGCACCCTCCGCCGCGAGCTGCGCTCCCTCGACCACCGCAATGCCATACGCCATGCTGTATGTCCGCGAGTCGATGAGATAGATGCGGAAATCCGCGTCGGGATGCTCTTCAAAAAACATCTCCTTCGCCAGAACGCCCGCCTGATAGGTGCCGGAGCCCTTGGAGTTGATCGCGACATGGATGAGGTCGGTATATCCCTCCGCCATCACGTTTTCAAACAGCTCCGCATACAGCGGCACCGACACCTGCGACGATACGGGCAGCTTCTCCGCCTCGTCCAGAATTTTGTAGAACTCCTGCGGCTCGATGTCGAGGCCGTCCCGGTATTCCCGCTCGTCCGTCAGGATCGTCAGCGGCAGGACGGTGATATTCCATTGCGCGCACAACGCCTTGGGGATGTCCGCCGTGGAATCCGTTGTGATCTTGATCTTCATGCTTTCTCCTTCTATTCAATGAATACTTGACGCGAAATGCTTTTCATGGTACGTTTATCAAAACTCAAAATGCAGAAAGCAACTAAAGTTGCACGCATCATTATAAAGAATTCGTTCCGTTATGACAAGCCGAAGCCGCTAAAATGCGACTTCCCGGCCAAAAAGTCGCACAGGAGGACACATGGAATGGGCAGCAACAAACGCGCAAACACATTTCTGAAAGAGTGCATGGCGGATGCGCTGATTGCTCTTATGGAGGAGAAGGATTTTGCCAAAATCACGATCAACGAGATCGCCGACGCCGCCGGGGTCAACCGCTCAACCTGGTTTCGGAACTTCGACAGCAAAAGCGATGCCCTGACCTTCAAGCTCGTGCAGCTGTGGCTCTCCTGGGCGGAGGAGCACGGTCTGAGCCACCCCAACCGATACACCGTTGAGAATGCAAACGATTTCTTCTGCTTCAACTATGAAAACCGGCAGCTCGTGGACCTGCTTCTGACCTCGGGGCTGGAAATGGCGGTATACGAGGCGTTTTATACGATCCTGATGCCGCAGTTCGACGCGGATGCCGCGCAGTGCTACGAGGATCGGTTTTACTCCTATGCCCTGTTCGGTCTGCTCTGCGAGTGGAGCAAACGCGGCTATCACGAGACGCCGGAGGAGATGACGGCGATCTTCTATAAGATCATGGGATAAAAACAGCGCCGGGACTTTCGTCCCGGCGCTTTGTGTTTTGTGTCAGACGACCCAGCGGCCGCTGCTGTTGAATGTGTATACCTTGCCATTGATCGTGAGCGTCTCGTTCGCCGCCATCACGCCGTTGGACTTGACCCAGTACCAGAAGCCATTGTACGCTACCCACTGGTTCTTGGCCATTACACCGTCGGCCTTGAGCCAGTACCAATAACTGCCGGACTGCAGCCATGAGCTCTTCGCCATCACGCCGTTGGCGTTGAGCCAGTACCAGCTCGTGCCGGACTTTGCCCATGCGCTCTTCACCAGCGCGCCGGAGGTGGAAGCATAGTACCAGTTTCCGCCGAACGCCGCCCAGCCGGTCAGCATCTGGCCGGAGGCATTGAAGATATACTCCGCTTTGCCGATGGTGAGCTTTTCACTCGCCGCCATGACACCGTTAAACTTCAGCCAGTACCAGGAACCGCCGGATGGCAGCCACTGGTTTGTCAGCGGCTTGCCGTTTGAACCGACATAGTACCAATAGCCGTTGTACTTATGCCATCCCGCCGTTGTCGGACCGGCATAGGCAGTCACCATCTGGCCGGAGGCTTTGAACATATACTGCACGCCGCCGATGGTGAGCGTTTCGTTCGATGCCATCGCGCCGGTGTGCTTGAACCAGTACCAGGAACTGCCCAGCTTGATCCACTCGTTCGCGGCCATCGCGCCGCTCGACTTGAACCAGTACCAGGAACTGCCGGACTGCAGCCACTGGCTCTTGGCCATCGTGCCGTCGTTCTTGAGCCAGTACCAGTAACCGCCGGAGTTCACCCACTTGTTTGTCACAGGCTTGCCGTCTGCGCCGTAATAGTACCAATAGCCGTTTATGTTCTGCCAGCCAGCCGTTGTCGTGCTGCCAACCGTAAGAGTGAACGTCGCAGACTTGTTTTGTCCGCAGCCATATGTATAGGAAACTTTCTTCACTCCGCTGTTTACCGTGAGGATATTCCCGCTCACCGTGCCGCCGCTCCAGCCGCTCGCCTTCGTGACGACAAAGTTTCCCGGAAGCGTGGTGAGGTCGAATTGACGGTTTGTGCCGACAGTGACAGGGTAGATATTATCAGAGCAAAACAACCGTTCCAGCGTCGTATTCTTGCTCACATCCAAACTTGTCAGTTGGTTGTCGTCGCAATACAGCGCCTTCAGCGCCGTGTTCTTGCTCACGTCCAAACTCGTCAATTGGGTGTGGCAACAATACAGAGCTTCCAGCGCTGTGTTTTTGCTCACGTCCAAATTCGTCAATTGGTTGTTGTTGCAATTCATCCACGTTAGCTTCATATTGTTGCTCACGTCCAAACTCGTCAGTTGGTTGTCGCCGCAATCCAGACTCGTCAGCGCCGTGTTCTTGCTCACATCCAAACTCGTCAGCTGGTTGCCTTGGCATCTCAAGTTCGTCAGCGCCGTACACCCGCTCACGTCCAGACTTGTCAGCTGACTCCAGTCGCAATCCAGCTCCGCCAGCGCTGCGTTTTTGCTCACGTCCAGACTCGTCAGCTGGTTGCTGTAGCAACCCAAATGTACCAGCGCCGTGTTCTTGCTCACGTCCAGGCTCGTCAGCTGGTTGCCTTGGCAACACAACTTCTCCAACGCCGTGTTCTGGCTCACATCCAGCGTCGTCAGCTGGTTGAAGCGGCAATCCAGGTACTCCAGCGCGGTGTTTTTGCTCACATCCAGACTTGTCAGCTGGTTGTCGCCGCAATCCAGACTCGTCAGCGCCGTGTTCTTGCTTACATCTAGAGTTGTAAGTTGGTTGCTTTCGCAATACAGGTATCCAAGCGCCGTGAAATACTCCACACCTTTCAGGCTGGTGATACCCTTAAAATCTACAACAATACCTGTTACGTCTGCGATCTCGGCGCTGCTCAGATAACCGTCTCCGTTGCTGTCAAGTTCTGCCTTGATATACGCACGGAAATTCGCGTCCGGGAAATTTGTGGTGTTGACGGCGACACTGCCCGCGTCCTGCGCGTCCTCCGCCGCGACGTCCTCCGTCTCAACGGGTTCTTCCGTCTCAGCGGGTTCTTCCGTCTCAGCGGGTTCTTCCGTCTCGGCAGGTTCTTCCGTCTCGGCGGGTGCTTCCGTCTCAGCGGGTTCTT